>JAVEPB010000245.1 GCA_030922375.1 bacterium | reverse complement strand
TCAGCCGTTCATCTGCACCATCCTCTCGGACTCGAATCCGACCGACAGCATCCGATCCATCCGGCTCTCGGACTACGACGGCACGGACGCCTACGAGATGAATCTCATGATGCTGCGGAAAGAATTCCTGAACGAGAAGGATCTCCGATCCGTTTTTCAGTCCACGGTCAAGCCCATCATCGTCTGTCACTACCGCTGGGACTACGAAGCGCCCCTGGACATGGGGGAGGAGGAGCGGTTCGAGCTTCTCCTCAACGCCGTCCGCTGGGGGGCGAGCGGCATCGATCTGGAGGCGGATGCGTTCGATCCCTCCTCCGGCCCCCCCGAGTGGAGCGAGGAGGCCAGGGCGTACTCCCTCGACCGATCCTCGAAACCAAGGGACTGGACGACGGACCCCGCCGCGATCCAGCGCCAGCGGGAGATAATCGAGGAGGTGCACCGACTCGGTGGCGAGGTGCTGATGTGCGCGCACACCCGGGTCCATCTCTCGGTGGAGGAGGCGGTGTCCATGGCGAAGGAGATGGAGGCGAGGGGGGCCGACATCGCCAAGGTGGTCAGCGTGAATACCAGCTACGAGGACCTGCTGGACTCGATGCGCGCCACGCTGGAGATCAAGGAGGCACTCGGGATCTCCTTCATCATGATGAGCCACGGCGAGCATTCGAAGATCGGGCGAGTGGTGTGTCCCGTCCTGGGCTCCATGCTGGCCTTCTGCACGCAGCCCCTTTCCCCGGGGGGATATCCGTTGCAGCCTCCGATCAGGGCGATGAAGGCGGCGTGGGAGAATATCGACTGGAGCGTCACCAAGGCGCCCGATGAGGAGCGCTGGCTTTGACGTCCTGTCCCGCGATGCGTTTTTTCAAAGCTCTTTCGGCGGCTTCTTGAGCCCAAGAGGAAAGGAAGAAACTTGAATGGAAAATCCAGGTGACATCGAGATCCGAAAGTCGGGGCTGGATCACTCCTACATCGGTGACCCGCATCACTACTCCCCGAGGCGGCTGTACAGCATCACGGGGGCGGACTGGGAGCCGAGGATAAATTTCGACCGGATGCGGAAGGAGCGGCTGGCCCGGGCGAAGGAGGCGATGGAGCGGCACGGCCTCGGGGCCATGGTGCTCTACCACGGCGCGAACGTGCGCTACATCACGGGCGTCTACCAGGGGATGTGGAAATACAACATTTTCATCCGCTACACCGTGCTGTGCCGGGGCAGCGAGCCGGTGTTGTTCGAGACAGTGGGATCTGACATGGAGCGGGCAAAGCTCAACTCGCCCTGGATGTACGGCAACATCAAGCCCGCCGTCACCTGGACCTGGTCCGAGGGGGCGACGGAGCGGCAGGCCCGGAACATGGTGTCCGGCGTGGTGGATTTGCTGAAGGAGCGGAAGGTGTTCGGCGAGAAGATTGGCGTGGACATCATGGACATGTGGGTTCACTCCGCCTTCGAGGAGGCCGGGGTGAAGCTGGTCAACGCCTGGCCCGCCATGTCCGAGGCCCGGCTCATCAAGACGGTGGACGAGCTGGAATGCTGCAAAATCTCTGCCGCTATCACGGACTCTTGCTTCGACATGATCCGCAACGAGTGGCTGCGCCGGCCGGGACTGACGGAGAGCCAGCTGGCCGGGAACATCATCAAGTTCTTCACGGACCGGGGATTCGAAGAGGGCCAGGCCTTCTGCGTGGCCTCGGGCGGCAACACCAACCCCTACGCCCGGTGGTGGTCGGACAAGCCGATTCGCGGGGGAGACCTCGTGATCACGGACATCGGGGGGCGCGGCCCCTGCGGGGGCTATTACGCGGATGTGACTCGGACACACATCTGCGGGGACGCCTCGCCCACGCCGGAAGAAAAAAAGGCCTACAGGGAGACCATGGATTCCGTGGAAGCGGCCATCGCGGCCTCCCGGCCCGGCAACACCTCGGCGGACACGGCCAAGCACTTCCCGGTCTACGATGACGACAAGTACAAGACCTGCAGCCTGTTCCAGTTCGGCCACAGCATCGGCCTGACCCTATACGAGGGAATGTGGATCTCCCGGGGGTTCTCGCTGGAGTTCCCCGCGGAATTCAAGCCGAACATGTACATGGCCATCGAGACTTACAGCGGCGAGCCCGGCGACGGGCAAGCGGTTCGCCTGGAGCAGAACGTGGTCATCACGGACAAGGGGGCGGTGCCCTTCACCCTCTTCCCCTATGACGAGAAGTTCCTGGACTGACGAAGTCAAATAGTTTGTCTTTCCTTCCCCGGTCCGGCGATACGATCCCGGGCCGTCCGGCGTAGGATTCGTCCGCCCAGAATCTATTAAAATCCGGTAATGAAGATGGCCTCAGAAGCCCAATTTCAGGGGCTTTTTCGGAGGCTATGATGCCCATGGCGTATGCCTGCCCATGGATTTCCTCCCTTTTGATGGCGTATAGTTAATCTTCCGAAAACAGCCTGGCTTCGAATAAAATTTGGAGATGAATTCCGGAGATGAATTTGGGGATAAATTTTGAAACGGGACGCGATCAGGGAACCGACATGAACGATCTCAACTCATAGGAGGGGATCAGGTGGTGACTGGCTATGTAGATAAGGTTTTGCGGGTCGATCTCAGCTCCCGGCGCACCTGGACCGAACCGCTGCCCCCGGAGGATGTCCTTCGGAAGTATGTCGGCGGAACGGGGCTGGCCCTTCATTATCTTATCCAGGAGTGTCCGCCGAGCGCCAAGCCGTCCGATCCCGAAACCCCGCTCATCTTCATGACCGGCCCGCTCGCCGGCACAAGGGCGCCCAGCTCCTCGAACTACGTAGTGGTGTCCCTTCACTACGATATTCCCTACGCCATCGGCGCGGGTTTCGCCCATGGATTCTGGGCCGCGTTCTTAAAGTTCGCCGGTTACGAGGGAATCATCCTGACGGGCGCTTCCGAGGAACCCGTCTATCTGCTCATCGACGACGACAAGGTCGAGTTGCGCGACGCCGGCCCCTACTGGGGCAAGGGGACGCGCGAGACCGAAAGGCTCATCAAGCGGGAACTGGACGTGGACTCGGCCGAGATGAGCGTCGCCTGCATCGGCCAGGCGGGCGAAAGCATGTTGCCCGGCGCGATGATCAAGAACGACCGCAACCACGGCGCCGGCAAGGGCAGCCCCGGCGCGCTGATGGGGGCCAAAAAATTAAAAGCCATCGCCGTGCGCGGCACCGGACAGGTTCCGGTCGCGGAGCCAAAAGACTTCATCAAAACCGTGACGCAGTGGGAGGACAACCTCTTCGTCGATTCGGAAGACGGCAAGGCCCCCCTGGGAAAGTTGTGGCACAACGGCGGAATGACGCGGCACCACGGCGTCATGTCTGAGCAGGGCATTACCGCCGGAAAAAACCTGTTGGACCCCGTGTGGAGCAGGAAATTTTCGGAAAAATACATGGACGCCTGCGCCGGGTGGCGGGTGGACCCCCAGCCCTCCTATAACTGCACGATTGCCTGCTCCTACGATGTACGCATCACCTCGGGGCAATTCGCGGGCACCCGGGTGAGCCTGTGCGGGGGAGGAGAGCCTTTCGAGGGGGCCGCCGCGGTATTCGGTGTCGATGATCCCGGCGCGGCCCTGATGATGACCGATCACTTCGACGACATCGGGATGGAGTCGGGGTTTGGGGGCCCCATCCTGGGCATGGTTTACGAGGCCTACGAAAAGGGCATCATCACGAAGGAGGATACCGGCGGCCTGGAGCTGACGTGGGGAAACTTCGAGGCGGCGATTGAGGTCCTGGATCAGATGATCGAGCACCGCGGCTTCGGCGGAAAGCTGGCTGGCGGCATGAAAGAGGCCGCCGCCGCGATTGGCGGAAATGCCGAGGATTTCCTGGTGCACGTCAAGGGCGCGGGCATCAACATGCACGACTGGCGGCCGCTGTGGGGTCCGCTGTTCGGTCAGATCATCGCCGGAACCGGACCCGCGCACCAGATCGAGTACCCCATGCTGTGGCAGTCGAAAGACGCGGCATCGGAGGTTCCCACCGAAAAGGTGCCCTCCGCCCAGGCCCAAAAAATATGGGAGGACTGCACCGGGGTCTGCATGTTCGCCTGCCAGGGCGTGAAGGATGTCGTCGAGCTCGCGCCGCGCTCCGTCGCCCAGGCGACTGGGTGGAGCGACTTCACGTCCGAGGAAGCGATGCGGGTCGGAGAGCGGGTGGTCAACATGATGCGGCTCGCCGCTCTCAGCCGCGGGTTTAAAAAAGATGACGACCTGGACGTATCCCCCCGGTTGATGGAAGGCCCGACGGAGGGCCCGGCCGCCGGCGCTCCCTCCATGGGCCCCCACCTGAAGCGGCTTTTGGAAAAGTATTACGATCAGATGGGATGGGATCCCGAAACGGGCATCCCCAGAAAAGAAACGATCGAGCGCCTCGATCTCGAGGACGTGGTGAACCGGCTCGAGTTGGGAAGCGCGATCAAGTAACCATCATCCGCCGGCCGGGCCTTTCCGCCAAACGTCCGTGCAACCTTTATTCTCGGGATACTATCGTTTTCGCCGTCCGGCGAAGATGATTCCAGCCAAGAAGGAAAGCAGGGCCCTGATGATTTGGAATCCGACGGGGGTGGGCGGGTCCTTCGCAACGGCCTCGTAGGCGGCAGTTATTCTGCCGCGATCATGCCCCCAGCTCCAATTGCGTTTGATGTGTTCGGCGGCGCGGCTTCCCGTCTCAATACGCTTTCGGGGATTTTGAATCAGGTCCATCAAGGCGGCATCGAAACTTTCGGCGGAATTCACCGGGCACATAATTCCGACCTCGTCCGAGTTGATAACCTCGGGGACAAAACCCACACGTGTGGAAACGACAACGCACCCCGCCGCCATCGCCTCGATGACGGGCAACGGCCCTCCCTCCAACCGGGAGGTGCAAAGGTAAATGTCGATTGTCCGGAAAAAATCCAGGGCCTCTTCCCGGTTTCCCGGGGTCACCAGGTCGGCGGTGACGCCGTTTTCCCGCATCTTTTCGAGGAGCGGCGTCCCGCCCTCTCCGCACAGCCTCAACTTGATATCCGCCCGGCGGGATACCTGCGTGACGACGGACTCGAAAAGGTCCAAACCCTTCCGGTCTCGGTTGGCGGGAATCATGCGCCCACTGAAACCCAGGACAGGAACGGCGTCTCGCGACGGATCAATATCGTTGACGCCGGGGCGCGCAGTCTCCTCGGGAACCGGAACACCGGGCCGCCATACGTGCCGGACCTCAATCCCGGCGGATCGCGCCGCCTCCGCGGTCATCTCAGACATCGCGACGAATCTTCTGAATCCCATGCCGATCAACCGCTTGATGAAACCGATGTGACTGCTCTCGATATGGGCGAGGGTGACGAGGCAGCGCCGCCCTATCCCCAGCCAGCCATACCCGCTAGCGATATATTGACCCAGAAAATGGATGACCCTGGCTTCGCGCGAAAGGCGCCAGGCGCGATAGGGGTTGTTCGAGATTTCTTCCTCGGAAAGGATCGTCGATTCGTGGATGCCCGAGAGGGATTCGGCCATCTCGCTGGCCATGGTCCCGAGCGCCCAGTCCTTGCGGTCCACGACAAAAAGGACAAGATCGCGGCTTTTATTGTTCATGATTTGTTTTTTTCAATCGCAAATTCACATCGCTGCCCAGGGGCGATTCAATCCCTCGAAATTCCTCCCGTTCGAAATACTTATAGCTTAATACGCAATTAATATCGTGTGGGTGGTGAATCCCGCCCTGTCCGGATATTCGAACAAACATAAAAACTCCGATTTTCACGGAAAACGTCCAGGCCGTTTCCCGGAAAATTTCCGCCTAAAACTCCTTCTCCAGTATCCACACCCCGCCTCCGAGGCGCTCGCTCAGGAAGACGCGTCCGTCGGCCGCGACATAAATGTCGTCCACCTGGGTCTGGACCACCTCGTACTCGTGAACCCCCATCGCGATGTGGACGGGCGAGCGGTTCGGGGTGGCGGGGACGTAGTGGGCGGTCTCCTTGGGGTTGTGCGGGTCCTTGATGTCGTAGACGCGAAGGCCGCCGTTGAAGTAGCACTGATAGACGTGGTCCTGATCGATGAGCGAGCCCGGCCGGTTTTCGTGGAGGTTGTGGGGGCCGAAGCGCCCGCCCCTCTCCTCGAAATCCCCCTCGGGGACGGGCAGCATCGAGAGCACCTTCGGGTTTCGCTCGTCGGCGATATCGACCACCCGTATCTGCTTGCGCATGTCCTCGCAATCGTAGGCGACGAACTCGTCCACGACGACGCAGAGCTTCCGCTCCGGAAGGACGAGGACCGAGTGGGTCGAGGCGCTCTCCTCCGGGGGGAGTTCGAGATTGCTGATGAATTTCGGGTTCGAGATGTCCGAGATGTCGAGGATGATGAACCCCGAATCCCACCAGGCGTTGTAGAGTCGGTCGCCGAAGGCGTAAGGCGTGTGAAGGGCCACCCGCTTGGGCTGGACGCCGGGGGGGATGCCCTCGGTCTCGACGTACTGGCCCCGCCTGTCTTTTTTGTGGGTGTGCATGTGGCGCCACTCGCGCTCTTCGCCATCTCGCATGCCGGGCACCCACCAGCGCCCCGCCTCCTCGGGCCGGGAGGGGTCCGATAGATCGACGATCCGGAGGAACTGGTCGCAGTATCCCTCGTCATCGCCGGGAAGGAAGGCGTAGCGCCCGTCGATGAACCACATCCGGTGGCATCCGGTGCCACCGACGTTAAAAAAAGAGATGAGGCGCAGATCGGGGAGATGAGAGATATCGTAAATGTCGATCCCGGCCTTGGTCGGTACCCCGAGGCCGTGTTTTTCGTTGTTGACGATCATGATGTCGCCCGAGATCTGGAGCTTGGTGTTGTGGGTGTTGGGGGGAGCGGGAATCTGATTCACCACGCGGGGGTTCCGGGAGTCGGAAACGTCGAGGACGCTGACGCCGGCGCGGGAGAGCCCGATATGGCCGCAGAGGAGATAGTGATCCTTTAAAAGGATCTGCATCACATCGCCCATGTGCGGCCCTCCGAAGTCGCAGTGGCCGAGCAGCTTGAAGCCTTTTCCCTGTGCCTTGCGCATTTCCTTGCCGGGCTTGCCGCGCCCCGGAGCCAGCCCCGCGCTCGATTCGTATGTCATCTCCGACCTCCTCCCAAAAAAATCCAGCCGAATTCAGGGTCCCTGTTCAATGAATACCTCGATGAAAATATTTCTCATCACCCTTCATCGGGGCAAAAAACCGATCAGGCCCCGAGCTTTTCCTTGAGCCAGTCCCCCATGTAATGAACCACGGGGGAGATGTAATCGATGTGGCAGTGCTGCGCGCCTCCGTCGGGGCCGGTGAAGACCTTCATCGTCTTGTCCTTCGAGCCCACGGCCCGGAACAGCGCGCGCGCGTCCTTCATGGGTATCTGCTGATCGTCGACTCCATGGACGAGGAGAAACGGGCATTTCATTTTCTGCACCACCCCGTCGAGTCGGAAGCCCTCTAGTTTCTCGAGCGCTTCCTCGAGCGTCTTCACGTTGAAGCTCCAGGTGAGATGATGCCCGGGTACCGGAAGCTGAGACTGGAAGGCGGCCTTGATGCGCCGGCTCCAGGTGGCGTGATAATCCCAGATCGCCCCCCAGGCGACGCAGGCCTTGAAGCGGGGCTCCATGCTGGACGTCCTCGGCGCGTAGTAACCCCCCAGGCTCGGCGCGACGATGGCGGCGCGCCGGGCGTTCGCGTCCTTTCGCTTTTCGAGATAGTCCAGCGCGGCCGCGCCCGCGACCTCGTAGTCGTGGCGCAGGTGAATTTTCCTGAAGCGGATGGACTCCCCGACGCCCGGGCTGTCCACGATGAGGCAGTTCATCCCGCGCCGGGTGAAGGCGTCCGCCGCCCAGTTCAGGCTCATCTCCTTGGTACCGTCGAAACCGTTGTAGAGCACAATAGATGGCGGCTTCGCCTTCCGCGTGTTCTCGGCGGATACGAAATAGGCGGCGAGTTTTTTTCCACCCTCGAAGGGAATGTCCACCGGCTCGATCAGGGGCCGCTCGGTCAGCCGAGCAAAGCGCTTGAAGCAGTCGATGGAGAGGCGGTAGGCCCCGAGCGCCGCCTTGTCCTTGGGAAAGCGGAAACGGTCGGCCATCTGGTAGTAGTTCGAGGCGCGCCGGTGGGAGGCGGCGGCCGAAAGGGTGTGGCCCCTGCGCTCCTCGGCCAGCCCGCTCTTGCGGAGACGGTCCGCCACGCGGCGCCATTCCCGGAACCAGAGCGCATCGTCGCCGACCCGCCGGGCGAGGCGGCGGCAGATCTGGTCGATCTCACCGATGTCCGACGCGCCCGAGGATGCGCCGGCCATGGCGGCGATGATGTTGAAGGACCACCTGTAGTCCCCGGGAAAATAGGCGAACCACGATTTTTTTCGTATTGCCTTGACGACCATTTGCGCCGCTCCTTTCTTTATAACCGCGTTTTCGCCGGTGCGCCGGCCGCTACCGCGTCCGGCCCGTCGAGGTGTCCATCGGGTGAACGTCGGTGACGAGTCTTTCGTCGTAGGGATAGGGGGTGTAGACGTCCGGGCCGTCCTCGGTGACGACGAGGTTGTTTTCGAGCCGGAACCCGCCGACGCCTCTCTTGCCCGCGTAGGGTTCGAGGTTGAAGGTCATCCCCGCCTCGAGGGGCTTGGGGGCGTCGTAGACCGTCCGGCTGAAGAAGGGAGGCTCCCAGGGGTTCGTCCCCGAGCCGTGGCCCAGGCTGTTCAGTACGTAGGGCTCCGCGGCCTGATAGACATCGAGGGTGGTGTTGCCGGGCCGGGCGGCGGCGCAGGCGTTCCAGACCGAGTTGTAGCTCTTCATGTGCCACTCGATCTGCTCGCTCGTCGGCCTGATGTCGCCGCAGATGACGGTGCGCGTGAAATCGCCCCAGTAGCCGTTGAAGCAGCCCCCGATGTCGATGATGACGGGATCGCCCCGGCGGATATACCGATCGGAGGTGAAGCGGCGGTAGGGGGCGGTGTAGGGACCCGAGCAGACGATGTTCGCGCACTGGGTCCACTCGCTTCCCATGGCGGTCATCTTGTGCCAGGCCGCCGCGAGCACCTCGCACTCGCGCACGCCGGGCTTGAGGAAATCCTGGGCGGCGTCCATGGCGGCCTCGGTGATGACGGTGGCGACCTTCAGGCAGGCGATCTCGTCCTCGGTCTTGATGATCTTCGCCTTGCTGAGCACCGCATAGCCGTTGACGAACCGGGTCTTGGGCAGCGCCTCCTTGAGGCACTCCTCCAGGAACGGGTCCCACACGTCCACGCCCACGGTTTTACCGTCGAGGCCGCCGATGAGCCCTGTCAGCAGGTCCACCCATTTCCGCACCCCCGCGGGCTCGTTCAGTATCGCCCGCTCCTGAATCTGCGCGGCGTCCATCCAGGTCATCGACTCGCGGCAATACTCGTCGTCCATCGTGAAGAGGATGGGCTCGTGGCCCTCCGCCAGCACCGTCGTGAGCTTGTTCGAGTAGGTCGGGCCGAGGTGGCTCCGCGCGCTGGTCAGATAGCGTGAGTCCTCGGTGGCGAAAACGAAGAGCACATCGACATCCGAGGCGGCCAGCGCGTCTTTCGCCTTTTGAAGGCGCTCGCGCCTCATGCGCGGAAAATCGATCCGCTCCTCCCAGTCCACGCCCATAAGTCCCTTTGTCATCGTTTCCCCTCCCCTTTTTTGCATGGCCGCGCCGTATTCCACAGGCGGTGGCGACAGCCACGCCGAATTAGATAGGCCGCCCTAAATCGTCAAGATCACTTTTCCGAGCACCTGTCCGCCCCGAACCGCTTCGTGCGCCTCGTTCGCCTCCGCCATCGAAAAAACGCGGTCCACGTTGATTCTAAAATTCCCCTCGCGCAGCAATGGGACAAAGCGCCGGATCAGCTCCGGCACCCTCTGAAACAGGTTGGCGAACACCATCCCGTGCACGACGGCATCCTTGCCCATCAGCGCCGGGACACGAAACTCCGCCCGCGGGCTTTTCCCAATGCCGACCCCCAGCACGACGATGCGCCCGCAAACCCCGATGGCGTCGAGGTCCTTGTCGAAGTTATCGGCGGCCGAAACGTCCACGACGACATCCACCCCCCGGCCGCCGGTGAACTCCAGGCAGCGCTCCGGAAAATTCTCCTCCCGGTAGTTGATCGTTTCGTCGGCGCCCAGGCTCCGGCAAAACGCCGCCTTTTCGTCGGAACTCACCGTGCTGAAGACGCGGCACCCCAGCTTCTTCGCCAGCTGGATCGCGGCCATGCCGACGCCGCCGGCCCCGCCGTGTACGAGGACGCTCTCGCCCGGCCCCACCCCCGCCTTGAACACCAGGGCGTTCCAGGCCGTGAAATACGGCGAGGTGATTCCCGCCCCCTCCTCGTAGCTGTAGGTTTCGGGAAGCTCGGCGGCGTATCCCGCCTTGAGCCGGACGAGGCCGGCGTAGCTTTCAAAGGCCAGGCCGAACACCCGCTGGCCCACGCGGAAACCCGCCACCCCCTCGCCGAGGGCGGCGACCTCGCCCGCCGTGTTGTGCCCCGGAATATAGGGAAGGTCCGAGTCCCGCTGGTGGGCCCTCTCGCCAAGGCGGATGATGAGGTCCACCGGATTCACCCCGGCGGCGGCGGCCTTGACGAGAATCTCCCCGGGCCCGGGCGAGGGGTCCTCCACCTCATCCACCCGCATGGGCTCCGAAAGGCCCCACCGGTGCACGCGAACCGCTTTCATTCCCGTTCCTCCCAGCCGGGGCTCTCCCGGAAAACTCGGCCTTTCGGTTTTGGTTGAATCCCTGAAGCCATAGTATAGGGAAAATTGAGGGAAACTTAATGTCCGCACCCCCGGAAAACGAGCCTGAGCGAGTAAACCAGAGTCGAGCCCCCCGCCGGGGCGGCTGACACCAGAGAGGACGACGCCATGAACCGCAATCGCCTATGATGCGAATATCGTTCACACGCCGCGGGCCGGACGGGACTCCGTCTATTAATCCCATTTCAAAGGAAAAACCATTACGAGAGGAAAATCTCATGAAAATTCTGGTGGCCAATCCGAACACTTCCGAGATAGTGACCGGGGTAATCATGCGCTCGGCCCGGCGCTGCGCGCTTCCCTCCACCGAGTTCATCGAGCTGACTTCGCCGGGGGGCACCCGGAACATCGACTGCGCCTACGGGGACTACATGAGCGCTCCCCATATGATCGAGGCCGTCCGCGAATGCGTCCACGCCGAGGAGCCGGACGCCGTCGTCCTCGCCGGTTTCGGCAACGTGGGCGTTTACGCCTTGAAGGAGATTCTCGAAACTCCGGTGTGCTCGATCTCGGAAGCCAGCATGGCGATGGCCTGCCTGCTGGGGCACCGCTTCTCGACCCTGACCATGCTCGAGCAGTTCATCCCCTACCAGCAGGACCTGGTCCGCCTCTACGGATTCGAGGCCAAATGCGCCTCCGTCCGCGCCATCAACATCAACGTCGAGGAGGCGGCCACCGACCGGGAGCGCACGCTAAGGGACCTCAACGCCCGGGTCAGGAAAATTGTCGAAGAGGATCAGGCCGAGGTCATCATTCTCGCCTGCGCGGGCCTTTGCGACTACGACCGCGAGCTGACGGCGGCCTCGGGGGTGCCCGTGATCGACCCCGTCGTCGCCGCCGTCAAGACGGCGGAGTCTCTCGCCGCGATGGGGCTGAGTCATTCAAAGGTCAGGAAGTTTCACCTTCCACCCCAGCCAATCGAGGCCTACCGGGGAGACCTCCTGGCGGGGGACGGGGAATGATCTTTCAAGCGGCCCGATACCCGAATCGACCCGGCCTCGAAATAGCCTCCCGCCCCCGCGCGGGCGCAAAAAAACCCCCGGAGCCACGAGGCCCCGGGGGGTGCGGAAGTGACTTCACAGGCTCAGCGCCCGTTAATCGTCTTTCTTGCCCTTCAGTATAGCTTTTTATTAATCGTCATCGTCGTCGTCGTCGTCATCGTCGTCATCGTCATCGCCGCGACGGGGCTGATGGGTCGCCTTCTTATAAGCCTTGCCGAAGCGCTTGATGGCCTTCTTGAACTTACCCTTATCAAGATCCCGGAGCCCCTTGGCGTATTCTTTCTCCGCCTTGGCGGCATTCTTGGCGTTCGAACTACCATCGATGGCCGCACGGGCCAGAGCGCGGGCCGCCTCGGCCGCGTCGGCGTCGGCGTCCTCATGGAAGATGTAAAGAACCAGCGAGTTGATGGTCGAATCGCGGTCGGCGATGGTCTGGTTCGCCGCGGCCAGGTCGGCCTCAAGCTGCGCGATCTCGGCATCCCGGTCCGCGATGGTCTGGTTCGCCGCGGCCAGGTCGGCCTGCAGCTGAGCAATCTGGGCATCCCGGTCGGCGATGGTCTGGTTCGCCGCGTCGAGGTCGCTCTCAAGCTGCGTGATCTGGGCGGCCTGGTTGGCGATGGTCTGGTTCGCCGCGGCCAGAGCGCTCTCGAGGCCGGCGATGGTCAGGTTCGCGGCGGCCAGATCGGCCTGAAGACCGGCGATGGTGGCGTCCCGGGCGGCGATGGTGTTGTTCGCCGCGGTGAGATCGCTCTGAAGCTGCGCGATCTGGGCGTCCCGGCTGTCGATGGTCTGGTTCGCCGCGGTCAGGTCGGCCTGGCACTGCGCCTCGGCGTCGTTGGCCGCGTCAAGCGCGTTTTGAAGCTCGCCAACCTTCGCGAGGCAGGCTCCGAGCGAGCCGCCCGTGGCGAACATGTGGCCCATCGCGTAGGGATAATAGCCCACGGTGAAGGAGCTCAGGAGGTTGAGTGTGGAAGTGTCGTAGACCTGAACCTGGCCCGTCCCGTTGGAGTGCGAGATATAAAGATGCCCGCCGTCCGGAGTGACCGAGACACCCGTGGGTTGTGAAATCCCCGTGCTGAAGCTTGTGATGACCGCATTCGTCGCCGTGTCGATGACGTTTACGTTCCCCGAGCCCCGGCCCGGAACGTAGAGCCTCGAGCCGTCAGGGCTGAAGGCGAGGTTGTAGTTGAAGTCACCTGAGGATGGAAGATTAATCGTCGCCACAACGCCGTTCGTGGCGGCGTCGATGACATATATCCTCCTATAGCTATTGTCAAAAGCGTACACCCGCGATCCGTCCGGGCTGGTCACGACGCCGAACTGTGTGCCCCCTCCGGTGTTAATCGTGGTCACGCCGTTCGTCGCCGCGTCGATAACGTATGTTCTTCCGGATCCCGCCACGTACACCCGCGCGCCGTCCGGGGTGACGGCGAGATTTGCCGCCGAGCTGACTCCGGTGATGGTCGCCGTCACGGCGTTCGTCGCTGCGTCGATGACCGAGACGGAAGCGCCCGATCGATTCGAAACGTAGACGGTGCTCCCGTCCGGGCTCACGGCCGCGCTCCACGGACGGCTTCCGACCGGGATGGTGGCCGTCACGGTTGCCGTGGCCACATCGATCACATAGAGGCTGCCACTCGAATTATAGCTTGTGACGTATGCGGTCGAGCCGTCGGGGCTGAGACCCACCCCGAGGGGGCGGCTGAGCCCGGTGATGGTGGACACCGATCCGTCCGCGTCGTCCACGATGGTGACGGTGTTCCCGGTGTAGTTGGGGATGACGCCAAGTGGGTCCGCCTGCGCCGCCGGCGCGAGAAGCACCAGAGCGAATAGAGCGGCTGCCGTGAAGCCGAAAAATCATTTGAGCATTGCGACTCCTCCCCTCTATCTAAAGAAATTGCAATAGTTCGAATGTCCTGAAATGGGATTCGCGGGTTTGCGTAATACACCTCCCGGAAGCAAGGGCACGGGGCGGGCATGGCCAACTGCCCGAAATTCTCCGGCCATGACATCCCCCGATTCATCGGGGCCGTCCTTCGCGCCTTTTCGCCTTGAATAACGATACAAAATTTAATGTATCCACTAATCTTAATTTGGCTAATCTACGCTTCAGGGGGGAGAGGCGTCAACAAAAAAAATTAATTTTATGCAAAAAATGATTGGTTTTCGGGTTTTCTTAATCCGTCTCATGGGCGGGTTCCATGAAACCCCGTGTACCGTCTTTTCTCCCGCCGCGATTGGCTCCGCCCCTCCGGCTGTCGTAAACTAAAGGGAAAGCCAAGCATTTTTCGTCGTTTATTCGTTCACTCACGCTGGGCCAAATATCCGGGAGCGCCCGGCCCCCGGCGTTTTCAGGCCACCAAGGGAGACTTCATATGCTCGTCGCCGATGCCGTCGCCGAAATTCTCAGGCGCGAGGGAGTCGAATACCTGAATTGCTACCCGTCCACCCCCCTGATCGAGGCGGCGGCGAAGGCCGGCATCCGGCCCATCGTTTGCCGCCAGGAAAGGGTCGGCGTCGGAATCGCCGACGGGTTCGCGCGGGTCCGGAACGGCCGCTCGCCCTCGGTTTTCGCGATGCAGCACGGCCCCGGCGCCGAGAACGCCTACCCGGGAATTTCGACCGCCTTCTCGGATTCGACGCCGGTCCTGTTCATGCCGATGGGCCATCCGCGCCACCGCGACGGCGTTTTCCCGCTGTTCAGCTCGGTGCGCTCCTACGAAACCGTGACCAAGTTCGCCGAGCAAATCAACGCGCCCGAGGGCGTTGCCGATACCATGCGGCGGGCTTTCGCGGCGCTCAAGAACGGCCGGCCGGGGCCGGTGCTGGTGGAGCTTCCGGGGGACGTGGCGCGGAGCGAAATCGAGGAGAGCCTCCTCGATGGCTATTCCCCGGCCAAGGCGGCGCGGGCCCAGGGCGACCCTGCGGCCGGCGAGGCGGCGGCGCGGGCGCTCCTGGACGCCGAGCGGCCCGTTCTCTTCGCCGGGGCGGGGGTGCTCTACGCCGAGGGGACCGGGGAACTCGGGGAGTTGGCCGAGCTTTTGCAGGCCCCGGTGATGACCACGATGGAGGGCAAGAGCGCGATCTCGGAGAAAAAACACCCGCTCTCCCTCGGCATCGGCTCGAACGTCATGGCCGGCCCCGCCTATCACTTCCTCAAGGATGCGGACCTGGTGTTCGCCGTGGGCTCGAGCCTGACCGACCACGGCCTGATGACCCCCATTCCGCCGGGGAAGACACTGATCCACGCGACGAACGACCCCGTGGATCTTCACAAGACCTACGCGGCGGACCATCCGATCCTGGGCGACGCCCGGCTGGTGCTGCGCCAGTTCATCGAGTGCTGCCGCGACCTGCTCGGCGGGAAACCCCGCACCGGGCGGGAGGGCGTTGCGGCCGAGGTCGCGCGGAGGAAAGAGGAGTGGCTCGGGGAGTGGATGCCGAAGCTGACCTCCGGCGAGAGCCCGATCAACCCCTACCGGGTGGTTTGGGAACTCATGCAGGCCGTCGATCCCTCCGGCGCCGTCGTCACCCACGACTCTGGCAACCCCCGCTACGAAGTGATGCCCTTCTACCAAACCGACGGGCCGCGAACCTACCTCGGGTGGGGGAAATCCCACCAGCTGGGCACCGGCCTCGGCCTCGCGATGGGCGCTAAGCTGGCTGCGCCCGAGAAATTCTGCGTGAACTTCATGGGCGACGCCGCCTTCGGGATGACCGGAATGGATTTCGAAACCGCCGTCCGGGCCGGCCTTCCGATCTGCACGGTGGTCCTGAAAAACTCCTCGATGGCGGTGGAGACCAACCATATGAAGGTTTCACACACCCGCTTCCGCACCCGCGATGTCGGGGGCGAGTACGCGGACATCGCCCGCGCGCTGGGCGGCTGGTCGGAGCGGATCGAGGACCCCGGCGAGATCGGCGCGGCCTTCCTCCGGGCGAAGCGGCAAACCGAGGAGGGCAAGGCGGCGCTGCTCGAGTTCATCACCTGCGAGGAGATGGCCTACTCCCATTTCGGGCCTTTCGGGTAGGGAGAATTATCTCCGGCGCCCGCCGGCGGTTTTCATATTCGGTTGATTATTTAATTTCTAAGCGGCGCATCGCAGAGAGGAGCAACACGATGGCGAAGGGCATTGTCTGGGTGGGAACACCGTTCATCCTGAATTTCGAGGACCCCATGGAGATTTTCCAGCCGCTCGTGGACGAGGGCCTTGAGGTTCGTCTGGACGAGTGCCGGGGATACATGCCCGAGGAGGACGTGATCGAAGCCATCTCCGGGGTGACCGCTGTCATCGCCGGGGCCGAGCCCTATACCGCCGGGGTCATCGAGAAGGCCCCCAACGTCCAGATTATCGCCCGCGCCGGGGTGGGCTATAACAACGTCGAGCTGCCCGCCGCCACATCGAGGGGCATCGTGGTGACGAACGCCGCCGGGCAGAACTCCGCCTCGGTGGCGGAGCATTTCTTCGGCCACATGATCGGCATATGCCGCCGCATCAGCTGGATGGACAAAAACATCCGCCTCGGTCTCTGGCGGGAGATTCAGCCCGCCCTCCGCCCGCTCAACGGAATGACGCTCGGCATCCTCGGATTCGGCAACATCGGCAAGGAGGTGGCGAAGCGGGCGGTCGCCTTCGACATGAATGTGATCGCCAACGACATCGTGGAAGACCGCGAAACGGCGGACAGGCTCGGCGTGCGCTTCGTCTCGCTCGAGGAACTGGCCCGCGAGTCGGACTATCTGACCTGCCACGTGCCCCTCACCCCCGAGACCAAGCTGATTATCAACGGAGATCTGCTCAAGAGCATGAAACCGGACGCCTATCTGTTCAACATCTCGCGCGGGCCGGTGGTGGACCTCGACGCGCTGACCGAAGCGCTTCAGGAGGGGACCATCCGGGGGGCGGGGATCGATGTTTATCCAGAGGAGCCACCCGACTTCAGCCATCCCATTTTCTCGCTGGAGAACGTGGTACTCACTCCGCACCTGGGCGGCCGGGGGGAGGACGCCATCCGCAACACCCTCGTTCATACGACGAAATGCGTTCTCGACTTCTTCAAGGGCCAGCGGCCCTCCAACGTGGTCAACCCCGAAGTCTACGAGGTGCTGGACCAGGGGGCCTGATCGCTCTCCGTCGATACGGGCGCCCTTCTAATAATGGGACTCGAAGCTCACCCCTTCGCGCCGGATTAGTTCGTCGAGATCGATGTAGGAGCGCCTGGTGTCCTTTTCAACCGTGAACTGCATCTTTCTCGCGGAGTCGGTGCACCCCCGGACGCTCAGCAGCCGCATCGGCTCCCTGACCTCCCACTCGTGGGCGCCGGCGATTCCGGCCGGGGCGTAAATCGAGGCCCCCGGGCCGGCGTCGTACTCGTTTCCCTCAAGATCGCGCACCGTGGCCCGGCCCGAAATCACGAAGTAAAAAGCCTCGATCGGATGCCAGTGAAGCCGCTCGAGGGTGCCCGCCTCGAAGCTTGCCAGCGCGACGCGAATCCTATCGGCCGGGCGTTCGCCGCTTCCGACAATCGCCTTGACCGTCTGACCGGCGGTCACGCCTTCCCTGGGCTCCACTTCCTCCTCGTTGACCACCACCAGCGTCGATTTGATTTCCACCCCAATACCTCCTTTCGCGAATATTTTTCGGCTATGAAAAGTCGCCGATTTTCCGTTCGGGGATTAAAACCCGTAGAGCCCGACGGGGTAGTCCACGAGATTTATTTGGCATTTCCCCGTCCTTCGCCCAGTTGATCTAAAGAGGAGGCTAGGTCCCGCAGCCCGGCCGGGGATCCGCTCCCTCTTCCTTGACCCGCAATTTCTCCCTTCCTATGATGGCCGAACATTTCATAATCCGGAAAATCCAATTATCCCCATAAGGAGCTTTATGCCATGAAACTCATCACGATGGAGATCGCCGAGGGCGGGAGCGCGCGCGAGACGATAGGGGCCGTTCTCGGAGAGGATCGCACCCTCGACCTCGCCGCCGCCTCGGCCGACATTCCTCCCGACATGGTTTTGTTCCTCGAAAGCGGCCGGGCCGGCCTGGATCGGGCGCACAAGCTCGCCGAAGAGGCCGGGAACGGGGGCCACGCCTCCCACGTTCGCCCCCTCTCCTCGATTCGCCTCAGGCCACCCGTCCCCCGGCCGCGAAAGTTCATCCACGCCGGACGCAATTTTCACAAGCACCTTGACGAAACGGGCAGCGCGATGCCGGCCCAAATTCCCCTGGCGCCCCGCTTTCCCTCGACGATGATCGGACCCGACGAGCCGATCGTCTATCCGGAAATTACCACCCAGCTCGATTCCGAGGCCGAAATCGTCATGGTCATTGGTGAGAGGTGTAAAAACGTACCCCGAGAGCGCGCCTTCGACGTCATCATGGGCTACACCCTCTATAATGACGTGACGGCGCGCGACATCCAGGACGACGACGAGCGGGGCGGCCTTTTCATGTGCAAAACCCTTGACACGACCAACGCCATCGGACCCTGGATCGTCACCTCCGATGAGATCGACGACCCCCAGGGGATGGAGATCATCGGCCGGGTGGATGGCTTCGAACTCCAGCGCCAGAGCCTGAACAGCATGATTTTCGATATCCCGCATATCATCTCCCATCTATCGCAGATGACGCTCGAGCCGGGGGATCTCGTCTCGACGGGAACCCCCGAGGGCTGCGCCATCTTCCGCCCGGACGGGGAGGCCCATCTGCTCAAGGTGGGAAGCGTGGCCGAGGTCGAGTCGGGCCCGCTCGGGATTTTGCGAAATCCCGTCGTGGCCGGGTGACGCGGCGATGAAGATAACGAGCGTTGAAGCCTATTTTCTCTCCTCCCCCCAGCCCGAGCGCGAGTTCTGGGTGAGCCTTAAGCCGGTTCTTTCGGTGAACGAACTGGTTGTCAAGGTATTGACCGACGAGGGCGTCACCGGCGTGGGCCTGGGAACCGCCGCGGGCCCGGTGCGCGAGGCGGCCGAACTCTTCAGGAGCGGCTTCGCCGATCTCGTCGTGGGCGAGGACCCCCTCCGCCCCGAGCGAGTGCTCGAAAAGACCCTTGGCGCTTCCTACCGGCGCGCCGCCCACGAGAACGGCTGGCCCCGGCCCCATATCGTCACCGCTGCGGCCGCCATCGACAACGCCCTTTGGGACCTCATGGGAAAGGTGGCCGGGCTTCCCGTCTATAAACTCCTGGGTGGTCTCGAGGGCCGTGCGCGCACCTATGCCGGAGGCGGCTACTACCGCAAGGACAAGGATATCACCGAGCTCACCGAGGAGATTGGCGGCTACCATGACATGGGCCACCGGGGCTTCAAGATGAAGATCGGCGCGATGGCGCTCGACGAGGACCTCGCCCGGGTGGCCGCCGTCCGCGAGACCATTGGGCCCGAGTGTCTCCTCGCCGTGGATGTGAACGGCGCGTGGGACTACGCCCGGGCGAAGGAGGGAGTGAAGCATCTGGCCGGTTTCGACCTCGCCTGGGTCGAGGAGCCGATCTGCTGGCGCGAGGCGAAGCACGCCCTTCCCCGGCTTCGGGCCGAGTGCCCGGTGCCCATCGCCGACGGGCACGGCGAGCTCCACCTATACGAGTGCCTGCGCCTGATCGAAGAGGAATCCGTGGACTACATCCAGTTCGACGCGACGAAATTCGAGGGCGTGACCGGAAGCCGGAAAATCATGGCGGCCGCCGAGCTGGCCCACATCCAGTTCGTCCCCCACCACGATCCCCAGATTCACGCTCACTGCATCGCCGCCAGCCCGGCGGGCTTCATCTGCGAGAGCCACGCCGACGCCGAGCGCGACCCGGTCTGGTTCGAGCTTTTCGAGGGCGCACCTGAACTCGAAGAGGGCTGGCTCACCCTCTCCGACCGGCCCGGCTTCGGCGTCGAGCTGAACGAGAGCGCGATGAAAAAATGGGGGGAAAGGGTCCTGTAAGGAGCTTTATTCGAAGCGAATAAATACACGAATCAATTATCGTCTTTACGGGAGCCTGATCCCCGCCCGGCTTCAGGAGCGGGGAACCTTAGCCGGTTCCACCTCGTAAAGCTCTCCCCGGCCCGCCAGACCAACCCGCTAGGGCAGCCTGCCGTAAACCCTGTCGGGCCGGACCAGGACGATCGCGGCCCGCTGCGTCACCATCGCCTGGTCGTATTCCTCCCAGTCGGAATGGTCCTTGTCCCCGCAGGCGCGGTACACCTCGCGGAACATCACCCGGACCTCCTCGCTATCGGTGTTCGTGTAGTCGTGGAGCCGGGCCTCGCCCTCTACGCTCACCGATCTGCGCCAGTCCTTCGATACCGCCAGCACAGTGCACCGGGGGTCTCGCCGCAGGTTCCGCAGTTTCACCGACCACCCACGCACGATGACGAACGCGGCCTGGTCCTGATAGGCACCGCACACGACGATGCTCGAGTGCGCGGCGCCGTCGGGCTGAAACGTGGTGACGACGCCCCAATGATTTTGCTCCATAAACGGTCGAGCTTCCTCGAATTCCATATCGATTTCTCCTGGCCTGAAAATGGGTAAATCGGAACATCTCAATTCAATACGCCATGAAATTGAAATCTCCAATCCCGCTCCGACAATATCCCGGAAAACTCCGGATGGGCGGAGCCCAGGATGAAAATTTCGACTTCACGTGAAAATTTCGATCTCGCGCAAGATATTGATATTTAATGTATTTAGGTCTTTTTATCATTGTATTATAGCAAGATAGGATAAAAAAAAAATGTAAATATAATAGATATATTGGACGTTTGCTCTTATATTAATTGTATTCAGCGCCCAGCTTTGAGCTGGAAGAGATCATTCCGGACGAGAAGGTTCCGGGAAAGAAGATCCCAAGGGAGACGATTCCGGCGAAAACGAATTTGACCGCAAATCATTTGTGGATTGGCGAGAGGGCCCGACAATGTTTGTTCCCCGAATATTACCTTTCAACAAAACTTCCGGCAGCAAACCGATATCTCTCCACGCAAGCTCCGTCTCCAGGAAAAATCCCGAAAAAAGGCCTCGCCTGACCACAGCCCTCGGCTTCCTTCTCATCTTTACGCTGCTTTCCTTTTTCGCCCCATCGGCCCGGGCCGTTGAGCTCTCTCCGGGTGACTTCGTTGTCGCCGATCACAACAGGGCCTTCGGCAGTTCTTCGGGCCACTGCCGCCCCGGCTGCGGGCGTATCGTCAAGGTGGACCCCGCGACGGGGGCCCAGCAGATGATCTCGGCAGGCGGCAACCTTGACGCTCCCTGGGGGATCGCCATCGACTACTTAGGGATGCTGATCGTTTTGGACAGGGACGCTTTCAGCAACCCGGGCGGCCAGATAATCAAAATCGACCCGGCCAACGGGAGCCAGACCGTTCTTTCTGAAAACGGTTTGATAAAAACCCCGCTGGGCATCGCCATCGACTACAGCGGAAACATCATCGTGGCCGACCAGCATGCCACCGGCACGGGGGCCCTCATCCGAATCGACCCCGTCACCGGGGCCCAGAGCATAATCGCCTCGGGCGACCTCATTAACTACCCAAGCGATGTCGCCATCGACGGGGCCGGAAACTATTATGTAACCAGTTCTGATAACAGCGGTCTCCGGGTCGTGAAAATAACGCCCTCAGGCGCTCAAACGCTCGTTTCCTCTAGACACTTCAACACCTGGCACAGCGGCATCATCACTAACCCTTCCGGCACGGTCCTTTATGTGAGCGAGATTTACTACGGGGGGAACGGGATTATAAAGGTAGACACTGCCAGCGGCGCCCAGAGCTATTTCTCCATGGGATACCCTTTCCAGGACCCATGGGGGCTGGATTGGGACCTTGACGGCAACATCGTCGCGGCCGACGCCAATTGGTTCGGGCCGGGTAAAATCGTCCGGGTGAATCTGGCTACCGGCGCCAAGACAGAATTCTCCTGGAGCGGCCTGCTGGTGGACCCGTCCGATATCGCCGTCGTCCCGACTCCTCCCGACCCCTATGACATCATCGACCGGCTCAGGGCCGAACTCGCCGCGGCGCATGCCGATATCGCCGACCTTGAGGCCCAGGTCGATAATCTCAACACGGCTATTACGGACCTCACCAACGACCTCGCAACGGCCAACGCCGATCTTGCTACGGCAAACGCCAATCTCGCTACGGCAAACGACGATCTCGCCACGGCCAACGACACCATCGCAGCGCATCTGGCAACCATCGCCGTGCATGAGGCAACTATCACGGGGCTTAATGCACAACTCTTAACTGCCAACGCCAATCTCGCAACGGCCAACGCCAATCTCGCGGCGGCCAACGCGACCATCGCCGCTCGGGACACCACCATCAGCGGCCTTCAGGCCGACCTGGCAGCGGCCAATGCGGCCATCGCAGCACATGAGGCGACTATCGCGGGTCTTAACGCCGCGCTCGCCACAGCCAACACCAATCTTGCCGCGGCAATTGTCGCTCTCGGTGATATGACGGCGGACCGGAACAGGATCCAGGGTGAACTCGACGACGCCACTGCGACTATAGCCGCACTTCAAACGACCATCGCGGATCTTAATGCCGATCTCGCAGCGGCCAATGGCACCATCGCCGAACATCTGGCAACCATCGCCGCGCGCGAGGCGACTATCACGGGGCTTAATGCACAGCTCACAACGGCCAACGACACCATTTCCGGTCTTCAGGCCGACCTGACTGCGGCGAACGACACCATCGCAGCACGGGACGCCACCATTACCGCGCATGAGGCGACTATCGCCGCCCGGGATGCCACGATTGCAGCGCATGAGGCGACCATCGCCGCACGGGATACCACCATCGCCGGTCTTGAGGCCGACCTGACTGCGGCGAACAACACCATCATCGCCAGGGACGCAACCATCACCGGCCTTGAGGCCGACCTGTCCGCAGCGAACGACACCATCGCAGCACGGGACGACACCATCGCAGCACGAGACGCCACCATCGCAGCGCACGAGGCGACCATCGCCGCACGGGATGCCACCATCGCCGCACATGAGGCGACTATCGCAGCACGGGACGCCACCATAGCTGGTCTTGAAACCGACCTGATAGCGGCGAACTACACCATCGCAGCACGGGACGGCACCATCGCCGCGCATCTGGCGACTATCGCTGCAAGAGATGCCACCATCGCCGCTCTTGAGACCGACCTGTCCGCGGCGAACGACACCATCGCCGCACGAGACGCCACCATCGCCGCGCATGAGGCGACTATCGCCGCAAGAGATGCCACCATCGCCGGTCTTGAGACCGACCTGTCCGTGGCGAACGAAACCATCGCCGCCAGGGACGCCACCATCGCAGCGCATGAGGCGACCATCGCAGCGCGGGACGCCACCATAGCTGCACATGAAGTGACTATCGCCGCACGGGATGCCACCATCGCAGCGCATGAGGCGACCATCGCAGCACGGGACGCCACCATCACCGGCCTTGAGGCCGACCTGACCACTGCGAATAACACCATCGCCACGCATGAGGCGACTATCACGGGTCTTAATGCACAGCTCGTAGCGGCCAATACCGATCTCGCAACGGCCAACAACAATCTCGCAGTCGCCAACGCGACCATCGCCGCGCACGAGGCGACTATCACCGACCTTAGTGCCGAACTCGCCGCGGCAAACGCCGCACTCACTGCAGCTAATGCCGATCTCGCTTCGGCAAACGCCAATCTCGCAACCGCCAACGACACCATCGCTGCTCATGAGGCAACCATCGCCGCTCATGAGGCGACCATCACTGGCCTAAATGCCGAGCTCACTACGGCCAATGCCGATCTCGCAGCGGCCAACGCCAATCTCACAGCCGCCAACGTAACCATTTCCGCGCATGAAGCTACTATCGCGGGTCTTAATGCACAGCTCACAACAGCCAACACCAATCTTGCAGCGGCCAACGCGGCCATCGCCACGCATCTGGCAACAATCGCCACGCATGAGGCGACTATCACGAGTCTTAATGCACAGCTCGCAACGGCCAACACCAATCTCACAGCCGCCAACGCGGCCATCGCCACGCATCTGGCAACAATCGCCACTCATGAGGCGACCATCACGGGCCTTAACGCCAATCTCGACGCGGCCAACGCTACCATCGCATCGGCAAACGCTACCATCGCCGATCTCACGGCCATGCTGACTTCGGTGGGCGGCGGCGTGACCTCGGTCAATCAAATCTTCCAGCGAGTTTTCAGGGACCCGGCTTTCAATATTCCTGGCGCTACCACAGTTGAGAAGTTCCAAAACCTGGTCAGGGCGGTCCTTAATTTGAACAAAGGCCGCATGAAGGGGATATACAAGAACCTGGGCGGGAAGAAGGCCAAAAAGAAAGACGATGACGACGACGACGACAAAAAGAAAAAAGGGGGACGATTAAAAACCAGGATTTGGCGCGCTGACTTCATCGAACTGACACTTAAAGGCGGGGGCTCTTCGGGGCCCCCGTTTTTTGACAATCCAAGGCATTCCCCGTCAATTAAGCCATCATCTGAGATTCTGCTCGCCCTCGGGCCTTCTTCCCCCGTCATGCTCTCAGAACGAAAATGCGTGGTATGATGAGCTATCAAGGCAGAGAAAAACTCAATGAAGCCGGCTCGCGCCATCGCCGGCGTTCAATTAATATTCTTCATTCGGGCGGCAAAATGAATTACACGACATTCGATACAGACCGGATCGATCATCTACAAATCTACCGGCTCATCGTGGGCTCCGTCGTTCCGAGACCCATCGCATGGGTCAGCTCGATCAGCCCGGAGAGGGTACCCAACCTGGCGCCCTTCAGTTTTTTCACCTGCGTCTCCCACGTCCCGCCGCTCTTTTCCATCTCGGCGGGCGAGCGCGACAAGCACATGAAGGACACCGCCAAGAATATCCAGGAAACGAAAGGATACGTGATCCATACCGTGGCGGAAGGTTGGCAGCAGAAAATGAGCGATAGCTCGGCGAACTTCGGGCCCCGCGAGAACGAGTTCGAGGCCCTCGGGATCGAGACGGTTCCCTCCGACCTGGTTGACGCCCCCCGGATCAAGGACGCCCCCATCGCCATGGAGTGCCGGTTCGAGGACATGATCGTTTACGGAGACGAATGGAAAACCCATCTCGTCATCGGCCGCGCCCTGCGCTGGCATGTCCGCGAGGACCTGATGCTGGATAACAAGTACATCGATCCGGCCGGACTCCGGCCCGTCGGCCGCCTGGGCGGGCCGAACTATTGCCGCACCGGCGATATTTACCAGATAGAGCGGCCCTATGCGCCGCCGGACGAGGTTCACCCCAACGCCTCGAAACACTGAACCGGCTCCGGCTTTTTCTCTCCATCGCGGAACACGATATTCGAAATATCAGCCGCGAACCGTGAGCCCTTTTTTTGGGAATCGTCAATGTCAGCGCCCGAACGTACGTTTCACGAGTTTTTTCGCGAGACCTGCCTCCGCGTCCCGAGAGAGGCGGCCTTCGTGGCAGACGGCGAGCGCTTCACCTACGAAGAGCTCTGGGAGAAAAGCGGGTGGCTGGCAAAGTCCCTCCTCCGGATGGGGGTAAAGCAGGGCGACCGGGTGGGCCTCTGGCTGCCGAACGGAGCCCCCCTCGTCCTCTCTTTACTCGCCGTCTCCCGCGTGGGCGCCATCGGCGTCTGCATCAACACCCGCTTCAGGAGCGATGAGCTCTCTTACCTTCTCGCCCACTCAGGGCTTTCGGTCCTGATTTGTCCGGATCGTTTCCTCGACGTCGACTTCCACGGCCTGCTCCGCGAGGTCGCGCCCGGCCTGCGCGGCCTCTCCGGCGGCGGATGCGCGGCCCCTGAAATTCCCTCGCTGGAGCGGATCCTCACCGTCACGGACGGCCCCCCGCCTCCGGCCACCGCCTCGTTCGCCGAGGCGCTTTCCGGCGGGAAGGCCCTGGACGGGGCCTCGCTCGCCGCCGCCGAGGGTAAAATCGGCCCCGGGGACACCTGCCTCCTCATGTACACCAGCGGTTCCACCGCGGCCCCCAAGGGCGTTCTCCTGAAACACGCCGCGTGCGCGCGAAAACCGCTCGTCCTCGCCGAGCGCCTTCGCCTCCGTCCCGAGGACCGCTTCTACACCGCCATGCCACTGTGTCACGCCGCCGGCCTGTTCAGCGGTTGGTGGCTCGCCGTCGCCGTGGGCGGGCCGTTTTTCACCCACAGCCGCTTCGAGGCGCGCCGCGCCCTCGAGACCCTCTCGAGGGAGCGAATCACGGTGGAGCGCTCGTTTCCCACCCTGGTCAAGGACCAGCTCGAGGCCTACGACGCCGACCGGGGGGCCTACGACCTATCCCACCTCCGAACGGGGCTATCGTCGAGCCTGAGCCCCGATGTCTTCGAGTTGATCGAATCCCGCCTCGGACCCCACGAGTACGTCAACAACTATGGATTCACCGAGGCGACCGGCCCGGTCTGCCTGTCGTCACCGAACGACCCCCCCGAGGTCCGCTGGGGAAAAATGGGCAGGCCCCTCGAGGGGATGGAGGTAAAAGTCGCCGACCCGGACAGCGGCGAGCCCAGGGAGACCGGCGGGCAGGGCGAGATCATGGTCCGCGGATGGGCGATGATGAAGGGCTACCACAACCCCCCGGCCGGGGCGGGCCCTCCCTTCGATGAAAATGGCTGGTATCATTCGGGGGATCTGGGGTTCCTCGACCGGGAGGGATATCTGACCTATCTGGGCCGGGTGAGGGAGCGGCTCCGGGTCGGCGGAGAGAACGTCTCGCCCGAGGAGGTGGGTGTATTTCTCAGGCGACACCCCGCCGTCGAGGCGGCCGAGGTGTTCGGCGTCCCCAACGAGCGGCTCGACGAGGTTCCGGCGGCGGTGGTTCAGAGAAAAGCGGGCGCTTCGCTCCCCGAGGGCGAGCTCCTCGCGTATTGCCGGGAGGGGATTGCGGGGTTTAAGATTCCCCGCCACATTCGCTTCGTCGAGGTCATGCCGCTCAATTCGAGCAACAAGATCAACCGGCGGAAGCTCAGGAGGGATATGCTCGATGAACTGGGGCTCAACTCCGAGTAAGAGAGGCCCCGAGTAAGGCGGGCTCCGCCGGCCGCACCGCAACCGATAACGGGAGACTCGAAATGGCTCTGATCGACTACGAAGTCAAGGACAAGCTGGCCTTCATCACCCTGAACCGGCCCGAGAAAATGAACGCCATCAACGAGGAAATGGTTGGCCTGATGTTCGATATTCTCGACGAGGTGGCGAGCGACGACAGCGTCTGGGCCTGCATCATCACCGGCGAGGGCAAGGCCTTCTCGAGCGGCCACGATCTGACCTACTTCACCGGCGAGCGTACCCAGGAGGCCCGGCCCGTCTCGGACCTTTATCAGACCATTCTCGAGCTGCCGAGGCCGTGTTTCGCCGCCATCAACGGCATCTGCCTGGCCGGCGGGGCGGGCGTCGCCCTCTCCACCGACATCCGACTCATGTCCGAGGAGGCGAAGATCGGCTGGCCGCAGGTGAAGCGCGGGGTCTCGTCGGTGAGCGGCCCGTTCCTGCTCGCCAATCTCGTCCCGCGGAACATCGCCTACGAAATTCTCTTCACCGGGGAATTCCTGAGCGCAAAGCAGGCCCACGAGCTCGGGCTGGTCAACCACATCGTCCCCGAGGGAAAAGACACCCTTGAGGAGACCGAGGTCCTCGCCCGGAAGGTGGTAAAAAACGCGCCGCTGGCGATCCGGGCCATCAAGGATTTCACCGTGCGCGCCACCCACCTGAGCAACAGCGACGCCCTCCGGATGGGGGATTTGCTTTTCAAAAAACTCGTGGACAGCGACGACGGCCAGGAGGGCCTCGCCGCCTTCCTCGAAAAGCGCGAACCGAAATGGAGGAACCGCTAGACTGTGCCACCGGGCGGCGCCCGGGCCCGTTGAAGTCCTCCCGCTCCCCGTTGACACGGAGCGCCCATCGGCCCAGTCTAGGCGTGAAGTCAGAGCCGCCCCCGGGAGGGGCGGCCCCCGCAACCACAATCAAATATTGACGCGGAGAGGTGGCCGAGTGGCTGAAGGCGCACGCCTGCTAAGCGTGTGAATGGGTGACTGTTCCGAGGGTTCGAATCCCTCCCTCTCCGCCATTTTTCTGCCCGGACCGATTCCGGACAAAACACCTACTCTTCCCAACAGGAGTTCTTCAATGAGGATTTTCCTCGCTTCCGCTATTTTGATGCTGCTCACCGCCCTACCCGCCCAGCCCGCGCTGGCGCAGGAAGGCAAGAAAACCGACCCCGCCAACCCCGTCGCCGTCATGAAGACGAATCACGGGGATTTCGAAATCGAACTCTTCTCCAAGGCCGCACCCAAGACCGCGGCGAATTTCATCGGCCTCGCCGAGGGGACGAAAGAATACACCGACATCAAAACCGGGAAGAAAATCAAGGGAAACTTTTACGACGGCGTGATCTTTCACCGCGTGATCAAGGGTTTCATGATTCAGGGCGGCGACCCCAAGGGCACGGGTACCGGCGGACCCGGCTATCGGTTCGAGGACGAAATCAACGCCACCGCCCTCGGGCTGGACTCCCTCAAGGCCGTCCAAAAAAACGGCGGGGTCCACAGCTATCTTTCGATCCGCTCCCAGCGCGACTTCCAGCGCATCATCCTGATGCCGCTTTTCCGCTCCCTGGGAATCCGGAGCCAGGCCGAACTCGACTCCAGGAAAGACGAACTCCAAAAAAAAATCGATGCGCTCACCGTCAAGAAAGTCTACGAGAACCAGGGATACGTTTATTCGAGCAACCTCAAGTCCCACCTCCCGAAACGCGGCGTCATCGCCATGGCCAACTCCGGGCCGAACACGAACGGCTCGCAGTTTTTCATCAACCTCGTGGACACACCTCACCTCACCGGAAAGCACACGGTCTTCGGAAAAGTGATCAAGGGAATGAGCGTGGTGGACAAGATCGGCGGCGTCCCCGTGGGCCCTGGAAGCAAACCCGAGAAGGAAGTGCGGATCATCTCGGTGCGCATCAAAAAATAACAGGAAAAAAAAGCGGGCCTAAAGCTCTTTTCGCCCTTCGAGCGAGCGGGTGAGCGTCAGCTCATCGGCGTATTCGAGGTGGCTACCCATCGGGAGGCCCTGGGCAAGCTGGGTGACGCGTACCCCGAGCGGTTTGAGCACCTTCGCGAGATAAAGGGATGTCCCCTCGCCCGCCATGGTCGGGTTCAGGGCAAGGATAACCTCCTTCACCCCTTCTTCTTTGATGCGATCCATCAAGTCCCCGATGGTCAGATCTTCGGGGTTCACCCCGTCCAAAGGCGAAATCACCCCCATCAGCACGTGAAATTTCCCCCTGAACCCGCTCGCCCGCTCGATGGCGAAAACATCGGCGGGTTCCTGGACCACGCAGATGACCGACGGCTCGCGGTCGCCGCACACCGCGCAATTCTCGCCCCCCGCCTCCCCCTCCACGAGGATATGGCACCGCCCGCAGAGATTCACGCGCTCGTGGAGCGATTCGCACGAGGCCGCGATCAGCGAGGCGGACTCGGGGTCCTGGGTCAAGAGGTGAAATACAATCCGCTGGGCCCCCTTGGGTCCGATGCCGGGGAGCCGGCGGAAAGCGTCCACGCATTCCTGAATCGCGGGAAATTGATCGAGCGGCATGCGCCACCCTCCGTATCAGCGGGAGATACTACCTGCCCACCCAAAAGGAAAAGGCCAGAAACGCCGCCAGGGCGCCGGCCATCAGAATCGGCCCGAGGAGGTTTGAGCCGATATCGGCCCGGTGGCCGCAGACCGGACACCGGTTGAAGCGAAATTCCTCGCGGGCGCCGTGATGGCCGCACCGCTCGCAAAGGGCGGTCACCAGGTGCGAGCCGCAGGAGGGGCATAGCAAGTCGCCCGGCCCCACATGCGCGCCGCAGTGTCCGCACCTCAGGCCGGTTCTCGAGGCTGGACCCGGCTGCGCCATCCGCAGTCCCTCTTACATGAGGCCGGGAATATTCATTCCGCCCGTGATTTTCTTCATCTCCTCGGCGGCCAGATCCCGCCCCTTTTTTATCGCCTCGTTGCAGGCCGCCCGGACAAGGTCCTCAAGCATCTCCACATCTTCCGGATCGACGACCTCTTTTTCGATGCTGACGGAAACGAGATCGCCCACGCCGTTTGCCTTGGCCTTGACCATCCCGCCCCCGGCGGCCGCCTCGACCGTGCGTCCGGCCATCTCCTCCTGGATTTTCGCCATCTTGTCCTGCATCTGGCGAGCCTGCTTCATCAAATTTCCCATTCCACCTTTAAGCATTACCGATCTCCGTTCGCTTGGCCGCCCTTGTTCCGGGCCTGCCGGATGTTCGATATTTGGCCATCGAATATATCGATTACTTCCTGAATGAAAGTCTCCTCAGATTCTTTTTTTTTCTTCCGCTCTCCCTCCAGGGCGGGGTCCGAGGGCGCGGGCGGCGGCTCCTTCAGGGATTTCTCGAGCACTACCTTGACCGGCCAGGGCGCCTCGGCCCCGAAATAGGCCTCGAGCGAGGGCAACGCCTCCCGGACCATCTCGAACGCCTGGGCGTGGCCGTTGTCCGACGGAAAAATGATTTTGATGATGCCCACGGCCGTCATGTCCGCCTCCACCCCCTTCAAAAGCTCTCTCTGGGAGGGACGCAGCACCTTGAGGGCCTCGGCCCAAATCCGCCCGACCTCCTCGGGATTCCACGCCGCCCGAGTCGGGCTCGCCACCACCTTCGCCTCCGGCGGCGATGCGCCGGCGGGCGGCGAGCCGGCTGGCTCCGGCCCCGAAGAGGGTGACCTGGCGGCCTGGGCGGGTTGCGATGATACCGGCCCACCCCCCCGGCCCGATGCGAATGCCGAACCCGATGCAGGCGGCGAGACCGGCGCGGGAGCCGAAGCCGGCGCGGAGGCGGAAGCTCCGGATTCGATTTTTTCGATCAGATCGCCCAGATCGGCGATGACTTCGAGGCGGCACATCCGGATGACAGCCAGTTCAATCGATATCCTCGGATGCGTGGTGGTACGCAGTTCGAACTCCCCGTTCTGAAGAATGGAATACGCCTGATGGGCCTCGGCGAAGGAGAGCTTCGCGGCCAGCGCCTTGCGCTCCTCCATCTCGACCGGTCCGAGATTGAAAAGCGCCTCGTCGTCCCCCGCCGACTGAAGCACCATGATATCGCGCAGGAACTCGAGCAGGCTTCCGCAAAAAAGGCGCAAGTCGTGACCCGCGTCGAAGATTTCGTTCAGCTCGCGCAGGGCGGCGCGCGCGTCGCGCCCGGCGACGGCCGAAATAATATGGCTGTAAACTTCCGAGGAGGGGACCCCGAGAACGCCCTCCACCCCCCGGGCGGTCAGACCCCCCTCGCCCGAGAAGGCGATTACCTGATCGAGCAGGGACTGGGCGTCCCGCATGCTTCCCTCGCCCATTCGCGCCAGAAGGCGAAGAGCGTCCTCCTCGATCTCGATTCCCTGGTCCCCGGCGATACGTGAGAGCTGCTCGGCGATGACGCCGGGCGCGATCCGCCGGAACTCAAAAACCTGACACCGGCTCAGAATCGTCTCCGGGACCTTCTGAAGCTCGGTTGTGGCGAACATGAAAACGACGTGGGGCGGGGGCTCCTCGAGCGTCTTGAGGAGGGCGTTGAACGCCCCTCTCGAGAGCATATGCACCTCGTCGATGATGACGGTCTTGTAGCGCCCCCGCGCAGGCCGGTAGCGCAGCCCCTCGCGAAGCTCGCGTACGTTGTCCACGCCGGTATAGGTCGCGCCGTCGATCTCGAGTACGTCGGGATGAGAGCCCCGAACGATCTCCTCGCACGCGGAACATCGATCGCAGGGCTCGGCCACCGGCCCATCCCCGGACTCGCAGTTGAGCGCCTTGGCGAGGATTCGAGCGGTGGTGGTCTTGCCGACCCCGCGGGTTCCGCTGAAGAGGTAGGCCGAGGCGAGGCGCCCGGCCCCGAGGGCATTCGTGAGGGTGCGGCGGATGTGCTCCTGGCCGACAAGATCCTCAAAGCGCTGGGGACGCCATTTTCGGGCGCTGCCGATATAACTCATCCTGCGGACCTCTCAACGCTCAACCGAGAGAAACCGAAACACAACAAACGTACCTTCCCCAATCCAAGGCCCCGCCGCGCGCCGGCAGAGTCAGGCGCCCTCGTGGCACCCGGGAGTGATTGCTTACCGCTGCTTCCTTCCGGACCTGACGGAGTTCGCAAGCTCCCGCCGCACGAGACCCGGCTCGCCGACAACGCGGCGGAGCGAAACTTTGGCTGGGATTCGAAGTTTGGCGCCGGCGGCAGGCTCCGTTGGCTCCGCCCGGCCTCGGACGTATCCTAGCGCGGCCCCCCCCGCTTTGGAAAGGGGAGGGATACCCTTTATTTCACAACGATACAAACCAGGGGTCTTACTTCAAGGAGGCGACGAGGACGACTCCCGAAACAATCAGGCAGGCTCCGCCCACGATCCGGGGGGTGATCTTCTCATGGCTGCCCAACAACAAATAGGTCAGGACCAGCGCAAAAAGCGGGGCCGCCGCCAGAATCGGGCCTATCAGGGACACCTGCCCGCTACGCAGGGCAAATAGAAGGCTGAGCAGGGCGGCCGCCATCGCCAACCCCGCCAGAAGGAAATACCCCACCGACCGGGGGTTGAAGACATAGGCCTGTCCCCGCGTGGCAATCTTGAGAATGATGGGGGCCACCGCCGCCGCCGAGGCCGCCTGGAGAAATCCGCCGAAAAGCAGCGAATCCATCCCCCCGAAGCCAATCTTCCGGAGATTGTGGGCCAGCCCGAAGCAGATGGCCGACATGAGCGGTATCCAGATGTAGCGCCAATGCTTTCGCATGTCGGCTCCCCCCATCAGGAGCCAGACGCCACATACGACAATCGCGATTCCCAACCATATGGCCGGATGGGGACGCTCCCCGAGGATGAAAAACGCCAAGAAAGGCCCGAAAAAAGCGTTCGTGATGACGATGGCGTTCGTCGGGGCCACCCCCATTAGAGCGATGGATCGATACATGAACAACAGCGAAAGCGCGGGCGAGGAGATTCCCGCCCCGGCAAACGCGGCCCAGTGCCACGAGAAGGCTATCCGGGAAAAATCCACCCCGGCCAGTGCGATGAAAAAGATCACGAAGTTGAACAGGAGGACGACGAGGCTACCGGTGTGGGGGGTGCTTCCCTCCAGTCCCCGCCGCGTCAGCACGGAGGAGAGGGAAAACAGGAAAGCGGGTACAAGGGCGACTGCTTCAAAGGGAATCAGGGACCCACCCTCCACGTGCTCGCCGGCTGGCGGGGAGGGCCGTCCCGCTCAATGCAACGAAAATCCAAGCTGATGCGGCCCAACAAAGCTCCGATCAATAAAGACGGGTCACATAGCCTTCCTGGATGGCTCTTTCCGTCTCCTCCGCTGATTCGACGTCGCCGATCTGGTCCTTGAAAATCTGGCCCAGCGTCGGGAACGAGCTTCGCTCGATATGCCTTTCGGGGTCCCACAGATGGGAGCGCATCAGCGCCTTGGCGCAGTGCATGAACACTTCCACGACCTCGACGATCAATCCCGTTTTGGGGCACTTGCCCCGAACCGACAACGGCTCGAGGAGCGCTTTGTCCGTCGTCACCCGCGCCTTGCCGTTGATGCGAAGCGTTTCGTTCATCCCCGGCAGCAGGAACAACATTCCGATGTTGGGGTTCTCCAAAATGTTCTTCATCGAATCCACGCGGTTGTTCCCCATCCGGTCGGGCACGATCAGGGTGTGATCGTCCACCACCTTGACGAATCCGGGCGCGTCTCCCCGAGGAGAGGCGTCGGTTCCCAGCGAACGCGATGATGTGGACAAAACGAAAAACGGCGAAAGGGAAATAAAATGGCGGGTGTGCTTATCGAGCTTGTACATCTCTTTTTTGGCGGCGCGTTTATTGGCATCTCCATAGCAATCGTACAGGGATTCCCTGGTTGTAATCTCGTTTGCTTCCATCAAATCGCCTCCCCCGGCTGCACAGAAAAGGGCATCACGCTTCCTGAATAAAGCCATTATACCCGATCGTCCGCGAACTGGGCACCGCCGGAGGAATCCCCGGGCGGAAAGCGCTCCGAACGGATAGCTCTCTAAAGCGCTGCCGCCCGGCTAGGCAAGAAGACCCTCGAGCCGCGCACAGGCCTCCGGCGGCAGGGCAATTCCGTCCGACGCGGCGGCGTTCTCGGCGATGCGCTCGATCTTGCCCGTGGCGGCGATAATCGTCGAAACCGCCGGATGAGAAAGCACATATTTGAATAGCGCCTGCCCCGCCGTCCTCACGCCGTATTCATCCAGGAACGTGAAGCGGCCCTCGGCGTGAGCCCGGGCCAGTTTCATCGGCTTCTCCGCCCCGGAATCATTCCCGCTTCCGGTGGACGCCTCCGGGCGAAGAGGTATCCGCTCCGCCAGCAAATGGAGAATCACCCGCAGGGCGATCACTCCGATATTCATTTCCCGCGCGAGGGGGAGCACTTCCTCGCGGCAGCTTCGCTCCGCGAGCGAATAAATAATCTGAATCGTATCGTAGGTCCCGGTGCGCATCGCCTCGAGCATCTCAGGGAATTTATCGGGTTCGCTTGCGGTGAGACCGATGAAGCGGACCCGTCCCGCGTGCTGGTATTCCTGAATCACCGGCGTCACCTCCCGCCAGGAGGTCAACGAGTGAATCTGCATCAGGTCGATGACATCGGTCCGCAGGTTATCGAAGGAGCGCTCGATACTCTCGCGGGCGGCCGCGGCGGATTTTTCGTTGATCTTGGTGGCGACGATGGCTTCATCGCGTCGCCCTTCCAGAGCGATGCCCAGGACGCGCTCGGCCTCCCAGTAATTCGGCGCGGTATCGAAAAAATTGATTCCGCGGTCCAGGGCCTCGTGAACGATTCGGACGCAAAGGCGCTCGTCTTCCCGCGCGGCGACGCGAAAGGTCTGCGAGGTGCCCAGGCTGATTTCGCTCACGCGCAGACCGGTCCGGCCCAAGGTTCTGTATTTCATGAATTCTCCCGGTTCGAAGATGAGCCGTACGAATCGATAATTATCTATCGCCGCCTCAACCGATGTCGGGTATCTCGAAGGCGTTCACCGTCATCGACACCGTGGTGTAGAGACCGAGGACGGCGATGATCTCGACGAGACCCTGCTCTCCCAGATGCTCCAGCGCGGCCGCATAGGTGGCGTCGCCCACGGAGTGACGCTCCTTAAGCTCTGTGCAAAAGTTATAGACTGCCTCCTCGTCGGCATTCGTGAAATCGGGCCGCTTCCCATCGGCGAGAGCCGAGATGACCTCATCGCCGAGGCCGCCTTTTCTGGCCAGGGGCTCGTGCCGAGCCCAGGGGTATTCAGAGCCCCACTCGCCCACCGTCATGAGGATCACCACCTCGAGCAGGCGCGGCGGAATACCGCTTTCGTGGCGCATATAACCGATCATCCACCCCAGCCGTTCGTAGAGGTCCGGGCTGCGAAGCCAGGCGCTGGCCGGGCCGCCCACCACGCCCGTATAATCGGGCCTCACCACGGCAAATATTTTCTTTTGATCCTCGTTCATCACTTCGGTTGAAATCTCCGCCAATCGACCCATGGATTTTCTCCTCAAAACAGTCGTGTGAACCGCAAACCGCCATTCATCCTTTGGCACAATCGCCGACGGATGATCGAATACACTAAGAGGATTCGTCCTGAAGAAACCCTTTTATCCTAAATCGTAAACGACCGAAATCGGAGCGGCGCAAAACCACGGGAAGGTGGGTCGCTCGAAGCCATGCGCAGTGAAACATATTCCATCTTGGCCGCCGCACGAACGAATCGCTCCTCTACGGCAGCCCTCTTACATCTATCGCGGCTCTCTTAAAAGCCGGTGAAAATCTAAACAGCCACCTTTCGCAGTTGATGCGGCTTGACCGGCAGGGAGAAAAACGGGGCGCCGACGGCATCCTGGAGGGCGTTCACGATGGCCGCGGCGGTGGCGATGATCGGCGGCTCGCCCACCCCGCGGATTCCGTAAGGCGTGCCCTCGGCCGGATTTTCCACGATGATCGATTTCATCTCGGGAACGTCCAGGCTCGTCGGCAGCAGGTATTCGTGAAGGCTCTCTCCGGCGAGGCTTCCGTCCTCGTTCCGGGGCTGCTCCTCCATCAGGGCAAGGCCGATTCCCTGGAGCATCGCTCCCTCGATTTGGCCGGTGATCGCCAGAGGGTTGATGGCGAAACCGACGTCCTGACCGCAGATGAGGCGAAGCACCCTGATCTCCCCCAGCTCCGGATTCACGGCCACCTCGGCGACCTGGGTGGTGTAAATGGGACACGCCAACGGCGTCTCGCTCATGCCGTGTCCAGTGATGAAACCCTCGAAACCGGGCGAGGCGGCGGCCACCTGGGCCAGCGTCATCGACCGATCGGGCGAGGAGCTAACGAAAACCTTTCCGTCCCCGAGTTCCAGATCATCCGCGTCGGCTTCGAGACTGGCGGCGGCCACCCGGAGAATTTTTTCCTTCGCATCCCCGGCCGCCTTGATAACCGCCGCGCCGACCGAGCGCGTGACCATGCTTCCGGTCGCCCGGATGGACTCCGGGGAAAGATCGGTGTCCCCACAATCGTAGCGAACATCGTCAAGACCGACTCCGAGTTCCTCGGCGGCGAGTTGACTAAGGCCTGTGCTGGCGCCGCTCAGGTTGATCGTCCCCGAAACGATCTGAAAGCTTCCGTCCCCGTTCAGATTGATCGAACAGCTCGACGAGCCGCCGGAGCCGTGCATGAATCCGCACGCGATTCCCCGGCCCCCCTTCCAGCCCTCCCCCTCGAGTTCCGGAGGCAGGCGGAATGGAGAATTCCACTCCGATTCCTCCGCCACCCGCTCCAGAACCAACTGCATCGAACCGTCGCGGTGAACCCCCGCCAGCGATTTGTCGCCGTTCCTCAAACCGTTCAGGCGGCGAATCTCGAGCGGCTCAATCCCCATGTCACGCGCGATGATGTCCATCTGGACCTCGGTCGCCAGATGATACTCCGGGCAGCTGGGAGCCCGCACCGGCCCCGTCATCGGGCCGTTGGTGTAAACCGTACAGGCCTTCACCCGCACATTCGGAATCCGGTACATACACGAGGCCATCTCCATCTTGCCGCTGCACTGCCCCGAGGCCTTTTTCCCGTGAGCGCCGTGATCCACCGTGACATCCATATCCCGGGCCACCAGGGTGCCGTCGTTCATCACGCCGGTTCGTATGGTGAGGGTGTGAGGGGGTCTGAAGCTGCCGGCCCGGTGGTCTTCCTCGCGGCTCATTTCCATGCGGACAGGTTGGCCCGAGCGCATGGCAAGCAATCCCGCCAGGTGTTCGAGAACGGCCCGCGTTTTTCCGCCGAAGCCGCCGCCGACTTCGGTGGGGACGATCCGGACCTTGGTGTGGGGAAGCCCGAGCGCCTCGGCCACCTCGTCGCGAACTTCGTAGGGCGACTGGGTGCAGGTCCAGACCGTGACTTTTCCGTCTCCGCCCACGTCCGCCAGTACGCCGTGAAGCTCGATGTAGCCGGGGTGGGCGTACCCGGTCGTGAACGTATGCTCATAAACCCGGTCGGCCCGGGCGAAGCCGGCCTCGATGTCTCCCATTGACTTTTCAAAACTGGCGATTACGTTCTTGCCGCCTCCATTCGACTCCAACCCGAGGCCTTTCCAGCCGTCGTGGACTTGTTGAACGCCGCCGTTTTTACCGGCCATCGAGTCCATCAAGGGGGTCAAAACCTCGTAGCGAACCTCGATGGCGCCCAGCGCCGCCCGGGCGGCGTCGAGGGTATCGGCGGCCACCATCGCGACCGGCTCTCCCGCGTAGCGGACGAATCCGTCCTTGGCGAGCCAGCTTTGATCCTTGATGTCTCCTCCGAAGCGGATATCGGGGCATTCGTCCCGGGTCAGCACCACCCGGACGCCGCTCATCCGGCGCGCTCGATCCGCCTTCACCGACAGAACGCGGGCATGCGCGTGAGGGCTCCTCAGCACCAGCCCATGGAGGGTGCGCTCGGGAGCGGGGGCATCCGCCGCAAAGCGTGCGTTGCCCACCGCTTTATCGGGCGCGTCGATTCGGGTCAGACTTTTTCCAGCCACTTTATATTCGGCCATTCAACTCTCCTTGGATTTCGTCAAACAAGACGCTCAGGCTTATGCCTCTTTATCCTCGTAGCGGTAATTATGAATACGGGAGACCGGCACCTCCTTGGGATCGTACCCGTCCCGGCGGATCCGCTCGGCGTGCCACTCGCGGTCCACATCCCCGTCCTCGGCGATTCTCATCATGTCGCAACAGATTTCGATGACGTTTCCGTCGGGGTCCGTAAAGTACAATGCGCGATTCTCGCCGAAAGATCGGTTGTCTCCCTCGGGGTGATTGACGCTGTGAAGCAGCGGCCCGTAGACGAACTCCACTCCCTTCGAGCGGAGGTATTTTTCCCAGGCGAAAAACGCTTCCTTGTCCTCGACCTCAAAGGCAATGTGCATCACCCCGTACTGGTCGTTGTCATGGGTGTGCCCCACCGGCGGATCGCACGATCCGTCCTTGGGGCGAAACTCGAAAATATTGATGGTGTGGTGCTTGTCAGTGCATGTAACGAAGCGGTTCGGCTTGTTAAAGAATCCGGAGCTGTTCTTTCCGTCGGTCACGCGCCAACCCAGGAGCCCCACGTAAAAATCGAGAGATTTCTCCAGGTCGCGGACCTTCAGGGCAAGGTGATCGAGGCATTTAAATTTAGGCCGCTCCATCGAGGTATCTCTCCTTTATAATTATCAATCTCTCTCATTCAACAAGATACAGAATATACGAATATGAGCCGGGCGTGGATTGCGGGCGCCTGTCCATGGAGCAGCCCGAAATCGGGTCCGATTTTCTCTTCCGATCCTTATCAATCATTATTGTACCACCAATTAAACTGGCGGCATCCCGCCCCGGCGATGCGGCGATCACGATGACCGGCCCCGGAAAAAGGCCGATCGTCCGGCGGCGGCGCAAACGTTCGGCCCCAGGCGAACATCCCGCTCCGGGCGACGCGGCTTGAATTAAACCGGTTTAATGGCCATGCTAAGGTATCAATTCATGATCTCTTTAACGGGGCCGCCGGTATTCTCGGATTTTCGAATTCCGCTCCCCTGTTCGGTGATGAAGCTATTTCCGCCACAAAACGGCAATTCATCCTTTCATGAAATTCAATCATTAGGTGAGCAAAGTGAAAATTCTTCGTTTTGACGACGACAAAATCGGCGTAATCAAAGATGGCGACAGGGTCGTGGACGTGAGCGGCGTGATAAGCCACCGCGAACTGAAAGGCCCACAGAGGGCCATCGAGGAGTTGATCGAAAATTTCGGCGACCTGCGGGACGATATCGGCAAAATTACCGCGCGCGAGGATGGCGCTCCCCTCGAGAGCGTGCGCCTTCTCTCCCCGGTCCCCCGGCCCGGCAAATGTCTTGGGGCATTCTTGAACTATCTCGACCAGGGCAGGACGGCGGACGACCTGCCGCTGGAATTCTTTTACATGGACCCGCTCCTTCCCGGCCCGGGCGCGACCATCGAGCTTGTTGAAATTCCCGAGATCACCGAGTTCCAGACCGAGGCTGAGCTCGCCTTCGTTATCGGCAAGAGGGCGAAGAACGTCACCGAGGAAGAGGCCATGGACCACGTTTTCGGCTATCTGCCCCTCTTCGATATATCGGTCCGCGGAATCACGCGCTACACCCGGTTCCTGACGAAAGGCCAGGGCAGCCACGGGCCCTGCGGCCCCTGGATCACCACGAAGGACGAGATACCCGACCCCCACGATGTCATCGTGCGCTCCTGGGTGAACGGGGAGCCGTCCCAGGATTTCAGCACCCGGCACATGGCCCATAAGATCCCCGCGCAGGTGGCGTGGCTGAGCCGCTTCGTCGAGCTCGAGCCCGGCGACGTTATCGCCACCGGGACTTATCACGAGGGGAGAAAACCCATTAAGGACGGCGACCTCGCGGAAATCGAGATCGAGGGAATGGGCAAAGCCGGATTCCGGGCGAAGGGCTATAGCCCGGCAAAATCTCCTGACGCCGGGGGGGCGCCCACCGGCCCCAGGCCCTCTCCCGGCCCCGCCGACGCCGCCAAAATCACCCGAGTTTAAAGAGACGACCGCATCCGGAATTAAAGGGAAAAGCGGAAAGATGAATCTTGCGAGATTTTTCCGGTGCGAGGAGGCTCCGCGGACCGGCCCATATTACTTCTTTCATATCCCCGCTTACCTTTCCGTTCCTTCCGGGCCATGAATTTTTAAAATGTCTCTCGTTGTCCAAAACACTCCAAAGACCTAAAATCCTGCCGGAAAGAAAGCAGCGTTTTCCCCGTTTCCGGTATTTTTTCTAACAACGAATATGGATGGATGAATCCATGCCTGGATGGACTTATGTTGGCCATTCCCAACCCAAGGAAGACGCAATCGCCAAGGCGGTGGGGGACACCGTTTTCGGCGATGACCTTCACCTGCCCGGCGAGCTTATCGGAAAGGTGATCCGGGCCGGCCGGATTCCGGCGCGCATCAAAAAAATCGACGTCTCTAAAGCGCTCGCGCTTCCAGGGGTTCATTGCGTCCTGACCGCCGAGGACATCCCCGGCGAAAACGCGGGGCGGTATCCCTACTATCCCGTCTTGTCCGCGGAGACCGTCCGCTTCACGGGAGACGCCGTGGCGCTCGTCGCGGCGGAAACGCTGGAGGTCGCAGAGGCGGCGGCCCGCCTCGTCGAAATCGACTACGAGCCGCTACCCGGACTCTATGAATTCAGGAACCTCGAGGGAGAGACGCTCTGCGACTGGAAAACGGAAAAGGGCGACATCGAGGCGGGCTTTCGGGAAGCGGACATCGTCGTCGAAAACGTCTACTTCGCCGCAAGCGTCGATCACGGCTTCATCGAACCCGAGGGCGGCGTCGGCTGGGTGGACGAGCGCGGCATTGTGAACATCAGGGTTCCCACCCAGACAATCGAAAACTATCAGGGCGTCGCCAAAGCGCTCGGTCTTCCCGCCAGCCGGGTGCGCTACGATTGCCCCATGCTGGGGGGCGCTTTCGGCGGGAAGGAACACCCCCTTCTCGGCGCCTACCTTGGCCTACTCGCGGTGAAGACGGGCCGCCCCGTGCGAATCGCCTACTCACGCGAGGAATCCATGGCCCAGTGCTCCAAAAAACATCCCTTTGTCATGCACTACAAGACCGGCGCAACGAAAGACGGTAAGCTCACCGCCGTCGAGGTGGATATCATCGCAGACGCGGGCGCCTATCCCACCAACAGCAAGGGCCTCGTCCTCGGCGCGCTTTGCGTCAGCGGCGGGCCCTACGAGATACCGAACGCCAACGGACGCGCCCGCGCCGTTTTGACGAATAATCCCTTCACCGAATCCATGCGCGGCGTTGGAGCCAATCAGGTTTGCTTCGCTTACGAATCCCAGATGGACGAGGTGGCGAACCGGCTCGGGATGGACCCGCTTGCGTTCCGCCGCCGCAATTTCATTACAAAAAACCAGACCCTCATGCAAAACCAACCCGTCTCCACACGGGTGATGCTCCCGGAACTCACCGATAAAATCGAGGAACCCATCACCCGAAAGGCCGGTTCCGCTTCCGGCGGAAACCCCGGCCCCTGGCGGCGGGCGGTGGGCTACGCCGCCAACGTCGCCGGCTACGGCCGCCCCCGAAACGACGGCGAGGCCTACATGTCCATCGAAGGCGACGGGAGCGTGAACCTGCGGTGCGGGGCGTGCGACCTCGGCTCGGCCCAGACGCACACCAACCGCCAGATCGCCGCCGAAGCCGTGGGCGTGCCCCTGAAAAGCGTGACCGTCACCATGGCGGACTCCCACGTGACGCCGATGGTCGGAATGACGGCGGGCAGCCGCCAGACCATGATCAGCGGCGGCGCCACCCTTCGCTCGGGCCAGGAGCTCAGGGGTCGCCTGCTCAGGGGCGCGGCCGAGCTGCTCGAGGCCGCCCCGGAGGATCTCGGCATCCGGGAGGGCAATATCTACGTGCGCGGCTCGGAGGAGCGGTCCGTGGATATCGCCCGGGCCGCCGCCCAATGCAAGGCGATGGACCTCGCGCTTCATATAACCGGTAAGGTTCAGATTGGTGACCACGAATACGAGGGCCACGAAAAATACGGCGACCCCGGCGGCTGGATGGATTACGTCTTCGGTCTCCACGCCGCCGAGGCCGAGGTCAACACCGAAACCGGCGAGATTCGCCTCCTCAACTACTGGGCGAGCCACGACGTCGGCCGGGCGATTCATCCCCAGCACGTCGAGGGCCAGTTCGAGGGAGGCGCAATGATGGGCATCGGCCACGGCCTCACAGAGGAGATCCGGACCGACCGCGGGAGGATAGTGTCCAATGAGTATCATAGCTATCTCATCCCGACTGCGGCGGAGACCCCGGATTGGGAGAGCGTCTTCACCGAGTCGGGCGAGGGCCTCGGACCTTACGGCGCGAAGGGAATCGGGGAGCCTCCATGCACCGCCGCCGCCGCCGCCGTCGCCTGCGCCGTCAGCCAGGCCATCGGCGCCCGCATCACCCGCATTCCGATCACCCCTGATCACGTGCTGGAAGTTATGGGGAAACTCGGGCGGAATTGATGCCGCGCTCCTTTTGAGTAATGAATACAGGGCTCAATGAAGAAGCGCTGGTGATGGCGGCTCCGAACGTGCCGAAGGCCAAATTGCCCCGTTTCCGACCAAAGCGGCTTCGTGTCTTTGCGTATCGTTATGAAGGGAGGGATAGCGTGAATATTCGGCCTATCGGATTCTTCGGATGCCGAGTGTGGATGGCATGTGCCGCCTCACTTTTGATTAGCTTGTCACTTTTCGCTTTTGACGCCGAACCGCAGACATCCTCCGGAGCCCGGACGGTCCCTGCAAAAGAGGTCTTTCTCAAGGCGTTTTATGCGCTGGATGAACCGAGGTTTCATTGTGTCGATATTCCGGGGCATCGCTCCCGCGTCAATGTTGCCCGCGCTCTCGTGGTTCACACCTGCAAGGAGGGCATTTGGCACCGGGATGAAATTTTCAATCAGTCCGCAATCTCGAAAGGGCAGCTGAAAATGTCTGAATACGGGTTGTGCGTTTCCGCCGGCAGGTCATCCGATGGGGCCAAGCTGATACTGCGCGAATGCGACAACTCCACCCTGCAATCCTGGATTTTCACGAATTACCGTTTGAAGCTGAAGCGCTACCCAGACAAATGTCTGACAATCGGCCCCGAGCCATCGAAGCTAACGCCGGGCGGCCGCAGGCTCGCCTCCCGAAACATGTCGCGCTCGTTGATGCTTTCAACCTGCTCCGAGGAGGCCTTCCGAAGACAGCTCTGGCGGATGGAACCGCCCCTTGAGCGTTCATCTCCCATACTTCCTTAATATCAACTAGTTACAGACTTTCTGTGGCCTCGACACGGGGATACCCCCCCTTGATGCCCCCTTTATCGGACTCTCTCGGCACACCAAATTGAAATTCAAGCGAATCCTATAAACTTCTTTCATTTTATCAGAGCTCGATACTGGGGCATGTCTCGCCAACACCCATACTCTCACCAAATCAGAGGCAAACCCGGCTTTTATCTCCCTACGCCGAAGCTGGCGGGGGAGCCAGGGAGCATGCGTATGTGCTTGGTAGTTTCCCGGGAAGTGTCAAAGAGGAGGAGTCCGACATGTTAAGAAACCTGAAGACCTGTATTTTTACTATTCCTCTTGCCTTGGCGGTGGCCGTCTCCGTCCCCGCCTTCGGCGCGACGGAGATCACCCCCCAGGAGAAGAAACTGATTCGCGCCGCGAAGAAGGAAGGCGCCGTCAGCTTCCTCCAGACCTCCTTCAATGATTCGACAATGCGGCGAATGACCCCGGTCTTCATCAAGCGTTATGGATTGGGAAGCGGCTTCAAGCTAACAAACATCCAGAAAGGTACGGGCCCCACCGTGTCCCAGGCGCGTCAGGAGATCCGGGCGGGCAAGTTCACCTTCGATGTGGTCGCGGTCGCCTCGGCGGGCTTCTTCATCGGCGCCGCCAAGGCGGGGGCCTTCCTGCCCCTGGACAGCGGGCAGTGGAAGAAGCACGAGGAGAATGCGAAGGCTCGTGGGGTTTTCGCCGACTATCCCCACTTCCTCGCCCCATTCGCCTACACCTTCCAGCCCGTCTGGAACAGCGGCTGCCCCGGAATGAAGAAGGGCTTCAATGTCACGTCCTACAGCGACATTCTGGACAACCCCGCCCTGAAAGGATTGGTCCTCGTCAGCGACGTGACGAAGAGCACCTCCTACTCCCTGACGACCATCGGCCTGATGGAGAACGGCTTCGACGTGAAGGGGATGTGGAAAAAACTCAAGGCCCTCGATCCCCTCGTGGGCTTCCGCACCTCGGCGAAGCTACAGTTGATGGCGAACTGCGAACGTGCCATAGACATGTGGAACCTCTCCGGTCGGATGGTCCAGTTAATTCGCAAGAAGCCGGACCTCGCCAAGGTCATGCGGTGGGGGACCTACAAGGAAGGCCAGGTTTTCTTCGGCATGCAGGCCGGCGTTGTCAAGGGGGCGCCGCATCCCAACGCGGGCAAGTTGCTGATGGAGTTTCTCCTGATCAAGGAAGCGGTGGACATCGTGGCCGAGGAGGAAATCAGCTTCTACTCCATGCTCAAGGGCTACAAACCGCCCGCGTCCGTCAAGAAGTACATGATGGATTTCAATAAAGTGAAGACCCTCCCCATCAAGGACCAGACTGTCGCCGCGAAGAAGTTCAAGAAGATGCGCCGGCAGTGGCAGCAGGTATTCCGTTAAGCGGATAGTGTAATGTTCCGGATCCTGTAGCCGGGAGCCCGCCCTCGGGCCGGCTCCCGGCCCCGGGGTCATTTACTGGAAGGAATTTCATGGCGACCATATCCAGGTCGGAGGCCGTTCCCTCCCGCCGCTGGGGTTACCTGCGTAGCTTCTTCCAGGCTGAGAACTCGATTTCCGTGTTTGTCAGCATCCTCGTCACGGCCATGGTGGTGACCCCCCTCATTGCCCTGATAGTGGGCAGTTTCCTCGTGCTCGACGATCTGGGCTTCGGCACGGAGTGGGGCCTCGAGAACTACCGGGAGATGTTTCAGGGACACGTCATCCGCAGGGCTTTCCTCAACACCCTGTTCGTCAGTACGGGAGCCACCTTGCTGGCCACTTTCCTGGGCGTCTCGCTCGCCTGGCTCAACGCCCGGACAAACTGTCCCTTCCGGGACCGGCTTGAGCCGATGAACCTCATCCCCTTCTTCCTGAGCCCCTTCGTCGGGGCGATCGCCTGGCACAACCTGGCCTCGCCCAAGGTCGGGATGCTGAACCATCTTGCGCGCAACCTGCTCGGTATTGAGGGCGCGCTCCTGAACGTCAACAATCTTTTCGGCGTCATCTGGGTAACGGGGATCTTTTTCACGCCCCTCGTCTACCTCTTCGTTGTGGGCTCCCTCCGGCGCATGGACCCCTCACTCGAGGACAGCGCCCGCGTGACCGGGGCGGGTCTGCTCCGCACCACCCTGACCGTCACCCTGCCGCTGGCGGCGCCGGGCATCCTTTCGGGCGCCATCATCGTCTTCGTCACCAGCGCGGGGGAGTTCGGCGTGCCCTTCAAGCTGGGTACGCCCTATGGCTGGGAAACCCTGACCACCCAGATATTCACCAAAGCCGTGGGCGATGAGGCGAACACCTATATGGGCTCGGCGATGAGCATGATACTCGGCATCATCACGGGCGTTTTCATCTGGGTGCAGCGGCGCATCATCGCGCCGCGCGAGTTCACGACCGTGACCGGAAAAGGCTTCCGGCCAAATCTCATCGATCTGGGCCGATGGAAGTGGCCAGCCTTCGGCTTCAATATCCTCTACGTCTTCGTCACCGTCATCCTGCCCATCTTTAGCATCATCGTGGTAAGCCTCCACACCGTATGGGTGGGCAAGATCATACCTGACGATTTCACCGCCTTGAATTACGAACGGCTTCTTTTCTTCTGGACGCCCACGGCCATCAAGCCCGCGACGAACGGCATCATCAACAGCTTCATCCTTGCTCTGGCCGGCGCCACGATGGCGATGGTCCTGGCCATCGTTCTCTCCTTTCAGATTCACCGCCGCCGGGGAAGGTTCGCCGGGCTGCTCGACTTCCTGTGCGCCGTGCCCGTTGGCTTTCCGGGGATCGTGCTCGGGATGGGGATCCTCGTTGTCTACATCAGGACCCCCATCTACGGCACCCTCTGGATTCTCCTCCTGGGCTACGTCACCCGCTTCTTCCCCTACGGGCAGCGGAACGTGGCCTCCGTCATGATGGCCATCTCCGAGGAGCTCGAGCAGAGCTCGCGGCTCGCCGGCGCCTCCTGGTCGACAACGCTCAAGCGCATCACCATCCCGCTGCTCAAGCCTGGGATCTTCGCGGGCTGGCTCCTCATGTTCCTCATCTTCATCCGTGAGCTCTCCGTCTCGATCATCCTTTTCACCGCGGGGACCGAGACCCTCTCCACCGGCATCTACTATCTCCAGGAGTACGAGACCGAATCGCTCACCTGCGCCCTCTCCGTCATCCAGACCTTCGTCCTTCTTGCCTGCGTCCTCCTGTTCCGCAAGGCGGTGGGAAGGCAGGCTCTCGTCGCCTGAGCTTTTTTCTCTCCGCTACGAAGGCGATTTTTGCGGTTCTTTGTTTCGACGTTATTTTCTTAAACTGTCCTTTGGGGGAATTCAAAGGAGGCTTTAATGGCAGTCCGCACCGTCGCGATTATCAGCCCGGGGGAGATGGGATGCGCCGTAGGCCATGTCCTGAAATCTAACGGCCTCGACATCGCCGCATCCCTTTCTGAGCGCAGCGACCTCACGAAAACCCGGGCCAAAGCCGCCGGATTTGTAGATGCGTCCACACTCGAAGATCTTATGGGCGAAGCGGATCTGGTGCTCTCCATCGTACCGCCCGCCGCCGCGGTTGAGACTGCCCGTGAAACTGCCGCGGCAATGAAGGCCACGGGCCATCGCCCTCCCTATGCCGATTGCAACGCTGTATCACCCGACTCCGCCCGCCTTGCCGGGAGGTTCATCACCGAAGTCGGAGCCGAGTTCATCGACGGAGGAATTATCGGCACCCCTCCCTGGAAGGATATCCTCCCGCGAATTTATGTCAGCGGGGAACGGGCCGACCTGATGATGGAACTGGACGGGAAAGGCATCTCCATAAAACCGATCGGAAGCGAAGTCGGACGCGCCTCGGCCCTCAAGATATGCTCCGCTTCACTCACAAAAGGGACGCTCGCGCTGCAGATCGCCATCATGATCGCCGCCGAGGCGATGGGACTGACCGATGAGTTTCACCGGGAACTTCTCATCGACCGGGAAACTCTTTATCGCCAAATCGAATCCGGGACGCGGCGGCTGCCATCGGTGGCGGGGAGGTATATCGGTGAGATGGAGGAAATTGCCGCGGCCTTTTCGGCTGTTGGTGTCACGCCAAAGTTTTACGAGGGAGCCCTCGAAGTATACCGCCTTCTCGCTGAAACGCCCCTGGCCTCGGAAACACCGGATACCATTGACACCGGCCGTACCCTCAATGAAGCGGCCAAGCTTTTTGCGAAGGATCTACCGATGCGTTAGCGCCCGAGTGCGGCAAAAACCAACATCCACTCTCCCTCGGCAAGGAAAAACTGATTTCCGCGGCACAAGAGGCGCATCCTGTCCTGTATCGAGGCGCTTCTTATCGAAGCGAGGCGCCTCCTGTCCGGAAGCGCCTACCCTCTCGGCTCGGGCATTTCGTCGGGCCAATCATCGACGACGCGCTGGAGATAGGCCTTTAGCTTTTGGGGGTGGGTGCGGACCGAGGTCCTGATCTTGTTGACCTCGCTCTCCTCCTCGATGGGAAAGCGCAGGGAGTCCTGCACGCGGTTCGAGAGATTAAACAAAGCGGTGGCGGCGGTTAGTTCGAAGAGTTCGGGGTCTGAAAACTCCTTTCGGACGATCTCGTAGACGTCGTCGCGCTCCTTGGCGGTGTTGAGGGTGACGTGCTCGGCCCAAAGGACAGCGGCTCGCTCGCGGGCGCTGAGATGGGGCGAGTTCATGTAATCCTCGCCCGAAATGGCTTCGAGTTGCTCGTCGGTGATGCCCGCGGCTTGACCAAGCGCGGTGTTGTGCTTGATTCAGTAGGCGCAACTGTTGAGCAGGCTGGTTTTGATGATGCACATCTCCTTGAGCTTCGAGGTCAGGACCCCGCCGGCGCCCTCCCACTGGAGGGCGGCGCCGAAGGCGAGATACAGCTTGGCGATGTGGGGGATGTGCGCCCAGGCGCGGGCGGAGTTGGGAACGCGGCCCCGGAACTCCCGGGTGGCCTCGAAGAATTTCGCCCGCTCGCCGGTGGCCTGCGCCGGGTCGATGAGCTCTACGCGCGCTGTCATGGAAACTCCTCCCTCGTCTCGAATGAATCCGTTTTTGGATGAAGCAATTTTAGCACGACAATCAATTTTGGACTGCCGTTACTTCGGAAAGTGAATGATCCTGCGGGTGCTGAATTTGTGGTTTGCCACCGGCCCGAGATTTTCGGAGACAAGAACCTCCGCACCGCCAGCCGGGCACAGCTTGGCAATTGCGATACCGAGTGAAGAGCGAGGTGACATCGAGCGAAAAGCGAGATGGCCAGGATGTGGGCGAAAGGCAGGAATTGATTCTTCAAGTCGGGAGCTTAGGGGCGCTCAAGAGGGTATTTGTTGCTGACTTTATGACCTTCTTGGATGGAAGCACCACCAACAAAGGAAAATACGGTCGTAATTTGATAAATTAGGGGCGTTGCTCCATAATTCCGGATACAGAAACCATTTGGGAAATGTCGGATTCTTCCACCATTGTTCTGTTTTCTCGGAGACGGCAGGATAGGAGGGCAGTTCCGGTGAGCATACCTGAGACCATGAGAGCGGTTGTGTTGCACGGCTGGAACGACGTTCGGCTGGAGGATGTTCCGGTGCCGACCCCGGGCCCGGGTGAGGTGCTCTGCCGGATTCGGGCATGCGCCATCTGCGGCACCGACGCCCGCCTGATCACCGGAGGTGCCGCGCGCACCTTCAAGGGGACCTTCCCGCACATCTTCGGCCACGAGTGGAGCGGCGAGGTGGCCGCCGTCCCGGAGGGAGTCGAGGGCGTCGCGGTGGGCGACCGCGTGGCGGGAGAGGTGACGAAGGGCTGCAGAACCTGCCAGGCCTGCAAGAGCGGTAGATATCAACTCTGCGAACACAGCGGAAAACTCGAGAAGGGCTACCGCATGCACGGCTTCAACCTTCCGGGCATCTTCGCCCAGTATGTCGCCTACCTGCCCGAGATGCTCTCCCCTCTTCCGGGCCACGTCAGCTTCGAGGCAGGGGCGCTGGGCTCGGTCTTCTCCCAGGCGCTGCACGGCGTGAAGATCGGCGCCTGCCAGCCGGGCGAGACCGCCTTCGTGATCGGCCCGGGGGCGATCGGTTTGCTCATCCTCCAGACGGTGAAGCGCCAGGGGGCGGCGAAGGTGCTGGTCGCCGGCCGGGGGGAGCGGCTCGATATGGCCCGCGAGTTGGGCGCCGACATCGCCATCGACATTTCAAGCGATGACCCGGCTGCAGCCGTCCTCGAAGCCACCGGCGGCCAGGGAGTCGACGTGGTTTACGAGTGCGCGGGCAAGCAGCCCGCGATTGAGGCGGCTGTCCGGTCGGTCAAAAAAGGGGGCCGGGTCGTCCTCATCGGGGTGAGGGGCCAGGAGGAGGGCATCCCCTTCAACGTCGATCACATCGTCCTCAATCAGATCAGCCTCCTCGGCATGCGCGGAAGCCCAAATCTGTTGGCCGGGGCGATCGCCCTCATCGCCAGCGGGCAGGTGAACGTGAAGCAACTGATCGCGGAGGAGTTTCCGCTGGAACGGTTCCAAGACGCAATGGATTTCTACACGCGGCGCGAGCGAGGGGCCGTGCGGGTCATTTTGAAGCCATGAAGAGGGAGAAAACGCCATGAATCGATCGGAGGCCATGGATTTCATCAAAGAGAATCAGTGGGGGGTCATGTCCACCTTTTTCCCCAACGGCACGCCCCAGCTCACACCCATCATTTACGCTCTCATGGGGGACAAGATTCAAATCTCGTGCACCCGCCCCCGGAAGAAGACCCAGAATCTCCTGAAGAACCCGAACGCGGTGGTCTGTATTTTCATGCCGAAATTCTTCGGCCCCTATCTCACCGTGGAGGGGCGCGTCGAGGTGATCGAAGACCCCGACGCCACCAAGAACCTCGCTCTCTACAAGGCCACCCGCGGGGAGCCGCCCGAGAACGTGGAGCAGTTCCTCGCCGAGCGGATCGCCGCCGAGCGCCTCATCTTCGAGATGAGCATCGACCGGATGTATCCGCTGGACTGAGCCTCGTTCCACTCGACAGTCCGGGCTTCCCGCAGGGCTCTCCCTGCGCTCCGGAAAATAATTGGACCCCATCTAGGACGGGGACTAGCCATGGCAAAATCTCCGCAACGGACATAATCAAAACGATATTCTTAATCCCGTCCTGTCCAATTAAACGGTCGAATCTTAAATTCCTGTTCGAATGGAATTTTTTCCCGGTGCGGAGCAAAGGTGCTGTTGTTAGTCGACAAGGCGACGAAATGCTTGAATTCAAGCTAAAATCAGAATTCGCCTTGTACGGACTGTGGCCTCAATAATCGAATACGCCGCCCCCACCAAGAGAGATTATTCGGCAGGCGACGAGACATTTATTTTTCTATCAAAGGAGAATTTCCGATGCCGACCGTGAGCGTCAACGGCTTGAACCTGAGCTATCTGGTCCAAGGAGCGGGCCCACCTATTATTCTCTCGCACGGCTTTCAAAATTCCGGATTTGCCTTTACTCCCATTTTGGACCGCCTTGCGGATCGATTTCAGGTATTCGCCTTGGACAAGCGGGGACACGGCGATTCGGACAAACCCCCCGGTCCCTACCGCATTCAGGATTTCGCGAATGATTTGCTCGGGTTCCTCGATGCGCTGGGCCTTGAGAAGGTAGATTTCCTCGGCCACAGCATGGGCGGGAGGACGGGCACCCTATTTGCCATCGAACACAGCGACCGATTGAACAGGCTGATGCTGGTTTCATCCTCGGCGGGCGCTCCCTCCGGCGCATACCGGGAGCATTTCGAGGTTCTGCACCAGTTATCCATCAAGGAAGGAATGGAGGCGGTATTCAATCACCATGAGTTTCGAAGGCTCCTTCCTCCGAAAATGCTCGAAGGACCCCTCGCGGAGGAATATAAAAATCGTTTTTTGAAAAACACACCGGAAACGTATGCAGCGACAGCGAACGCGCTGTTCACCATGCCGGACCTGACGGGGCGCCTCAGCGAGATCTCCGTGCCCACCTGGCTCTGCTATGGAGAAAACGATCCGGGGCCCCTCGATTTTAGCGATATTTATTTGGAGCGTATTCCCAATTGCACGCGGGCCATCCTTCCGGGCTCCGGCCATTTTCCAATCTGGGACGCAACGGAATCCCTGATGGAGGGGATAGATGAATTTTTGACGAAATTCCCCATCTAACAAAGCTCACATAAGAACAAAGCCCCCCTCGAGGGAGGGGGGCTTTGGTGTTTCCGGTAAATTTGCAAAAACAGCAGCTACATCATGCCGTTTTCTTTCCAGTAGCGAATCGCGCCCGGATGGAGTTTGACTTTCTTCAGGCCGCGCAGGCCGGTCTTCTTGGTGATGAACTTCCCGACCGGGTGGTATTTCGTGATCTTCTTGTGGTTGTCATAAAGAGCTTTCACGAAACCGTAGGCCAGATCGTTGCTCATCTTGCTGCTGACCATCAAGGCCCACATCTGTCCCCAAGTAATAACCGGCTTGTCGTAGCCCGGAATCGAGCCAGCGGCCAACACGTCGCGCACGATTCCGGCCTCGCCGTCGGCGAGCTTCTTGATCGTCGCTTCGTCGGGCCCGAAGAAATGAAGCTTGCCCGAGAGCACGCGGGCCAGATCCATGTATACGGGGGCGGGGACGCCGCCGTTTAGGAAGAAGAAGCCCGCGTCAACGCGCTGATCCTTGATCGCAGCGGCGTTCTGAGGATTGGAGAAGAATTCGCGTTTCACTTTCTTGAACATGCCGCTGTGCTTCAGTGCGATCTGTGTGACAATGTAAATCGAGCCGCCGCGCGCGCCTACGACGAACCTTTTACCGTCAAGGTCGGCCCACTTCTTGATGCCGGAATTTTTGTAGGTGGTGTAAACGATGGTCAACGGATAAAGCGCCCCGAGGGCCAGGACATCCTGCGGCTTCTTGAAGGGCTTCCTGCCGGTCTGCCCCCAGGCCACGGCCGGAGCGGTGCCCATGCCAACGCGGAAGCCCCGGGTTTTATTTTTTTTCTGAAGCGTGCGGACGTTGGCGGTCGAGCCCCCCGTGATCGAAGCCGAGACTTCTATCTTTCCGCCCGAATTGTCGGTGATAACCTTTCCCATGGCGGTGCCCACCTCGAATGTGGCTCCGCCCGGATGGGATGTTTGCAGCAAAATTTTCGTAGCAGCGCTTGCCATTGGCGCGGCCCCGAGAATCAGGGCAAAGCCCGCCGCGTACGTGACCATGTGAAGCATCAGTTTTCTCATCGGGTATTCCTCCCTCTAAGGAATGGGTTGTAAAATGCGATTGCACCCAAATTTTCGGTTCCGCCCCCAGGACGAAAGGTTGAAGTCTCAAATTTGATGATATTGAACATTAAATAGAAAGTTCTTGGAATGGTCAAGCATTGAAAAACAGGAAAAATGAGGCAAGGTGGCTGGCAATAGTCCGATATATTCCGCTAGAATACAGGCGTTTTCCTTAAGAAGCTTTTTAGCCCTTTATTCTTCTTCCTATTTACGTAATGGAAGGAAAATTCTTGAGTTCCGATCTGGACACCGCAAGCAAACGCGCGCCACTTGTTCGTGGTCTTGTATTTGCCGCCTCCTGGGTGGCCTTCCTTTCCGGCCTTTACCACATATCGGCGGTTTATCTTCGCCCGCTTCCGGGCGAGATGCATCCGAACATGCATTTACTACTGGCCTTCACCATTCTTCTGATTGGCGGCGCCGGCACGATGCATGAGGTGTACGGCGATAAAATCAGAAAACTGAATATACTTCCCGTTCTATATGTTCTTTCCCTTCTTCCGGCGGTTTTCTTTTTTTACTTCGTCGGCGAGATAGGAGAAGGCTGGGCCGATCAAAAAGTGATTTGGGTGTATGTCCTGCCGTTCGTCCTGTGGGCCGCGATGATGGCGATGGAACGCGCCTGGCTGGCGCTCGTGCTCTGGGCGCTTGGGTTCGTGCCGTTTTTCTTCCTGGTGGCCAATTGGAGCGCTTTGTCGGAGACTAACCAGGAGCCGACTTTCTGGTGGTTCCTCCTGGCTTCGGCCATTCCGGTGATGTGGGTTTTGTTCGGCGTTTTCTACCGGCCCGTTGAGGGGCTGCGCAAGGCCGCCGGCCCTCTCGCCGTGTTTTTCGCTTCTCTTTTTCTGGCCGCCTGGCGAATCGGCATCTGGGCCGGTCAGCCCGATGAGATTCGAAACGTTTTTTATCTCTGGCCGGTTTTCATTCTGCTCATTCCCCTGATCTGGTCCCGAAAAAAAACCAGTGCGGATTTCGCCGATTATCCTAATTATCCCCATCCCGCCGGACTGACAATCGGTCTGAATGCCGGAATGCTCGTTTTTGCCGTTGTCGCCAGTATTTATCTTTTCTGGTTTCACGAGGAGATGACCGATCGCCCCGCCGCGCCCACCTTCGCGGATACACGTGTGGGATTCGTCATGATAGTCGTTGCGCTGGAATTGACCCGCCGCTGCTTCGGCCCGCCCCTGCCCACCCTTGCCATCATCTCTCTTGCCTACGGAGTCTGGGGAAATCTCTTCGCGCCTCCGTTCGGGCACGGCGGCCATGACTGGGTTGATCTTCTGGGCAAGCTCTCGACGGATTTCATCGGCGGCCTTTTTGGATTCCTGGTTATTATATCGTCGACATTCATCATCATGTTCCTCCTCCTCGGCGCATTTTTGCACGAATCGGGGGCGGCCCAGTTTTTCGTGAATTTCGCCCTGGGCCTGTTCGGCCGGTTGCGCGCCGGCGCCGGACTCGCGGCCGTGGGCGCGAGCGCGTTGATGGGTACCGTGTCGGGCAGCGCCTCGGGAAATGTCGTGACGACGGGGACGTTCACCATACCGCTCATGAAGCGAATCGGCCTGAGCCCCCACATCGCGGGCGCGGCGGAGGCGGCCGCCAGCAGCGGCGGGCAGATCATGCCTCCCGTCATGGGGGCCGGCGCATTCATCATGAGCGAGCTCATCGAGGTGCCGTATTTTCAGATCATCGTGTACGCCACGATTCCGGCCGTTTTATATTTCACGATAGTCGGCATCAACATCCATTTCGCCGCGGGGGCGCTGGCGATCAAACCGCTCCCGACGGAGGATATCCCCGACTGGCGGGCGGAGCTCAAGAGCGGCTGGTTCTATCTCGTTCCGCTGGCGTTCCTGGTTTTTTTCCTGTTCGAGGGGAGAACACCGGTTTTCGCGGGCGTCATGGCGGTATTCGTCATGGTCGGTGTGTGGATGTACCGGAACTCCGCGCAATTTCTGGGTGGACTCAGGAGCGGAGACAAGACGATTCCCGATGACGTGTTCGTTTTCGTGCCCGTTACATTCTGGGTGTTCGGGTTTGTGCTTTTCTCCGTTTTGAGCGGTTTGGAGGCTTGGCTTCAGTGGCCCCTCGGCCTTCGGGGCGCACCGGCAGTGGGGGCGTCGATTCGGGCGGCGCTTGTATTGGGAATCGCGGGCGCTGTATTGGCATTCATTTTTATCCGCATGAGCGCGGTGGGCGCGGATTTCTGGAATGAAATTCAGCGGGGCTGGCTGGTGATATATCCCTTGGCCGCCCTGGGCTTGTGGGTGGCGTTTGGCTGGACGTCGGGAGTTGCCGGCGGCTTCATTGTTCTCGCAATTCTGGGCGTTTTCGCCATCGTCCGCGGAAACTTGTCTCAATCCGCCACCGTCATTCCCTGGTGTTTTGTTCTTATCTGGGCGATTGCCTATCTGCTCCAAAACGGCCTTTATTGGTTTCTTCCCTGGCTATCGGAAATCGCCGAATGGTTGGTGCCGTTCGGGTTTATCTATCATGCGCTCATCTTTTTCGGAATTGCACTTATAATTCAAAAATTGATTCTCTCCACGGGAGAAAACGGCACCAGCCAGGTGCCAGACTCCAGCAAGGTGCCGAGCGTCCGCCAGGTGGCCGCGATTACCTGTAACCCGTTTTTTTACCTGCGGCATGTCAAACGCGAGGGCCGGGAAGAGGGAGCCGACGTTGAGGCGGCCGAGGGTGTGGCCGAATGGCTCGATAGGATACGTCATGCGCTGCGCGTGGGCGGGAGGCAGGGAGCGGAGTTCGGAGTGACCCTGGTCACTATCGATATCGTTGTCACCGTTTTCACGATCACCGGAATCGGCAATAAATTCGCTTATTTGATCGAATCGCTTTCCAGTGACATATGCCTTATCGCACCCGCCGCCGGCGGTGGGTGCGCGTACTATTTGGGTTTTGATGGCTTTTTCGTGGCTTTGCTCCTGACGGCCGTTAGTTGCGCGATTCTCGGAATGGGAATGCCGACGACCGCCGCCTACGTTTTGCTCGCCATCCTCGGCGGCCCGGTTTTAATTAAACTCGTTGGGCCGGAGCTTACCCATATTTACGGCGCCGAATGGGCAAAGGAATTTCTCGCGGCCAAGGGAGATCGGGTGGCGTCCCATATGTTTATTTTCTATTTCGCGATCCTCTCGGCGATTACGCCGCCCGTGGCCATCGCCTCGCTCGTTGGGGCGAAGCTGGCCGGGGCGCCCTATTTCAAGACTTCCATGATGTCTCTCAGGTTCGCCATTGTGGGTTTCATCGTCCCGTTCCTGTTCATGTTCGAGCCCGCGTTGCTCGCTTTAGGGCATCCCGGCCGCGTGGCGTTCTCCGCCGTGATGACGCTGCTGGCATTCGTGGCGTTTTCCGCCGGGACCCAGGGATGGCTTATTTCGAGGCTCTACTTTTATGAAAGTATTTTGTTGTATGCCTCCTTCGCCATTTTAATCCTCTTCATCATCTTCCACAGCTTTTTCATGCTGGCGATCGGCCTCGTCTGCGGCGGCATACCGCTGGTTCGCCAGTTGAGAGAAATAAAGCTGGCAAGCGGTTAGCGCTTATCTTCTGGATCCATCTCTTTGCCCGGATTCCGTGAGGTTGTACATGCTCTTCAACAAGGAACGCGCTCTGGAGTTCATGACCGAGTTCGGTCTTGACGCCCTGGTGGCGACAACGCGCCACAATGTCCTTTATCTCTCGGGGTTTCAGGGATGGGCACAGTACACTTACGGCGATGCGACAACAGAAACTTTTGCAATTTTTTTCAGGGACACCGGTGTGGCGCCCACCCTTATCGTCTCCCGTCAGGATGAAACTTATTACTCGGCTACCGGATCATGGATTGAGGATGTCCGTGGATATGGCCCCCGCTCGGCGCTCGACGTTGAGCCAGATGAGCAGGGAGCGACGGATGAAGAGCGAAACTACCTAAGCCTTATCGACGAGGGCGCCCCGAGGGAAGCGAATTCCGTCGACGCGCTCGTGCGGGTGTTGCGAGAGCGGGGAATATCGAGCGGTAATATTGCCATCGACAACGAAGGTATCCGGCCAGCCTCCCGGGCCGGCCTGGAAGCGGCGTTTCCAGGCATTTCGTTTCACGACGGGGCGAATCTGTTCCGCCTGATACGTCTTCAGAAGACCGCCGAGGAAGTGGAGCGGCTCAGGGCCGCCGCCGCTCTGAACGAGGAGGCGTTGTCCGCCTTTCATGCCGAACTGGCGGTGGGAAAAACCGAGCGCGAGATCGCCAGCCACTACTATCGGACCGTCGCGGCGGGAGGCGGGAAGTGGAGCTGGTTCCATCTCGGGGGCGGACGCCGGTCGGCCTCGATCTTTCCGCCTTCGGAGCGCCCGTTTCAGGCGGGCGACGGGTTCTTTTTCGATGCCGGCATGCGGCTGGAGCACTACTGCGGGGATGTGGGTTGTTGCGGCTCCTTCGGCGAGCCCGGAGCGGAGCGAAAAGCACAGTGGGACGCCATCCAGACGGGGCTTGAGGAAGCGTTCGGAACCATCAGGGCGGGGGTCAAGCCCTCGGAGATTTTCCGCGCCGCAGTGGCGGGTGCGAAAAAGGCAGGACTGCCGAATTACAATGGCGCATTCTGCGGCCACACGATAGGCATCGAAGCCCGAGAGCTTCCCTATACGCTCAGCGAGCCGACCCCGCTGACCGACCCGTTTCTTCCCGAGTCGTCGGACATTCCTTTCCCGGCGGGGGCCGTGCTCTCCGTCGAACTGCCTTCGGGAAAATTCGGCGAGGGCGGTGTGCACGCGGAATATACCGTTCTCGTCACCGAATCCGGAATGGAGCACCTCGGCGCGGCGAAGCGGGATCATTTCGTGGTTTAGGGCCGCCCTCCGATCGACTTGACGTTTATAGATCTTACCAAAACTCATCACCCAACATCGGAGGCTTTTTTTGAGCAACCCGGACCCTTCTTTTCTCCCGATAACGGAGCTTGCCCCGCGCATCGCGTCGGGCGACCTGAAGCCGACCGAACTTCTCGAGGCCTGCATTGATCGGATAGAAACGGATGACTCGCGGATCAATGCGTTCATCACGCGCACTTTCGATTTTGCCCGCGGGCGGGCCGCTTCGCTTGAAGAGGAAGCCCGAAAGGGAAATGTCCGTAGCCCACTGCACGGGATTCCCGTAGCCATTAAGGATCTTTTCGACTTCGACGGGTTTCCGATGACGGCGGGCAGCCGGATTTTGAGGGACAACGTCTCCACCGGAACGGCCGAGAGCGTCCGAAGGCTCATCGAGGCTGGCGCCGTCATCGTCGGCAAGACCAACCTTCAGGAATTCGCCCGGGGCGGCACCGGGGCCAACTCGTTTTTCGGACCCACGCGGAACCCCTGGAACCTCAGGTGCTCGCCTGGAGGGAGCAGCAGCGGCTCGGCCGCGGCGGTGGCTTCGGGGATGGCGGTCGCCTCCCTTGGCTCCGACACGGGGGGCTCGGTGCGCCTGCCGGCGTCGTACTGCAATCTGGTGGGTATTCGCTCGACCTATGGGCGCGTGAGCCGGGCGGGGGCGGTTCCCCTGGGATTGAGTTTCGATAACGTGGGCCCCATCGCACGGACCGTCGAGGATGCGGCAATTATTCTTCAGGCGATGGCCGGTCCCGATCCCGGGGACCCCACCACGGGGTCGAAGCCTCCACCCGATATGAGCGCCATGCTGGGCCGAGGGGTGGAGGGGCTGACCTTCGGAATGCCCACCAACCATTTCTGGCCGGGCCTTGAACCCGAAGTCGAGGAAATTGTCCGTCAAGCGATTTCCGAGTTCGATCGAATGGGCGCCAAAATCCGGGAGGTTGATATCCCCTGGGCGAAGCTCGGACAAATCGCTTATACGGCGGTGGTAGGGCCCGAGAGCGCCGACTACCACCGGGCGTTTTTAAGGGACAGGCGCGATGAGTATATTTCGCCGGGGGCTGATTTCTTCGAGCAGAGCCTGTTTATTCCGGGTTGGCGCTATGTCCAGG
>JAVEPB010000244.1 GCA_030922375.1 bacterium | reverse complement strand
GCGCCGCAGCGGCCAGAGTGGGCCAGAGGAGCGTCTCCAGAGTTCCCCGCGAGCCAACCAGCGCCGCCAGGACCCAAACAGCTGTGAGTACCCCGTCGAGCGCGATGAAATACGTGCCCAACGACATCCAACTGCCCCAGTTGGGACGGATGAGGATGTAGTAGAACCGCTCGGGACGCTTCAGGTCGGTGATGAGGAGCGCGCCCGTCGCCGCGAGAAGTATCCCGCTCAGGATCGGCGCCCAGATCGCGAAGAGGGAGCTCTCGTAGCCCAGTCGCCACATGATCAGACCCAGGATCAATAGCCCCGCGCTCAGCCCCTTCATCATCAGGTAGCCGATGATCTTCCGGTCCCACGGTATCTTATGGAAGACGTCATACACCGTTCGGCTCTCGCCCGGCTTGTTTTCCCACTCGGGAACCATGTCTTGGGCCTGTTCGTCGGCCTCGCCCTGCTTGTAGATGCCCGATTGGCCGGCGGCGGTGGGGTCGAGCGTTTGGCGGCTTCCCTTGAAGTAGTAGATGTTGGGCGAGGTGTTGTATTCGGCCTTGCGCACTGTTACGGCCTCGCGCGCGATCAGGCCCGAGAGACGCGAGTCGGCGTCCTCGCGGTCTCCGAAAATCCGGCACTGCGTCGGGCAAACCACCACGCAGGCCGGCTCCAGGCCCGCCTCGAGGCGGTTCGAGCAAAAGTTGCACTTCTCGGCCGTGTTCGTGTTCGGGTCGATGAACAATTGGTCGTAGGGGCACGCCACCATGCACGCCTTGCAGCCGATGCACCACGAGGGGTCAAGGTCCACGATGCCGTCGGGACGCCGGAAAAGCGCTCCCGTCGGGCAGATGCTCCGGCAGGGCGCGGACGAGCACTGGTTGCACAGAACCGGCAGAAACTCCCGGCGCGTGTCCGGGAAATATCCCTTCTCCACCTCCTTCACCCAGCACCGCCATACGCCAATCGGTATCTCGTGCTCGCTCTTGCACGCTATCGTGCACGCGTGGCACCCGATGCACTGGCTCAGGTCTATCGCCATCCCGTATCGGGCCATGATGGTCCTCTTTTTTAAAAAAGTTGTGGCCGAAGTCCGGCCTTGCCCGCGGGAGCCGCCGCCGCGCGCCTTACTTTTCAGGAGCCGGGAGAGCGAAACCCTAGCTCGTTTTCCGAAAAAATAGCGGAAAGCATGAAGGTTTGGCTGCGGCGTTCGCGGCGTCCCTGTCTCAGCGCACAGTGAAAGAATACTTAGGCGCGTCTAGAGAACCCGTGGACACTATGGTATGCGCCGTAAATTTAAAGGGGTGGAAGGGAAGTGTCAATTCCCGGGAGGAGGTTTCGGCGCCGGGTTTCTGCCCCAATAATTCGTAACTTAGCCGCTCTCCGTCATGGGGAAGATACGATTGAGTGTTTCGTTGACCGGAGCGAGGGCAAAGGGAAGCTCGTCTTTAACGGACGCCCCAGCGGGCTCTATATGTTCGGTGAAGATGGTGTCCAGGGCGGCGCGGTCGCTCCCGGCGGCCGGGGACACTGCTTCGGTGGCCCACCCCGCGAGGCGGGCCAGGAGTTTCGGGACGGGAAAGAGTCTGGGCTGCTTGCCGAGTCGTCTGGCTACGCGGCCGATGAGATCGGCATAGGTCACCGTATCGGGCCCGGAGAGGCCCAGGGTTCGCATGGGCATGGGGGCGGCGGATAGCATCCACTCGATAGCGGCGATGACATCGGATTGGGATATGGGCTGGACGCGAACCGAGCCTCCGCCGACGAGGGGAGCGATGGGAGCCCGGACTTTCCGGAGAATACGTTCGAGCGATTCGTTCCCCTGGCCGAGAATCATCGGCACCCGGAAGATCGCGCCCGGCAGGGCCGCGTCGAGAATCCCTTTTTCGGCGATTCCCTTGGACTGCAAGAATCCGTTCCTGGCGTCCAGGTCGGAGCCGGGATGACTCAAAAAGACAAAGCACTTCAGGTGGATACCCTTGACGGCTTCGAGAAGGGCCAGGGTGGTTCCGCAATTGGACTCCCAGAGGCTTTCGCCCGGGCGGGTTTTGAGCCCTCCGGCGAGATGGACGACGGCCTCGGCGCCCTCGACGGCCTCCCGAAGGGAAAGGGGGTTCGAGTAGTCTATTTCGATCAGTTCGGCGGCCAGGGGACGCAACGCCTCCGCTCTGGCCACGCTGCGGACGAGCGCGCGAATCCTCGTCGGAACGATGTCCGAGCCCTGGCTGAGGTGTTGAATCAGGGCTTGTCCGACGGCGCCGTTTGCGCCTGTGACCACGATGTCGATGGGATTTACTCCCCCCGGTTGCCCGCCTTCGAGGCGGGAGATTTTCGATTGGTTAAGAACGCTTCGCGGCAAAGAGGCCGTACGGCTTGGGCCATCCGGCCGAATGACCTCCCCGGGCAATCATCCCACCTTCTCCTAAGCCGTGCCAGAGGGCGGGAAGGGGAGAGCCCCTCAGATTTATCCCGGACACAAGGTATACTGCCACTCCCAGGTATTCTACAACGTCCCGGCGGAGGTAGCGTGCGAACTCTCGATATCGGTTGCGGCAGACAAAAGGAGGCCGGGGCCATCGGCCTTGACATGAACCCGGCCACGGACGCCGATGTGCTGGCGGACGTATCTTCGAGTCCGCTCCCCGTACGCCCCGAAAGCGTCGATCGCATAGTCATTCGCCACATTATCGAGCACGTCGATTCCCCGCTTCGCTTCATGGAGGAACTCCATGCCGCCGCCCGCGATGGGGCCGAGATCGAGGGTGTGACACCTCATTTCTCGAACCCCTGCTCGTTCGCCGATCCGACCCACAAACATCATTTTTCCCTAATGTTCCTGAATTTTTTTTCCGGCGAAGGGGAAAAGGCCTCTTCGGGGTGGCGCCTGTGGGCGAACCGATTTCTGGAATGCTACTACCCACCGATACCCTTCTACACGCGGGCGCGTTTTGAGATCATCGAGCGAAGGATTACCTTTTGCCGTCTCCACAGGTGGCTCGGGGCGGCCTGGCTGGCGAACCGGTTTCCGGAAATCTGGGAATTTCATTTCTCGGGACTCTTCAGAGCGCGGGATATCGTCTTTAGGCTGCGCGTCCGAAAATAAGCGCGAGGTCGGGGCCCGTTTTTTTCTGAAATTCATACGATTCGGTTATGTTCACACGGTTCGATAATTCGCGCCGATTCGATTTCCAGTCCGGCCTTACGCCTCAATCACGCGGAAGTGCCTGTCCTGCGGAATGAGCCGCTCCCAGCCGTCTTTTTTGACGATGACGGAATATTCGATCTGGTAGCCGCCGAATCCGGCGGTCCCCCCGGGCGCCTCGATATTGATCGTGGCGTTTTCGGGCAGCGGGATTTCCGATGTGGGGGGCAGAAACGGCCGGTCGTATTTGGCCTCGTCGCTCAAGATGAAGGGGAACTCGCGCGCCTCGAGCCCGACGGTGTGGCCGGCGAAGGGGCTGTTGAATTCCGGCATGCCGGCTTCGTGGATGCCGTCGCGGAGGGCGTGGAAAATCTGCTGGCCGGTGCATCCCTCCTTGATGACCTTGAGCGCTTCGTGAAAACCGGTGTCGATGGCCTTCCACTCTTTCTGGGCTTTTTCGGGGGGCTCCCCGATGCAGCCGCAAGAGCCGGTGTCGGCATTGTAGTTTTTGAAAAACAGTCCGGCGTCGAACATGAACAAATCGCCCTTTTCGAGCTTTCGCTCTGTCGGCGGGAAAATGTAGGCGCTGCGCGGGCCGCTGTTGAAGTGGAACCAGTGCCACATCCCGCCGGGCCGGGCGACATTCTCCCGCCATATCTCGGCCACATCGTTTTCGCTCATGCCGGGGCGGAGGCTGGCGAATACCGCGGAGATGGCGTCCTCGTTCACCTGGGCGGCCGCCCGGAGGCGGTCGAGCTCCTCGGGCATCTTGACGAGGCGAATCATCAGGAAAAGGTTCGATCCGGGGATGAACTCGCATCCGGGAAGCGATTTCTTGAGCGACTCGAAGAGCGAGGGAGGACAGCCCTCATCGTCGAGAGCGATGCGGCCCCGGGTGATTCCTCTGGCCTTAAGCGCCGCGAGGAGAGCGTCCAGGACGGTATTATGCCTTCCGCCGCTTTCGGTAAGCTCCTGGAAGCGCTTCTGCTCGTCGTTGGCGGGCTCGAAATCCTCCGGGAAGATGACGCCGGGGATGCCTCCATAGCTGTAGATGCGCTCGGGATAGCCCCCGTAGGCTGCGAAATAGGTGTTGTCCGAGCGGGTGAGGATGAGATCCGTCCCGGCGTCGGGGTTGTTGGTCATGACGGCGTAGCTCTGGAGGCTCCTGTAGACGCGCTGGGCCCATCCCACGTGGCCTGTCAGGTAGGTGACATTTTCGAGGGTGGTCCCGATGATTGCGGTCAGGTCATGCTCGGCCATAAGGGCGAGCGCACGTTCTTTGTTCAGGAGCATGATTTTTCCCCTCTTGAAAAATTTATTAGGAATGCTACCGGCTCAAATGTGTTTGAAGTTACACCAGGAGTCACCGGATGGCCAGCCGAAACCGGTCTCCCGGTGAAGTTGAGAATTGAGCCAAAGGTGCCTATAACCAAGGAAGGGGCCTCCCGCCGGGGGGCGCCTGAACCGCCGTTTAAGGAGCCAACCCATGACGCTCGACCGTTCGGCGGCCGAGGAGTTGTTATTCGAATGGACCCAGAGCCCTAGTCTCCGGGCGCATGCCAGGGGCGTTGAGGCCTGCATGCGCGCCTATGCCCGTCAATTCGATGAGGACGAGGAGCTGTGGGGCGTGACCGGTCTCCTCCACGACCTCGACTACGAAAAACACCCCACCGAGCAGGAGCATCCCCAGATAGGTTACGGGGTTTTGAAGGAAAAAGGATACCCGGAGCCGATGCTCCAGGCCATTTTGGGCCATGCCGAGTATCTGGGGGTACCCCGCGAAAGTCAGATGGCCCAGGCCCTATTCGCGGTCGACGAACTCGTGGGCCTTATCACGGCGGTGGCGCTGGTCCGGCCGAGCAAGGATATCCGGGAGGTCCAGCCCAAGAGCATTAAGAAGAAATGGAAGGACAAGGCCTTTGCCAAAGGGGTCAACCGGGCAGATATTGAGAAGGGGGCCGAGGAATTGGGCGTCTCCCTCGCCCACCACATTGGATATTCTCTTGAGGCGATGAAATCGGTTGCCTCCGAACTGGGCCTTGATGGCTCCGATTCCCGGTGAGAGAGGATAAATATGACTAAATCGCCCCTATTTCGATTGACGGTTCCGGCGGTTTTCATTGATAATCCACCGCTGCGGGCATGCTGTTGAAAAATCAGTTGTTGGCCGCGATTGATCCGGGAAGGGTTTTGAACCGGATTTCGGGAAATTAAAAAGGATTCAGGTCTCCCGAGCGGGGTGTTCTCGAGACCGATCATATCGAGGAATTAGTAAGAGGAATTCAAAAAAACATGGCTGATCAATCGGATGGAAGCGGCCACAACGGGGGACCTCAAAAGAAGGAAGTTTTAGAAGTCGAATCAGTTACCATTCGTTTCGCCGGGGACAGCGGCGACGGAATGCAATTAACGGGGGATCGATTCACAACCGCATCGGCAATCGCGGGAAACGACCTGAGAACCTTTCCGGATTATCCCGCCGAGATCAGAGCTCCCATCGGGACCCTCGCGGGGGTGAGCGCTTTTCAAATCAATTTCAGCAGCAGCGACATCCATACGCCGGGCGACGTGCTCGATGTCCTGGTCGCCATGAACCCCGCCGCGATGAAGGGCAATATCGAAGATCTCAAGCGCGGTGGAATACTCATCGCCAACTCGGACAGTTTCACCGAAAAGAATTTCCTGAAAGTGGATCTGGATTCGAATCCCCTCGACAACGAAGAACTCAGGGGCAAGTACCAGGTGCTCGAGGTGCCCATCACCGGTTTGACGCGCAACGCCCTCGATGAGTTGGACCTTCAGTCCAACCTCGCCGACCGCTGCAAAAACTTATTTGCTCTCGGTTTGATGTTCTGGATGTATTCGCGGCCGATGGAGCACACGAAGAGCTGGATCAAGGACAAGTTCGGCAGCCGCTCCGAAATCGTGGAGGCCAATACGCGGGCGCTCGAGGCCGGGTATTACTACGGCGAGAACGCCGAGATCATCGCCAACCAGTATGAGGTGCACGAGGCCACCTACCCCGAGGGAAGATACCGCAACATTTCGGGCAACGTGGCGGTGGCCTACGGTTTTATCGCCGCGGCCCAAAAGATGGGGCTCAAGCTTTTCTGCGGGGCCTATCCGATAACCCCTGCGAGCGACGTTCTCCACGAGCTCTCCAAGCATAAGAATTTCGATGTCCTCACGTTTCAGGCCGAGGACGAAATCGCCGCGGTGTCTGCCGCCATCGGCGCCTCGTTCGCGGGCGCGCTCGGGGTCACATGCTCGAGCGGGCCGGGCATCGCCCTCAAGGGAGAGGCTATCGGCCTTGCCGTCATGACCGAGCTTCCGCTGATCATTCTCAACGTCCAGCGCGCCGGCCCGAGCACGGGACTCCCCACCAAGACCGAGCAGTCCGACCTGCTCATGGCGGTTTACGGCCGAAACGGCGAGAGCCCGGTTCCGGTCATCGCGGCGAACACCCCGGCGGATTGTTATTATGCGGCCATCGAGGCCTCCCGCATCGCCGTAAAGTACATGACGCCGGTCATGGTCCTGACCGACGGCTACCTGGCCAACGGCTCCGTGCCCTGGCTTCTTCCCTCCTTTTCGGATATCCCGGAAATGGCCGTCGAGCACCGGATCGACCCGGAAAATTTCATGCCCTACACGCGCGATCCCGAAACCCTTTCCAGGCCCTGGGCCATTCCCGGCACCCCGGGGCTTCAGCATCGCATCGGAGGGATCGAAAAACAGGACGGCACCGGAAACGTCAATTACGATCCGGCCAACCACGAGCACATGGTCGTCACACGGGCGGAGAAAATCGCCCGAATCGCGAAGGACATCGCTCCGGTCGAGAACATGGGCGAGGAGAGCGGAAAAGTTCTGGTCGTGGGATGGGGCGGAACCTATGGAGCCATCACGGCGGCGATCGAAGCGCTTCAGGCCAGGGGCGCCTCCGTCTCTCAGGTTCATCTGAAGCACCTGCACCCGTTCCCGGCTAATTTCGAGGAAGTGATGAAGAAGTTCGATAAGGTTTTGGTGCCGGAACTGAACCTTGGGCAACTGATCAAGCTGATTCGGTCGGAGTTTGTAATCGACGCCATCGGATACAGCAAAGTCCAGGGAAAACCCTTCAAGGTCAACGAGCTTATTACTAAAATTGAGGAGCTGCTCTAGCCGTGGCAACCGAGGCGAAGTCAAACGGGATTGGACTCAAATTATCGCGGAAGGATTTTCAGTCGGATCAAACCGTTCGCTGGTGCCCCGGCTGCGGGGATTACGCCATTTTGGCGGGCATTCAGAAACTTCTTCCCCAGTTGGGGATGCCAAGAGAGAATTTTGTGTTCGTGGGAGGGATCGGCTGCGCTGCCCGGTTCCCCTACTATATGAACACCTTCGGTTTTCATACCATTCACGGCCGGGCGCCGGGGTTCGCGACGGGGATCAAGGTCACCCAGCCCGATCTGTCCGTTTGGGTGATTTCGGGAGACGGCGACGCACTGAGCATCGGCGGAAATCACTTGATTCACGCCATGCGCCGGAACATCGGAATCAAAATTCTTCTCTTCAATAACAGAATTTACGGTCTCACCAAGGGACAGTACTCGCCCACCTCGCTGGTCGGCTCGAAGACGAAATCCACGCCGGTGGGATCGATCGATTATCCGCTCCACCCGATTTCGCTTGCCGTCGGCGCGGAGTGCTCCTTTATCGCCCGGGCGGTGGATCGGGACCAGAAGCACATGGCGGAGGTCCTCGACGCGGCCGCCAGGCACGAGGGAACGGCCTTTGTCGAAATCATGCAGAACTGCATCGTTTTCAACGATGGGGCGTGGCACCAATACACCGAAAAAGGGCTCAAGGAGCAAAACGTGCTCTACCTTGAAGACGGGAAGCCCCTCGTTTTCGGCCCCGAGGACGACCGGAAAGGGGTGAATCTGCACGACTTCAAGACCGATGTCGTCGCCTCGGATGATCCGGATCTGACCGTCCACCGGGTGGACGACGAGGAAGGGGCTTATGTTCACATGCTCAGCCGCATGGAGGCCGACGGCGGACCGCTGCCCCTGGGGATTTTCCGTAATATTGATCGTCCGCCCTATGAGCGGATGATAGGCGAGCAGGTCGCATCCGCCAAGGAGAAAGGCGAGGGGAGTGTCGACGATCTTCTCACCAGTGGGGACACCTGGATCCACAAAAATTAACGAGGCTTGATCGGGAAGCCGCCCGCCCGGGGCCCGGGGCGTTTTTTTTTTTGGAGGGTGTGAAACGGAAAGGGGGCGGCCTTCCCCCCCACAAAAAACCGCGCTCACACCCCCCCGGGAACCAAATTTTTGTTTAATAACCAAACCCAAA
>JAVEPB010000243.1 GCA_030922375.1 bacterium | reverse complement strand
CGTTGGCCTTCATCCACCCGCCCGATTGACGTCTCATGAGCAAAGCTGTAATCAAATACCCTAGCGGAGGGCCCACCCCGATAGCGGTTAAGTGGATGGAAGGAAGCCGGCGCCACCGCGCGGCGGCCGGAACAGGAACCGGAGGCGAAAATTGGACCCCAATATTAAAGTTCTCGTCGTGGACGATTTCGCGACCATGAGAAAAGTTGTCCGCAACATGCTCCGCCAGCTCGGAGTCGATAAAGTGAACGAGGCCGAAAACGGCGAGGAGGCTTTCCTAATGGTCAAGGCGGGGAACTTCGGCCTGATCGTATCGGACTGGAATATGCCGGTCATGACCGGCCTGGAGTTCCTCAAGGCCGTCCGGGCGGACGAGAGTACGAAATCGATCCCCTTCCTGATGGCCACCGCCGAGGCGCTAAAGGAAAATATCATATAGGCCATCCAGGCCGGTGCGTCCAACTATATCGTGAAGCCCTTCACCCCAAATGTGTTCGCGGAAAAGCTCGGGACGATCTTCAAGGACTAGCTCCCCCCCGAAAGGACTAGCCCCCGGGCCTCAGGCCAAATTCGCCAGCTCCTTGTAGATTCTGAAGATCGAGCTTCCGTCCTCGTTCTGGCGGCCCTTACTCCGCTGCACCATGTACAGATGCTCCAACAGACCCCCCAGCGGGACCGGCACGTCCAGGTCCTTCGCCGATTGTATCGCACACTCCAGATCCTTGAGGACAATCCAGATCGGCCCCGAGGGAGGATAATTATCGGCCAGCATGTCCTTGCCCCGCACATCGAGGACGCTCGAGCCCGCCGCGCCCGCACAAAGCGTCTCGAGCATGATTTCGGGCGAGATTCCCGCCTTCAATCCCAGGGTCATCCCCTCTGCGGCCCCGGCCATGTTCACGAAAAGTACCAGGTTCACCACGAGCTTGAGCTGGGCGGCGAGGCCGTTCTTCTCGCCGACGTAAATGGTTTTTTTCCCGATGGCGTCGAAGGCGGGCAGGGCCAGATCGTAGGCGGCCCTCGGCCCCGAACTCATGACGACCAGGTCCTTGACCGCCGCCTGCTTGCCCACCCCGCTCACCGGCGTATCGAGCCAACTCAATCCCCTCTCCTCGGCCTGTCCGGCCATCGCGCGGGAGAACTTGGGCGGCACGGTGCTCATATCCGCGACAACCGCCCCCTTATCGGCGCTCTCGAAAACGCCGCCCTCCCCGGCCGCCGCCTTTTCAACCACTCCGTAGTTGGGCAGGGAGGTCATTATCAGTTGCGCCCCCGCCGCGGCGTCCGCCGGCGAGGAGGCCCGCCGAAGCGGCTTGCCCTCGAGCTTTGCGTACATCTCCTCAACCGGATCGAACCCCGCCACCTCGAAACCGGCGTCGAGAAGGTGCCCGGCGAAAGCCCCGCCCATGACTCCCAGACCGACAACGCCTATTTTCATGCTCATGGGAAATACTCCTTTTTTGAAAAAAATTTCGAAAATGAATTTCTGCCGGATTCCCCGCACTCTAGCCCGGTGAATCGGCGCAGGTAAAGGGAGCGGAGAGCGGCCCGCCGCCGCTAAATTCTCCGTCCTTGGCCCGGGGCGTTTTCCTCTGCCCGGGGGTTGCGCTAATATCCCCCTTTCCCGCCCCCGGGCGGCGGGTTGCCAAACAGGGTCAAGGGGAGGAATTGATAACGATGCCGCGTCCCGGCCACACATTCGACGGCGTTCAGCATGTCGCCCTCAAGGTCTCGAATCTCGAAGAGTCGCTTCGATTCTACACCGGAATTCTCGGCTTCAAGGTCTCCGAGCGCTATGCGCCGGGCGAGCATCCCACCATGCCGGTCGGCCTTTGTTTCCTGAGGTGCACCAGTCTCCATCACGACCTCAACCTCGTCTCGTTTCCCGAGGAGGCCGGCGACCTCCCCTCCTTCCGCCGGAAGGACCAGGGCCCCGAGGCCGACCTGGGCTACCACCATTTCGCCCTCAAGGTGCCCGGCCGCCGGGAATACGAGGACTGGAAGGCCTGGATCATCGAAAACGGTATCGAAATCGTTCGCGGCCCCGTCGTTCACAGCCCGACCCACCCCGAGGGGGACGGCACCTGGGGCGAGAACCGCGCTTTTTACTTTTGCGATCCCGACGGTCACCGCATCGAGATCTTTTGCGAAATGGCCGAGATGAACGATCAAACGAACGGAATCGAACCGGAATGGTTCGCCAACCGCCTTCGCCGGGAAGGGCACGATCCGTCGAAATACGAACCCGCACCCCCCCACGGAAGCGAAAGCGGCTAGGCCGCTCTACGAGGCTGAGGGCTCCTCCGAGGAAGACCGGACAACCCCGACGGACAGAAAATGGAATATAAAAAAATCAAGGTCCGCCTGTTGGAGTGGCTCCACCACTTCGGCGCCGGCGAGGAGACGATCTTCTATTTTCTCACAATCCTCGTCGGCTTCGTCGCCGGCCTCGCCGCCGTCGCGTTTCATCTCACCCTGGGACTGATACACGAGATTTCCTTCGGCTCCCGCGACATTTCGGAAGTTCTGCGCCCCTGGTATCTCGTTCCGCTCATCCCGGCCGGGGGGGCCCTCGTCGCCGCCCTGATTCTCCGCTCGGTGCCCGAGGCGCGGGGAAGCGGCATCCCCCAGACGAAGATCGCCTACATCGTCCACAACGGGGTCATCCCGGCGCGGGTCTGGATCGGGAAATTTTTCATCGGCGCGCTGAACATCGGGACCGGCTCGAGCCTGGGCCGGGAGGGGCCGACGGTCCAAATCTGCGCGGGAATCGCCAGCTGGCTCGGCCAGACGTTCTCGCTCGGCCGCACGAGCATACAATCACTGGTCCCCGTGGGAGCGGCGGCGGGCCTGGCCGCCGCATTCAACACCCCCATCGCCGCCGTCACCTTCACCCTCGAAGAGCTGGTCGGCGACCTCAACGCCCGCGTCCTCGGCGCCATCGTGGTCGCCTCGATCACGGCCTCGGTCGTCACCCGCGTCATCCTCGGGGACAACCCGGCCTTTCTCGTCCCCGCCTACTCGCTCGTCTCCTACTGGGAGCTGATTCCCTACGCCGCCGTTGGGGTGGTGTGCGCGGGAGTCGGCGTAATCTTCAAGCGCGGGCTGCACCTTCTCAGGGGCCGCTGGCTCGCTCTTTCCGGATACCGCGCCGTCGCCGCCACCGCCCTGGGCGGGCTGGCCGTGGGCGTGATCGGAATCTGGGTACCCCACGTCTTCGCCGTGGGCTACCCCTGGGTCACCAAGGCCCTCACCGAGGGCTATACGTTCTGGTTCTTCCTCGCCCTGCTGGCGCTCAAGCTGTGCGCGACGACGATTTCCTACGGGACGGGCTCGTCGGGCGGCATCTTCGCGCCCACGCTGTTCATGGGCGCAATGGCCGGCGGCTCGGTCGCCGCCATCGCCGATTTTTTCTTCCCCGAGCTCGTGCTCGGGCCCGGGGGTTACGCCCTCGTCGGCATGGGCGCCGCCTTCGCCGCCGTCGTCCGCGCCCCGATGACCTCGGTCATCATGATCTTCGAGTTGACCCAGGACTACCACATCATCCTCGCCCTCATGGTCGCCAACACGATTTCCTACACCCTCGCCCGGCGCTGGGACCCCGAGCCGCTCTACAGCTCCCTCTCCACCCAGGACGGCGTTCAGCTGCCCAACCACGAGACCGAGCACCTGCTGCACGAAATCCATGTGGCGGACGCGATGATCACGGATGTGAATACGGTGGGGGCGAACGTCACGGTGAAGGATGCGATCGGGCGGATCGAGGCGATCGGGATCACGGGCCTCCCGGTCATGGACGCCGCCGGCCGCATGGCCGGGATCGTGAGCGAGTCGGACCTGCGGCAGGCCCAGGGCGCGGGCCGGGAGGATGAGGCGGTGATCGGGGCCGCCACGACGAGCTACGTCATCCACGCCCATCCGGACCAATCCCTCGATTCGGCCATGGCCAAGCTCGGCGCCCGGCAGATTTCGCGCCTCCCCGTCGTCAGCCGGGAGGACCCGACCCTCCTGCTCGGAATCATTACGGTCGAGGACGTGATGAGCGCCTTCGGGGATGCGCTCGCCAGGCTCCACCCGGAGGAGTAGCCTTTGCGAACCCCGGCGGGGCGGTAAAAACCGCCGGAAACAGGTAGACTATCCGCACGGAACCGGTTTGCAGATTAAATTCCGCCATATTTGGGGAGTCCTTGAGCGATGAATTCAGGAGATTCGGTACGCGCCTGCCTGGTCGGCCTCGGCTGGTGGGGCACCGAGCACGCCAGGGCCGCGAAAAAGGCCGAGGGCCTGGAGGTGATCTCGTGTTTCGCCCGGACCAAGGAGGCCCGCGAGACGTTTTCGGCGGAGCACGGATGCCGCCCCGCCCCCAGCTGGGAGGAGGCGCTCGCCGACACCGAGACCGAGGCCGTCATCCTCGCCACCCCCCATTCCACCCACGCGAGGATGGTCGAGGAGGCCGCCTCGGCCGGCAAGCATGTTTTCGTCGAAAAGCCCTTTGTCCTTCATGTGCCCGACGGGCAGCGCGCCATCGCCGCCTGCGGGCGCGCCGGCGTCCGTCTCGCCGTCGGCCATCAGAGACGCTACCAACCCGCTCACCGCGCCCTCAAGCGACTCATCGAATCGGGCGAAATGGGTCCGGCCGTCCAGGCCGAGGCCAATTTTTCCTATGGATTCGCCGACAAAGTGGACCCCGCCAGCTGGCGCGCCCTCCCCGAGGAAAGCCCCTCGGGCTCCATGACGGGCCTGGGCGTTCACCACGCCGATACCCTCCAGTACCTCCTCGGGCCCATCAAGAGCGTGTTCGCCTCGAGCCGCCCCCTCACCACCACAACGAATCTCGACGATGTGACGGCGGCCCTTCTCGAATTCGAATCGGGCGCGCATGGCTACCTGGCCTCGAACATGCTCACCCCGAAGGTGTTTTTCGTCCACGTCTTCGGCACCGAGGCCAACGCCTTCGCCGAGGACGAGGGAAGGCGCCTGACGGTCCAGCGCAAGGGCGAGGCGGCGCCCGAGGTGAGCGACTGGGAGGTCGAGGGCGACCCCGTCGCGGGGAACGTGGTGAACGAGCTGGCCGATTTCGCCGCCGCCATCCGCGAGGGGCGGGACCCCGAGGTGGACGGCCACGCAGGCCTCCGCGCCGCCGCCATTGTCGAGGCCATCACCATCTCGGCCCGCGACGACCGCAAGGTCGAGATGGCCGAGCTCTACGAGTAGCCCCCCCGCGCGGAGAGAGTATGACGCCCGGTTTGCCCGGAAGGCTTCCCTATAACGGCCAGCCCCGCTGGTTCAAGTCGCTTTGCGGGGCCTTTTTCCGGATGGCCTTCGGCGCGTGCAGCGTCCGGGGAACCGAACAAATCCCCGCCGAGGGGCCGCTCATCATCGCCTCGACCCACCGGAGTTATATCGACCCGATCGTCCTGGGCGCGTTCATCCCCCGCCCCGTCTATTTCATGGCCAAGATCGAGCTTTTCAGGAACCGCGCCTTCGCCGCCGTGATCAGGGGTTTCGGCTCGTTTCCCGTCGACCCGGAAAAAGCGCTGGGCTCCACCTTCCGCACGGCGGTGGGCCTTCTGCAACAGGGCGAGGCCGTCGTCATCTTTCCGGAGGGGGGGATCGTCGATTCCCTCGGAGAGAATGGCTACAAGGAAGGCGTGGGACTCCTCTCCTCCCTGACGGGTGCGCCCGTCGTTCCGATCTACCTCGAGGATACGAACACGCTCTTCAGCTGGCCGGCGGGCCCGACGCGCCGGAGCCGGATGGCGCTTTGGGCGGGAGGGCCGATCGACCCGCCCGAGGACCGGGGCCGGGAGGGCCGGAACCATATCGCCGAAAGGGTGCAGGCCGCGCTCGAGGAGATGAACCGGGAATTCACGGCCGGGGACCCTCCCAGGGCCGGGTCACCCCCTTCTGGAGGCCGTTGAGCCACCCTGGGGCCGGGGACCCTCCCAGGGGCCGGGGACCCTCCCAGGGGCCGAGGGCCCACCTTGGGGCGAACCGCCCGGCCGGGTCGAGTCGCCCTTCCGGGGGCGCCGTGTTACTCCTAGGGGACGCGGCTATCATCCGGCCTCATATTTTTTCGGCCTCATGTTTTGCCGGTCTCTTGTTTGTAAAAGGAGCGAAAGATGCCCATCCGTTTCGATTTCAGCGGACGCAAGGTGATCCTCACCGGGGCCGCCGGTGACATCGGGTGCAAGATACTCGGCGGCTTCCTCGAGGCGGGGGCGCGGGTTTTCGCCACCGACCGCGAGGGCGAGCGCCTTGACGCCCTCGAGGGCCCCAAGGGCCGCCTCATGAAATCGGGATGCGATCTGACCGATGTGGCCGCATTGAGGACGGAACTCCGCGGCGCGCTCGATTGGCTCGGCGGGTGCGATGTCCTGGTCAACGTGGCGGGCTACATGCCCATCCGCGAGACGCTGGGGCTGACAGAGGAGGACTGGTCGGCCGTTCTGGGCGTCAACCTCCTGGCCCCCTACTTCGCCATCCAGGAGACCGTCGAGGCCCTCAAGGCCTCCCCCTCGGGCCGCATCATCAGCTTCGCCTCCATCGCCGGAAAAATGGGCGGCATCGGACCCAACATCCACTA
>JAVEPB010000242.1 GCA_030922375.1 bacterium | reverse complement strand
AGGAGCCGCACTTTGATTTTCGCGCCGATCCAGGCGTCGCTGATGAGCCGGCCCACTTTCGCGTTCGGCGGCTCCCCGCCGCCCCGGGAGGCTCTTCTTCTCTCCTTGACCCGCTTCGATACGATCTGGATGTGGTTGTGGATGGCGCGGATGCGCTCGTCCTTGCGCACGGATTTTTCGATCCCCCGGCGCAGCCCCGGGTCGTCGAGAGCGCCGGTGAAGAGCACCCGCCGCCGCCAGACGTCGGTGTTCACATCGATGGGGAGCTTGGGGTCGGTGCTGGTGAGGAGGTTGAGAATCCGCGCGTGAATCTTGGCGTCGGTGACCTGCCCTGCGGCGGAGCGGTCCTCGTAGGCCTTCTGCGCCACGTTCGTCACGACGGCCGCGCACCCGGGCAGGAAAACGGCGGCCGCGAAAAGCGCGGTGAAGACTCCTTTTTGCATCATGGTTTTATTTTCTCGGGCGGCGCCCGCGGCGCCAGTGGCGCTCAGTCGCGGAAATTAACGAATTGAAGAGGCTGGTCCACTTTCTTGAGGCCCTTGCACAGGGAGATGACCTCCTGAAGGTTGTCCCGTTTCTTGCCCGAGACGCGGAGCTCGTTGCCCTGGATGGCCACCTGGACCTTGAGTTTAGAGCCCTTGATCTCCTTGACGATGTACCTCGCCGTTTCCTGGTCAATCCCTTCGCGGACGGTGACATGCTGGCGCAGGGAGCCGCCCGAGGCCCCTTCGGGCTCCTTGTAGTCGAGCACGCGCGGGTCCACCTTTCGCCGGGTGAAGTAGGTGGCGATGAGCTCGTGCACCTGCTTGAGCTTGAAGTCGTCGTCGGCGTTGATGGTGATGCTCGCCTCGCTCCGCTCGACCGAGCACTTGCTTCCCTTGAAGTCGTAGCGCTGCTTGATCTCGCGGGTGATGCCGTTAATGGCGTTGTCCACTTCCTGCATGTCGGTCTTGGAGACGATATCGAAGGTCGGCATGGGGGTCCTTTGACGGTTGAAAGAGGGCGGTCGAAAGGGGGCGGCCGGGGCTCCTCCCGGCTGGTTTCCCCCGAAGGGGCTTGAGCCCACCATATCAAATCTCCTCCGCCGGGAGGAGGGTGATAGGCGTTAGCCAGCCCGGGGTAAACCCCGGCCCGGCGGTTTAGCCGGCCCGGCGGTTTAGCCGGCCCGGCTGAGGACGCGCTCGACCTCTTCGGTCAAAAAAAGCGAATCGATGGGTTTGGTGATGATGCCGTCCGCGCCGGCCGCGATGGCGCGCGGTCTGATCTCCTCGACTCCGTGCGCCGTCACCGCCAGGACAGGGATGTCCTTCGTTTCGGGGTCGGACTTGAGATTTTCGATGGCGCTGAAACCGTCGAGGACGGGCATCCGCAGGTCCATGAAAATCAGATCGGGTTTCAGCCGGAGGGCCGCCTCGACCCCCTGTTTTCCGTCGCGGGCGGGGAACACCTGTGCCGCGCTCGCCATCAAAAGCTCGATGTATTCGTGGAAGTTGGGGTCGTCGTCCACCACCAGGATCGACCGCTCCGCCCAGGGCTCACCGAAGTTATCGCCCTTCCTTCCGCCCTCGCCGATATCGATTTCTCCGGCATCGGGGAGGGGCGGCTCCTCGGTCCCGGGCGCCGCAACGGGGGCCGGACGGGCGAGGGCGCCGCGCTCGGCTCCGACGCTCTGGGGAAGGGCGAAGATGAATGTGCTTCCCCGGCCTTCCTCGCTCTCGACCCAGATGCGCCCGCCGTGCAGATGAATGAGCTTCTGAGCGATGTTGAGGCCGATGCCCAGGCCGCCGCTCTCTCTTCCCGCGCCGCTTTCGAGCTGGCGGAAGCGATCGAACACCGCTTCGCGGTCGTCGGGAGCGATTCCGATTCCCTCGTCCTGGACGCTTACCCGGATTTCTCCCGGGTAGGATTCGGTGCGGACCGTGATGGCCCCCCCGCCGGGGGAGTATTTGACGGCGTTGTCGAGAAGATTCGTCAGCACCCGGCGGATGTGCCCCGGATCGCAGGAGAGCAGATCGAACGCGGGATCGAGCACGGTGCGAAACGAAATCCCCTCCGGCGTCCTGAATTGCAGCTCCCCGATGGTGTGGTTGACGAGATCGCTGATCAGCGTGTCCTCGCGATTCAGCGAGATCTTGCCCGATTCGATCCGGTTGAAGTCGAGAATATCCTCGATCAGCCGGGCAAGATGGCCGGCAGTGCCCTTTATTTTACGGCCGATATCGAGGGCCGTTTCCGCGTCGGGGCGGATCAGCAGCGTCTCGCCGAAGGCGGCCATCGAGCCGAGCGGAGAGCGAAGTTCGTGATTGATGTTGGCGAGGTATTCGTCCTTGGCCCGGTTGGCGGCCTCGGCCTCGTCCTTGGCCTGGACCAGGCGCTCTCCCGCCTTTTTCTGGTCGGTGATGTCGCATATGACGGTGATGTGATGGGTGATCGCGCCGATGTCGTCGCGGAAGGGAATGATGTGCATTTCGTTCCAGAAGAGCGTTCCGTCCTTCCGGGGACTGCGCAGCACGGCGTGGCCCGCCCGGTTTTCCTCGACCGATTTCCGGATCTCGTCGATGTCCGGCTGGCCTTCCTCCTCCCCCTGCAGAAAGCGAAGGCTCCGGCCGAAGACCTCCGAGATGGCGTATCCCGTGATTCTTTCGAACGACTCGTTGGCATAGATAATCGGATTGTTGGGAAGGGAGGGATCGGTGATCAGGACGCCGTGATCGGTCGAGTCCAGCGCCCGGTCCCTCAGGATCAGATCCGATTCCGCCCGCCTCTGCCCGGTAAGGTCCCTGAGCAACGCGGCGGCCGCCGTGATTTTTCCATCCTCGTCCTTGAGCGGGATGATTTTAACGCTCGCGGGGACCATGAACCCGAATTTGCTCTTGTAAGTGTCCTCGAAGCGGATGCGGTTTCCGATGTCGAACACATGTTGCGCTTTTTCGCGGAAAAGACGCGCCTCGGCGAGGACCGATTCGATGGGCCTTCCGGCGGCCTCGTTGGAGGAGTAGCCGAGCAGGTCCTCCGCCCCCGCGTTCCAGTGGACCAGTTCGAATTTCCGGTTGAAGGCGAAGATCGCATCCTCGCAGCCCTCGATCATGGCCTCGAAGAGACCCTCGGTGCGCTGGTCCTCCTGGCGCAGGGCGGAGAGTTCGATGGCGAGCGCCGCCTGGTCCGCCAGGCTGATGCCCATATCGATCTCTTTTTGAATGAACTCATGGCCCTGCTCGCGGAAAATGTGCAGCGTGCCCCGCACGCGGCCGCCGGATTTGGCCGGGAGAATCATCCACGAGCCCGTCCGTTCGGGAACGATGGCTTCCCGGTCTATCTCGCCGATGCGGGGGTCGAGAGCGGCATCGGGGCTCAGAACCGGCTCCCCGAGCAGGGCCGCCCGCCCGCCGAGGGTGGTGTCGATCCGGGCGCGATCGGTTTTCATCGAAAATCTGGCCGCCGGGGTCGCCGCGGCGCGGACCAGATGCTCGTCCTCGAGGATTCGGAATCCCGCCTCCCCGCCGAACACCCTGGCGGCGGACTCGGCCAGGGACTCCAGGACGGCGGACAGGCCGCGGCCCTCGGCGAGCTGTGCGGCGGCGGCGGACAGGGCGGTCCCGCGGACGAGGGTCCGGGTGGAGTCCCGCTCCCGGCTGGCGTTTCGGATGGCCAGGGAGGCGAGGTCACCGAGAGACTCGGCAAGCATCAGGTCCTCGTGGAAATATTCCTTGGAGGAGAGATGAACCAGAGCCAGCCATCCGTAAGGCTCCCGGTCAACGATCAGAGGAACGATGCAGACCGTCTGGTTTCCGGCGTCTCCGAGATCGGAGTTCGGATCGAAAACCAGGCCTTGGGCGATATGGGGCCGGCCCTCCCTGAAAAGATCTGGCAGCATCTGCAAAACGAGGGTGGAGCGCTCGGCCAGATCGAGAAATTCAGGCGGAGCCTGGTGGACCTGGATAATTTCCTGGCGAATGACTTCGTTGAAATCCACCCGGGCGATCAGCGCGCGATCGGCGCCGAGCAGATCGCAGGACTCCTCGCAGACCCTCCGGAGGAGCATGGGGGGGTCGGTGGTCTCGAAAAACTTCCGGGCGGTGTCCGCCACACGGGAAAGAGGAGCGGGGGGGGGAAGTCTCCCGCTGCCGGGCGTCTTGCGGCACTTGGGGGTTCATCGCAAACTCCCTGCGCTTGCCGATAATTTCAGAATAATTTTTATTGGCAGAAGATGTAGAATTGTCATTGTAATGCCGGCCACATTTATTTTTTTACTTTATGATCGGACCCCCGGTCAAGGAGGGCGTTTTCCACCGCCGGCGGGGGGTGAGAAATAAAGCGCCTGCCCCCTCGTACAAACCACACGATCTCATTTATAGTCTCCCCCCATGTTGAGACTCGAAGGGGTTCGAAAACAATTTGGCGGGCAGGTTGTCCTGGAGGGCGCCTCCCTCGCCGTCCATCCCGGCGAGCGGGTCGGCCTCATCGGCCCCAACGGAGCCGGGAAGACGACGATCTTCCGCGTCATCGAGGGCACCGAGGGCGTTGACGCCGGCGCGGTGAACCTGCGGGGGCGAATCCGGGTGGGGGTGCTCCGTCAGGAGCTCGAGGCCACGGATAGCCCCGTCCTGGCCGAAGTGCTCGGGGGCGATAGCGAACTCATCCGCCTGCGCGGGGAGCAGGCGGCGCTTCACGCCCGGCTGGACGCCGCGGCGGGGGGCGACGAGCTCGAAAAGCTCTCGGCCCGGCTGGGCGAGGTCGATCACAGCCTCGAGCAAATCGGCTCCTTCGAGGCCGATTCGCGCGCGTCGTCGATCCTCATGGGCCTGGGCTTCGCGGCCGGAGAGATTCACAGCCCGCTCAACGAGTTTTCCGGCGGCTGGCGGATGCGGGCCGCCCTGGCACGGCTCCTTTTCTCCCGGCCCGATTTGTTGTTGCTCGACGAGCCGACCAACCACCTCGACATCGAATCGGTCGCCTGGCTCGAAAAGTTCCTCGCCCGCTTTCCGGGTACCTTGATCGTCATCTCCCACGACAGCCATTTTCTCAACCGCACGGCCGGCGTCATCGCCGAGCTCGAGGGCGGGCGGCTCACCCGCTACGTGGGGAATTTCGACAGCTACCTCTTGCAGCGCGAGGTCCACATCGAGCAGCTCGAAAAAGCCGCCGCCCAGCAGGACCGCCGCGTCGCCGAGCTCGAGCGCTTCATCCGCCGCTTCCGTGCCAAGGCGACCAAGGCCCGGCAGGCCCAGAGCCGGGTCAAGCAGCTCGAGAAAATCAAGCCCGTCGAGCGCGTCCGGCGCCCCGTGGCCGCGCCGAAAATCCGCCTCCCCGATCCGCCCGCCTCGGCCTACGAAGTCCTCGTCGTCCGCGACCTCGCCAAAAGCTACGGGGCGAACGAGGTATTCTCTGGGGTGGACCTCAAGCTCCTGCGCGGGGAGAAGATCGGGCTCATCGGCCCCAACGGAGCGGGAAAGACAACCTTCCTCAGGATCGTGTCGGGCGAGATCGAGGCGAGCGCCGGGCGCGCGGCGCCGGGAGACCGGGTGCGCGTGGGACATTTTTCGCAAATTGTCCTCGACGCCCTCGAGCCCGCCCAATCCGTGATCGAATCGGCGGGCGAGGCCGCCCCGCCATCGACGACCCAAACCGCGCTTCGCTCCCTGCTGGGCGGGTTTTTATTCTCGGGCGAATCGGTTTTCAAGAAGGTGTCCGTCCTCTCGGGGGGCGAGCGGGCGCGGCTGGCGCTGGCCCGGCTGTTCATGTCGGGGGCGAACCTGCTGCTCCTCGATGAGCCGACCAACCATCTCGACATGAGCGCCCGGGCGGCGCTCGAGGAGGCCCTCGAGGCCTACGCCGGGACGTTCATCCTCGTGGCGCACGACCGCGACCTCCTGGAGTCGGTGTGCGAGAGCTACTGGGTGGTGGAAGAGGGGACGATTCGGCCGCTCCGGGGCTCGCTCGACGGCTACCTGGAGGGCGTCGCCGCGCGACGCCAGGGCGAAAAAGAGGCGGCGGCCGAAAAAACCGCTCCCCGCCGCAGGGACCGGGAAGCGCGCCGGCGGAGCGCCGAGTCCCGGAACCGGGTTCACCGCGAGACGCGCGTTCTCAAGAAAAAATCCGCCGCCCTCGAGGAGCGCATCCACCGGATGGAGTCAGAGGAGGATGATCTCAAGATGCAGCTGGCCGAGCCGGGGATTTACGACGGGGCGAACAAGGCAAAGCTGGACGCTCTCCTCGATCGCCACAAGGAAGTCTCCGCCGCCCTCCGGGCCGGCATGGAGGAATGGGAAAAAATCGCCATCGCCATCGAGGACATCGAGGCCGCGCTGCGCGAGGAGGAGTAGGAGAGGTTTCTACCCGACTGCCAACCGCGCGCTATCCGCCCGTCATCTCCGGCGGAGCCGCTGGTCCTATTCCCACACAAGATATTTCAGGTAGCCCTCTTCGGGAAGGTCGTTGACGGCGGGAAGCCCCATCGCCTGCTTGTGGGCTTGTATGGTTCTGAGGTGGGCGAAGCCCTCCCAGAGGACGTGGCGGAAGGTGAATTCCAGGGTGTAGTGAAATAGCTCGGGGTCGCCCTCGTCGCGCCAGTAGGCGCCGGGGTGGGCCTTCAGGGTGAGGTTTTCGGTGTAGGCCATCCGGCTGTCGCCGCTGGCGAAGCGCTCGTCCGCTTTAATCTTCCGGCTCTGGGCTCTCGCCCTCATGCTGCCCAGCGTCTCGCCGGCGAGAATCTCCCACACCAGATCGGCTCCGTCCTTGAGCGCCGCGAGCAGCACGGGCATCTCGTGAAACCGGCCCGGGTCGAGTATCCGGTCCGCCCCGCCGGTGTCGATGAGCGATTTGTCCCGCGGTAGATTTCCGCCAAAAAGCGCCTCGCCCCAGTTGCCCAGAAAATGGCGGTACTGAACCGAGGCGGCGTGGCTGACCTGGCTGCGGATGGACCACAGGCCCCAGCTTTTTTCGGGCTGGAGCGTATCGATCTGCTCGCCGCTCAGGCCCTCGACCTCGCGCGCGTACATTCCGGCGATACGGGTGTAATCCGGAAACAGGGATTGCCCCGGCGCGCTCAGGTTCTCGCTCATCTTGGTCCGTTCCTTTCAGCCGGTGCTGGTGAGGGGTTCGGCGGCCGCCGGAATCGTATCACCCCGCCGAGAACGCCGCGATGGTCCCGGCCGCGAAGGCCAGGCCCGCCAGTTTTCGCGCGGTGAACCGCTCGTCCAGCCACCAGGTCGCCATCAGGACGCTGACGGCGAAGCTGAGCTGCACGATGGGGGTCACCACGCTGGCCTCTCCGCTCTGGAGGGCGGTCAGGAAGGCGACGATCCCGCCCGTGAAGGAGAGCGCCGTGACCGAGGCGTGCGCCCAGCCGACCCGCGAGAAGCGCGGCCCGCCCTGTGTGAGGCGGGCGTAGAGGAAGGCGATGCTGATGAAGAATACCGCCTGGCTATGGAGCATCATCACCGGCGAGACGCCGTTCGCCACCCCGAGTTTGTAAACGATGTTGAGGAGCCCGACCGAGCACATCGCCGTCACCGCCCAGAGGATGGATTTTCCGCGCCCGTGCAAGTCGGTCTCGCCAAAGCGGAAACTCGAGATCAGGAAGATCGATGCCCCGGCGAGGAGGAACCCGATGCCCTTGCGAAGCGTCATCGGCTCCCCGAGGAAAAGGATGGCGATCAGCGCGGTGATGACGAAGCTGATGCGGTAGATGGGGGTGCTGACGCTCGTCTCGCCGAGCTTGAGGCTTTTCATGAACGCCCAGAGCCCGATGAAGACAAAAACGCCCGCCGCGATCCCGAGGAGGGCCGGTTTTGACCAGACGTAGGTCCCCTCCCACCAGGCCCAGACTCCCGTCAACGGCGTGACGATGGCCGACTGCGAGCAGGTCATCGTCCCCGGCGTGACGCCATTGCGGGTGGCTCGGCCGTAGGTGAAATCCGTCACGCCGTAGAACGACATGGCGAGGAGCGCGAACCAGATGTAGGTGGGGATCAAACAGGGCCTCCTCCGGAAACGTGGAGGAGGAAGCCTACCACACCCGGAATGCCTGGATGTTGAACGGGGTTTCGGTGGCGAGACGGTAGATGGTGGGGGCGTAGGCCAGGACGATGAGGACAGCCGAAGCGGCCACCCAGGGGACCAGCCGGTCCATGAACGCGGGGGCGTCCTCCGGCCCGGAGGCGGCTTCCGCGAACTCAAGCCGCTCTTCGGCGCTGGCGGGGGAAGCCCAGGCCGTCATCGCGAGGTTCAGGAAGTACAGCATGGCGCTCAGGAACAGGATAGCTCCGCCGATCCCCACCAGCGGAAGCAGTGCTTTCCACTCGGGCTGCATGTAGGGGACCGCGCTCATCATCGTCCGCCGGGGCATGCCCATCGTACCGAGGCGGTGGAGCGTGTTCGAGAAGACGATCATCCCGCCGAACCAGAGCCAGGCCTGCGCGAGCGCCAGCCCCCGGCTCCAAAGCCGCCTGCCGCTCAGAACCGGAACGAGCCAGTAGGTGATTCCCATGAAGGAGAGCGTGACCGCGGCGCCCACCGTGAGGTGGAAATGCCCGACGATCCAGGCGGTGTTGTGGACGGAGAGGTTCATCGCCGCCGAGGCGTTGATGAGCCCCCCGATTCCGCCGAAGCAGAAGAGCAGCATGGCGAACACCTGGGCCGCCAGTGAGGGATTCCCCCAGGGCAGCTTTAAGAACCAGGCGAAATAACCTTTTCCGCCGTGCGCGCGCGCGCCGCTCTCGAGCGAGGACACGACGTTGAAGAACGTCAGCAGGCTCGGGAAAAAAACGCCGAAGGTGAGGAACGCGTGGAAGAATTTCCAGTCCTCCCCGATGCCGGGGTCGGTGAACTGGTGATGGAAGCCCACCGGGGTGGAGAGCAGAAGGAACAGGAGAAACGAAGCCCGGGCCATCGGGTCGCTGAACAGGCGCCCCCCGGCCTGCCTCGGGATGATCGTGTACCAGGAAACGTAGACGGGCAGCAGCCAGAAATAGACAATCGGGTGGCCCGAGAACCAGAAAAGAGTGCGCGCCATGAGAGGGTTCGTCCCCGGAATCAGCCCCAGCGACCAGGGAATCATCATGAAGAGCATCTCGGCCGCGATGCCGAGCGAGGCCATCGTCCACATGACGAACGTCACCAGCGACATAAAGGCGGGGAGCGGCGTCCGCTGGCCGGGGTGGCCGCGCTTCCACACGCCCACGCTCATCGCCAGGTTGACCATGACCAGCCAGGTGCCGGCGACGACCAGGGTGAGGCCGATGTAGAAGGCCCAGTGGGCCTGGAGCGGCGGGTAGAACGTGAAGAGCACCGTCGCCTCGTTCAGGACGAGAGGGATCGCCGCCAGGATGAGCCCACCGGTCATCAGCCAGAAGACCGGCCAACCGAGAGCCCGGACCGCCAGCGGGGCGCCGAGTGCGCGCGCCGTGATGAACTGGAGGAAGCCGCAGATGAAAAACGTCGTCCAGACGAGGACGTTCAACACCCCGTGGATGCTCAGGCCGTGATAGTAGGATTTGATGACAGGCTGGAGGGCGGGATAGACATCGTGGCCACCGTAGTTCATCCCCTGAAAAAGACCGGTGACGACGCCGCCGAAAAGGGCGATGAGAGCTACGATCAGATAGGCCCCCGTCAGTCGGTTTTCAGGGGTGATCCCGCTTTCCGATCCGGCCGTCATACGTTTCTCCCGTTTTCCCGGTGGGCTATTCGACGATGACCTTGCCCCACATCGTGTGGTGCGCGGCGCCGCAGTATTCGTGACAGAGAAAGGGGTATTCGCCGGGTTTGTCGAAGCGAGCCGTCACCCGCGTCACCTGGCCCGGCAGGAGCATCGCGTTCACGTTCGCCCCCTTGATGAAGAGGCCGTGAACGACATCCTTGCTCGAGGCGACGAACTCGACGGTGGAGCCAGCGGGCACCTTGATCTGGTTCGGCACGAAGAACCAGATGCCGGCCATCATGTTCACCTGGTAGCGTTTCTCGCCGACCTGGTGCACACCCAGCTTGTTGAAGGGTGCTGTCGCGGTGAGTTTCGCGGGGTCGACTATTCCCGCCTCGCCCGGGAGGTGAATTCCGTGCCCGAATGCCATGTAGATGAGGAGCCCCAGCATCACGATCGGAAGGGCGATGCTCGGCAGAATCCACATCAGTTCGTATTTGTAGACGGAGCCGCTGTTTTTCATCGTTCCTCACCCTGCCCAGAGCAGGAAATAGGCTCTCGCCCAGAAGAGAACCAGAAGCACGAGGAAGACGGCCATGAAGGCAAGTGCGCCTCTGGGTTTGGGGTGATCGTCGTTGCTCACGGTTTTCTCTGGCCGGCTGAGGGGAGGGTGCTTTTGGCGGGAGGGCCTTAATGACAGCAATATAAGGGAGTGCTCGCGGAGATTCTAGCTTTTTTTTCATCCTGACAGGATTTTTTTATCTCGGGCGCGAACACGCGGGCAGGGGCCGGGCCGAGGATGTCCGCGCGGAACTCCTCGATTAAGATGCGCAAATGCTTCCCGCCGCCGCGCCGCTAGTGGAGGTGAAAAAGGTCTCGCCCTCGTCCGGCCCCCGGTGGGCGGGACGGCTGAAAGCCTCGTCCGTCCACTCGGCCGGTTGCATGTCTCCTCCCCTCGGGCAGGATTACTTGGGCTGACCGATAAGATGAAACGCCTTGAGGGCGCCCGCGCCCTGGAGACTCGCGCCCTCGCCGGGGCCGAGATAGAGCCCAGCGCCGGGGCCGACGTCGTAGTCCTTGCCTTCGAGACTCACGACGCCCTCGCCCTCCATCACGTAGATGAGCTGGTGCGCGTCCGCGATGGGCGCCGCCTCGAAGGCGTCGCCCTCGCCGAGCCAGCGGAGGTGGGCCTTGATCTCCTCGGCCCCGCACAGCGCCCCGCTCACCACCTCGGCCGCCTCGCCAAGGCCCCCGCCCAGATTTTCCCGCTTGCATTCGTTGGTATCGATAAAAGTGATCATCGTTCCGCCTCCTTAGCTCTGAACCCAGATTTTGCCGTCCACCTTCTCCCAGCGCAGGTCGTCGTCCGTTCCCTCCAGGATCGTGGTCTTGAAGAGGTTCGGGACCTGGCACTCGAAATGGGTGGAATCCGCGGACGCCCGGAGGCGGTGCTTATCCTCGGCGGGGATGAAGACGAGGGTGCCCGGCGAGATGGTGGTGGTTCCCTCCTCGGTCTCGACCTCTCCGGCGCCCTCGAGGAAAAAGTAGAAATGCTCGCAGTTCTTGTGGAAATGGAGGGGGGACGAGATGCCCTTTTTGTAGCGGATGATCCCCGCCAGCATCGCGTCGGTGTCGGCGAGCTCTTTACTTGCGAAAAAAATGCGCTCCCGCCCCGGGGTGACCGAGACCAGCTTCGGGAGCTCGTCCTGATGGAACAGATAGGCCATGATTGCGTCCCTCCTTGTCAGAAGAAAAAAAGGCATTGCTGTGAGGATTTCGTCTCGAAGGCCGAAGGATACCCCACCGGCGAGTGAATTCCCATCCTGGGTGATGTGAGCCGCCGAAGAGTGCGAGCCGCCTCAGGCGCCGTTGGCCGCGAGAAAGTCCTGTATCCCGACGCTCTCGCCCGTTTTCATGCTCTCGACGGCGGCGAGGATGACGGCGAGCGTCTCCACCCCCGAGCGGGGGCCCGCGTCCGAGGGCCGGCCGCCGCCCACCCACTCGGCGAACTCCTTGATCTCCTCGACGATTACGTTGCCCGGCGAGAGTGAGACGATCTCGGGCTCCTCCCGGTCTTTCCAGTGAAATTCGAGGTCGGTGATCTCGTCGGCCTCGAGGAGCTTGATGAGGTATTCGCGCACGTCGCCCTGGGGGAGGCGCAGCTTGAGCATCGCGCTGGCCTCGGTGGCGAGCAGGTTGAGATGCCACCGCCGGGGGCAGAAGTAGTAGCAGCCCAGATAGGTGATCGCCCCGGATTCGTGCTCGAGGATCGCCCCGGTGATGTCGGGCACCTCGGCGTCGATCAGCCGCCTCGCCCCGATCGCCTTGACCTGCTCGACGGGCCCGAGGAGGAGCATCGCGTTGAAGGCGTGGTGGATACCCAGCTGCATGAGGGGGCCGCCCGGGCAGTTGGCTTCGTGGTAGTTCCAGTCCTTGGGCGTCAGACGAAGGCCCAGGTCGTGCGACCAGTTCAGCTCCAGGGAGACGGGCCGGCCCAGGCGGCCTTCGTCGAGGAGCCTCTTGATGTGGCGGACTCCCGCCATGCACCGGGTCTCGTATCCCATCTGCATGATGAGGCCCGCCTCCTCGACCCTACGGACGATTTCGATCCCCTCCCCGATGGTGGGGGTGATCGGTTTTTCCATGAAGAGGTGTTTTCCCGCCTCGATGGCGGCGAAGGCCTGCTTGCCGTGGACGACGGTGGACGAGAGAATCGCGACGGCATCGACGCCCGGGTGCGCCAGCAGAGCCTCGTAGCTGTCCACCGCTTCGCAGCCGTAGCGGCGGGCGAAATCCTCCCGGTTTTCGGGAGTTCTCGTGTAACAGGCGGCGATTTCGATTCCCTCGGCGTCCCGGATTCCCGGTCCGATGACCTCCGCCCATTTCCCCAAGCCGACCACGCCCACTCCGATGGGTTGATTCGACATGAAAAGCCCCTCATTGTGGTAAACAGAAAACATTTTTTGGTCTGGAACGCACTAAGATAGCGTTCGCCCGTCCTGTGTCAAGAGGCGCGGGAATCACAGGGAACGATTCATGGGATTTGAGCTCGAGCAGGAAGTGAACGATCATTTCGCCCCCTTCTATCCCTACGTCGCCGACGAAGTGCTGGCGGAATACGGGAGCGCGTCGGGCCGCGTTCTCGAGGTCGGCCCCTACGGGCCCGGCGTCTCGATAGCGTTGGCCCGGAAGTGTCCCGAAATGTCTTTCGTATGCGGAGACGAAAGCGCAGAGGCGCTGGCCTATATCCGAAAGTGCGTCCGCGGGGAGAAGCTCACCCGGCGGGTGGAGATCCTCAACATCGACAAGGACTCCCTCCTTTTCGACGCTGACACGTTCGACCTCGTGATCTTCCGGGGCGGGCTTTTCTTCTGGGAGGGGCAGGAGAGGATACTCTCCGAGATGAACCGGGTCCTCAAGCCCGGCGGCCTGGGCGCGCACGGGGGCGGATTCGGGGCCGGGGCGCCGGACGAGTTGATCGAGTTGCACCTCAAGAAAGCCCGCGCACTCAACAGCCGACTCAAGAAAAAACGCCTCTCCGAGGAGGAGGTCAAGGGGATCGTGAAGAAGGCGAAACTCGACCCGGGCGCGCGCATCGCCAAACGCCATGGACTCTGGATTTACTGGCGCAAGAAATAAGCGCCGGAGGATTGCGAGGCCGGGTTGCGGAAGGAGGCCCCCTCCGCGGGCTTCTAGGCGGCCTCACCCCCGCCGCCCGGAGGGCCGCTCCCGCCCGGCGGAATAGGGCCGGCGTCCTGTTCGGTTTCGCAGATAATCCTGGCCGCGCTCTCGAAGCCCTCGGGCACGATGATGGTCACCTCGCCGAGATAAGTCGAGGAGAATCCGTAGATCGCGCCTGTGGAGTCGTAGCTGAGATGGACCGGGATGTTTTCGGCCTCGAGCCGGCTTTTGAGGACGGCGGCCTCCGCCTGCCCTGCGACGGTTTTGACGATGGGCATCGGGGGCGGCTTAGTTTCTTCTGGGCGGGATATTTTCTTCCCTCGGCCGCATGGGAATATCGTCTCCCGCGATGGATTGGCCCCTCGGTCCGAGATTGATGCTCACCCGCGTCCGGAAAAAAGTGGTGCGGATGAAAATGGCGGCCGACCATCCCGGCTTTTCGAACGTCATGGCGGCCTCGCCTTTTTCGATGCTGTTGATGAGTTTCCATCCGTGATTGGGCATTTTTTCGCGGTAAAAGTTCACGGTGGTCTCGTATCTCTTGAAGCCCGTATAGACGAGCGTTCCCGCACGGGTCCCCGGCGTTTCGAAAATGAAGGACTCGCTCGAGGCTAGCGACAGACCCGAAGGCACCGGAAGATCGGGGAAGCGGAAATTCTCTAATTTAGGGGTTTTTGTGTCGGAGAACGGGTTTACCTGATCGAGTACCGAGCAGCCGCCGGCGAAAACGAGAAGCGCCAGGGGCAGGAATGCGGTCCATCTTTTTAATCGGCGCATATCGGGGGGCTCCACCTCAGGCGGGCGCGCTTCGTATTCGGGCGGTGGACCTATAACCTATCCTTAGCCGAAATTCGGCGCAACCCCGCCCGGGAGCAGGTCTTGGTCCGGGGGGACCCGAAATGATAACTTGGGCAAGCCATTCGCCCTGGAGGTGATTCGTTGAAAGCGCTGAGGCCGCTCCGAGCCGGTGTTTTCGCGGCGGCGGTTTTGATGTGGCCGCCCCCCGCTCCGGCCCAGCAGGCCGGCGACGCGGTCCGCGAAACGCCCGGGGCCGGACGGGCGGCGGGACCGGGCGGCCCCACCGCCGCGGCGCCGTTTATCCTGGCGCTGGATCCGGGACACGGCGGGCGCGACTTCGGCAGCCGTGGGCCCGTCGCCCTGGTGGAGAAGGACTTCACCCTCCGGGTCGCGAAGTTGCTCGCCCGGCGCCTCGGCCGTTGGCCGCAGGTCAGGGTGATTCTCACCCGGGAGTCCGACACCGAGGTCAGCGCCGTCCGCCGGTCCGCCATCGCCAATCACAACGGCGCCTCCCTCCTCCTTTCGATTCAGGCCGACGCCTCGTGGCGGCCGAACGCGCGCGGCCCCTCGATCATGGTCGCCGCCCCGCAGCGGCCTCCCCGGGTGGAGGGCGAGGGGCCCGACGCCCTCGCCCTGAGATGGCAGCGGGGCCAGAACATCCATCTGGCCGCCAGCCGCCGCTTTGCCCTGAGGCTTCAGGAGCGCTTCACCAAAATCGGGGGAGGGCGCAAGCCGCCGATTCGCTCCCTGCTCCTTCGCGCCCTCGAGGGCGCGCGGATGCCCGCCGCCTACATCAACCTCGGGGTGATCTCGACGCCCGAGGAGGCGGCACGCCTCCGGGAGATGGGCGGAGAGAACCCCTACATCGGGGCCATCGAGGCCGAAATCGTCCACTACGCCAAGCTTCCGGCACTTCCTCCGGAGCCGGACAGCGGCACCCCGGGTGTGGAAGGCACACCCCCCGGCGGAGAAAACGTTCCCAGCGGGGAAGGCATTTCCGAGGCGGGCGCCCCGACCCCGGCGGGTGGCGCCACCCCCGGGGCTGGCGCCCCGACCCCTGCGGGGGGAGCATCCCCGGCCGGAGGAGGGAACTAGGATGAAACGCTCCCGCAGCTGGCCGTGGTTTTTAGCCCTCCTCCTCCTCGGAGCGGGCGGCTCGTTTTACTATCAGGATAAGCTCTCGGATTTTATCGCCGACCTGGTCGAGCGGAGCCGCATCGCCACCTTCGGCGAGCCGGAAAAAGCCCCCTCCCTGGCCCCGACGGTGTCCGTCGACCTATATTTCGTGAGCCTTGAGGGCGAAAAACTCGTCCGCGTCCAAAGGGAGGTGGACGAGGGCGGCGCCACGATCGAGACCCTCCGTCGCGCCCTCGAGGCGCTTATCGCCGGGCCCGTCGAGGGGGACTCCGCCTCGCCGTCCGTTCCGCCGGGGGTGAAGATTCGGGCGATTTTTCCCGGCCCGGCCGCCACCCTCTATGTAGACTTCGGACGAAAGTTCCGGGAGGCGCACCCCGGCGGCGCCTGGAGCGAAATGCTCACCTCCCAGGCGGTTGCCAACACGGCACTTAAGAATTTCAGGGATGTTTTCGAGCGGGTCGTCATCCTGATCGAGGGCCAGCAGGCGGAGACCATCGCCGGCGCGCTCACCATCGCCGGCGCGCTCCGGTTCCGCGAGGATGTTATCGCCGCCGCCGAATCCGCCTTCCCGCCCGAGCCCGAAGCGCCGCCGGCTCCCCCGGCCCCGGTCGGGGTTCCCGCCCCCGAGCCGCAATCGCCCGCGGGGGCTCCCCGGGTGGGTCCGGTGGGCGTTCCCTCCCGCGCCGCGCCGGTCGGGCCTGTCGGTGCGCCGGTTGCCCCGACCTCGGAGAGTCGCTGACCCGGAGAGCCGCTGACTCGCCGAGCTGTTGACTTGAGGTCCCGCTGATCCGGCCGCTAGGAGCAGACCTCCTCAATCGCCTCGCCGGCCACCCCCGCCATCCATGCGATTTCTTCATCGTTCACGCAGTAGGGCGGCATGAAGACCAAAACGTCGCCCAGCGGGCGGATCGCCAGCCCCCGCCGCCTCGCCGCGAGGGTCACCCGCCGGCCCATCCGCGTCTCGGGCGGGTAAGGTCTCTTGCTCTCCCGGTCGGCCACGAGCTCGATCCCGGCCATGAGGCCGAGTCCCCGGACCTCGCCCACGGCGGGCAGCGCACGAAGGCGGCCGAGCTCCTCCCAAAACAGCCTGATTTTCGGCCCCAGGGCGGCGATGGTCCCCTCGGCCTCGAAGATGCCCAGGTTCGCCAGGGCGGCGGCGCAGCCGAGGGGATTCCCGGTGTAGGAGTGGCCGTGGAAAAAGGTCCGCCCCTCTCCGGGTGCCCCCCGGAAGGCGCCGAAAATCTCCTCGGTCGCGAGGGTGGCGGCGAGGGGCAGATATCCGCCCGTGATCCCCTTGGCGAGGCACATGATGTCGGGCGCGACCCCCTCGTGCTCGCAGGCGAACATCCGCCCGGTGCGGCCAAAGCCGGTCGCCACCTCGTCTGCGATGAACAGGACATCGGCCCGGTCGCAGGCCTCGCGCACCCGGCGAAGAAAACCCTCCCGCTGCGTGATGATCCCCGCCGCGCCCTGGACCATCGGCTCGACGATGACGGCGGCGGTCTCGTCCGCCCGCTCCAGGATGAGCCGCTCGATCTCCTCGCCCGCACAGACGGCGCAGGGCTGTGTCTCGGCCCCCCGGGCCTGGGCCCCCCGGGGGCAGCGGTAGCAATAGGGCGACTCGGCTCGAATCGTCTCGAAAAGGAGCGGGCCGAAAATCGCGTGGAAAGCATCGATGCCCCCCACGCTCACCGCGCCCACCGTGTCGCCGTGGTAGGCCAGGTTCAGGGCGATGAACTTCGATTTCTCGGGCCGGGCCGGGGTGCGCTGCCGTTGATACTGAAAAGCGATCTTGAGGGCGACCTCGACGGCGGTGGCTCCGCTGTCCGAGTAGAAAACGCGCGAGAGGCCGGGCGGGGCGATGGTGGTGAGTTTTTCGGCGAGCGCGATGGCGGCGTCCTGGCTCATGCCGAGCTGGGTCGAGTGGGCGATCCGCCCGAGCTGGCGGCGGACCGCCTCGTCGATCTCGGCCCGGCGGTGGCCGTGGATGTTCACCCAGAGGGAGGAAACGCCGTCCAGGTAGCGCCTTCCCACAGTGTCGATGAGGTAGGCCCCCTCCCCGCGCTCGATGATGAGGGGCGGGTCCTCGGCCTCCCACTCGTCCATCGGGGTGAAGGGGTGCCAGAGATGGCGCCGGTCGATCTCGGCGAGGCGGCGAAGGCGGGCGCTCTCGTCCTCGCTTTCCGGCATGGCCTCAGGCGCGCCGGGCGAGGATGACGCCCTCGATCTCGTCGAAGTAGAGTTTCCCCTCCTCCTCGCGGGGGTTCATCCAGTGGCGAATCGCGGGGGAGGGCTCGGCGAGGAAGCGCTTGAGACCCTCCCGGTCGCCGCTCGTCAGGTGGGGGCGGTCCACCCACTCCTCGAAGTCCATGCGCTTTCGGATGGTCTCGGTGTAGAGGATTTCGAGGCCCGCCTCCTCGAACATCTCGACGAGAACCGGCAGCGAGTCGCAGCGGTTGTGGCTCGGGTCGCGCAGCGCCTCGAAATCGTTGTAGCCCTTCGCCTCGGGCGGCTCCTCGGGGGCGATGTTGTCGATGTAGACGAGCCGGCCGCCGGGTTTCAGGACCCGGCCCATCTCGCCGATGGCCCCTTGAACGTCCGAGAAATGGTGCGGCGCGATGCGGACCGAAACCGAGTCCACCGAGGCGTCCCGGAGGGCGATGCTCTCGGCGTCCGTGCAGAGCAGCCGGGCGTTCGTGACGCCCTTTTCGGCCCCGTTTTTCCGGGTGGACTCGAGCATGCTCTTCGTCAGGTCGCTCGGGATCACCCAGTCGCACATCGGCGCAATCTGAAAGGCGGTGTGGCCCGCCCCGGTGGCGACGTCGAGGTGTATCCCGCCCTCGGGCTTGAGGACCTCGGCCGCCCGCGAGAGCGAGCTGCTCTTGGCGTGGGGGGTGCTCGTGATGTAGTAGTCCGACTCCCCGCTGTAGATCTTCTGGACCTTTTCGCGCTGCCTGGCTGCCTCGTCGGTCATATTGTCCTCCGGTTTTCAGCAGGCGGCGTCGCCCGGCCGGGTGAATTTCGAGTACCGGGAGGGTATCGCCGATCTCCTCGATCCTCAACCGGGCCTCAACCGAGATTATCCAACCAGGGTTTACTGATTCGGGGCTAGGGGAGCCCCGTCATCCACCTCAGCGGGGCGAGGCTGAGGGCCGAGATGTAGGTGATGAGTAGAAGGGCGGCGAGGCGGAGGAGGAGGAAGGGCACAGTCGTCCGCCAGACCTCGGCGAGCGGGCGGCCGAAGCGGTTGCTCGCGATGAAGAGGTTGAGCCCGACGGGCGGGGTGATGTAACCGATCTCGAGATTCGCTAGGAAGATAATGCCCAAGTGGACCGGGTGGACGCCGAACTCCTTGGCGATGGGAGTGATAAGCGGAACCACGACGACGATGGCCGAGAAGATGTCCATCATGCAGCCCACGACGAGCAGGAACAGGTTGAGCCCGAGGAGGAAGGCGTAGCGGCTCGTGCTGAGGGATCGGACCGCCTCGAGGATGCGCTGGGGCGCTTCCTGATCCACGAGATAATTCGTCAGCCCGAGCGACGCGCCGAGGATGATCAGGATCACCCCGACGAGGATCATGCTCTCGAGCGCGATGCCGGGCACCTCGTCCCAGAGGTCCAGATCGTGAAAGACCCAGACCTCGACGATCAGGACGTAGAGGGCGGCGACGACCGAGGCCTCCGCCGCCGTGTAGAGGCCTCCGTAGATGCCGCCCAGGATGATGGCGGGCAGCGGAAGTTCCCATCCCGCCTCTCGGAGCGCCGCCCTGAACTCCGGGTAGGAAAACGCCGTGCGCGGGGCCTGGGCGCTGGCCACGCGCATGCAGTAGGCCGCGAGGACCGCGATCAGCAAAAGGCCCGGCACGATCCCGGCGAAGAACAGATGATCGATGTTCACCCCGGCGACCACGCCGTAGAGGATGAGCGGCAGGCTCGGCGGAAAGAGCAGGCCCAGCCCCCCGCTCGTCGTCACCAGCCCGAGCGAGAAGCGGTCCTCGTAGCCGTCCCGGGTGAGCGCCGCGAGGAGGAGCCCCCCCAGCGCGACGATGGTGGCCCCCGAGGCGCCCGAGAAGGCGGTGAAGAAGGCGCAGGTCGCCAGCGTCACCACCGCGAGTCCCCCCGGCATCCAGCCCAGCCCTGCCCGCGCCAGCCGGGTGAGCCGCCCGGGCGTCCCGGCCTCGGCCATGAGATAGCCCGCGAAGGTGAAAAAGGGGATCGCCAGCAGGGTGGGCGCGTCCGTCATCCGGTAGAGCTCGATGATGAACGCCGCCGAACTGATCTCCTCGGAGGCGAAACCCCAGAGGCCGATCGCCGCGATCACCGTGAACAGCGGCGCGCCCAGGAGCGCGAGCGCCGCGAGGCCGGCCCCCCCGAGCGCGGTCAACTTTTCGCCCCGGTTTTACCGGCGGGCGGCTCCGGGCGGCCGAAGGCGGCCCCCGCCAGGAAGCGAAGCGCCATCACCGCGAACCCCGCCGGAAGGATCAACTGAAATATCCACCCCGGAAATACGCCTGCTATCCGGCTTTCCGCCCCTAATTCACTGATGACGAACAGCGCCGAGGCCCGCGCCAGCAGGGCGCAGACCACGGCCGCGAAACCGTCGGCCAGCCGCCGCGCGGGTCTCGCCCACTCCGGCGGGAGCGCCCGCGAGAGGAGGTCGATCTCGATGTGCCGCCCGGCTCCGCCCGCGGCCAGCGACGCGCCCAGGAGGCCGAGCCAGAGAAGCCCCTGCCTGAGGAGAAGGTCGGCCCCGAGGATTCCGGTGTTGAACACGTTGCGGAGGACGACCTGGACGAAGCCGGCGAGGAGCATGACGAACAGCAGCGTGATGAGCGCGCCGCTCTCCCACCGGGCGAGCGCGGCGTCGACCTGTGCCCAGCGCTCCTTGAGGGCGTCGATCATTTCCGGGCGGGTTTCCCGGCCCGCAGGCGGGCGAGGACGCCCTCGGCGCGTTCGATCAGCTCGCGGGGGATGAGCTTGCCGGCGAGTTTTTCACGCGCCACGCGGCCCACCCGGCGCATTTCGGCGAGCGCGGCCCGAGAAGGCCGGGCCGAGAGGGTGAGCCCGCGCTTGGTCATCGCCCGGATGGCGCGTCCGTTCTCCTCCCGGGTGAGGCGGCGCAGCTCGCGCATCCGCGCGCGGGTGCGCCGGGTGAGCAGCGCGCCGAACCCGCCCCCCAACCGTTCGAAGCGGTTTTGTTTCATCACGAGGGCGCCCGTGACGTTCGCCATCGGGACCGGGCTGATGTGGCGCACCTTGGTGAACCACTGGAGGGCGACGGCGCCGAGCGGGCTGATGTAAACGGTGTTGACGAGGCCGGTCTGGAGCGAGGTGAGCACGTCGGTGACCGCGAGGGGAATCGGTCTCACCCCCATCGCCTCGAAGTAGGCCCGCGCGAGCGGGTCGCCCTCCCACATCCACACTTTTTGTCGCGATAGATCCGAGATCGAGGTGACCGGGTGTTTCGAGAAGAAATGGGCGAAGCCCACCTCGGACCAACCGAGGAGCGCATAGCCCTTCTTCCGGAGAGCCTCCTCGAACCAGCCGTCGAGCTCCCGGTGCACGGCGTCCACCTCGGCGTAGCTCCTGAAAAAGAAGGGAAGCTCGAACAGGCGCGTCGCCGGCACGATCTCGCCCAGCCCGACTCCGGTGAAACCGGCCGCGTGAAGCTGGCCCACGCGCAGCTTGCGGACAACGTCCTTTTCGTTACCCGAGACGCCGCCCGGGTAGATGCGAAAGCGCACGGCTTTTTTCGTCGCCTTGCGGATGTCGCGGTCGAGCCCGCGCATCACGCGCATCCAGGTGGTCCCCTCGGGGGCGAGGCTGGCGAACTTGATGACGTGCTTTCGCGCCGCCAGAGCGGCCGGCGGCGAGGCGAAGAGGAGGGCCGGGGCGATCAAAAGGGCCGCGATATATTTCAGGGTGATCAGTTTACAGGTCATCAAAACAACTCTTCCATTTTTTCGCGGAGCTCCCGGGCGCGGCGGCGGGCGAGGGCGTTGGCCAGCGCCTGGGCGGGCAGGAGGCCCTCGGGCGCTTTTTCGATCTCATCGAGCAGGCGGGTGAACAGTTGCTTGTCCTGCGCTTGGACGGCGAAATGGCGCGCGAAGAGAAGCTTCGCCATCAGAAAGCGGCCCTTTGAGGCCGAGACGGCGCGGGCGAAGGCGGCCTTCGCCTTTTTGGGGTCTCCGCCCATGAGGCGGGAGCGGCTGCCCCAGTAGACCCCGAAGAAAAGATCGGGCCCGCCGTGGAAATATCCGGGGTCGAGCGCGCGAGCGCGGGCCATCATCGCCTCGACTCGGGGCAGGTCGGCCACGGCGTCGGGGTCCTGGCGGCTCATGTTGATCCACCCGCTCCAGCAGTAGGCCGTCCAGAACAGAAGGGCCAGCCGGTCCCGGTCGGCTTGGCCGAGCGCGACGCGGAAGGCGGCCTCTTTCGCGCCCGATGCGAGCCCGAGGGCGCTGAGTCCGTGGTCGCGGCCCCTCCGGTAAAGCCGCCGGGCGCGGGCGGGCTCCTCTTTTTCGAGAAACCCGAAGGCGAAGCCGCCGTAGGCCTGGGCGGCGGAGCGGCGGAGCGCGGCGTTTCCGGGGTCGGCCCGGACGAAGCCCTCGATCATGACGAGCAGCGAGGCGGCCGCCTCCCTGGCGTGCCCCGGGTCGGGCTCCGCGTTCAGGGCGGCGATCATGTCGTCGAGGACGGCGGCCGAGGACCGGGCCACCGCCTGCCGGAGGGTGCATCCGGCCAGCATCAGGGCGAGGGCCGGGAGGACAGTGTAATAAATGAGCTTGCGTTTCATGCGGAGAATTATGCCACACCTTCCGGTGGGGCACCTTCCGGTGGGGCACCTTTCGGCGGCGCTGGCTGGCGCATCTCCCACCCGCTCAGGTGACGAGATGGGGGCGCATGCCCTCCTCGTCGAATTCGAGCCCGAGGCCCGGTTTGTCGGGTATCCGCAGGATTCCGCTTTCGGGGACGGGCGGGTTCTTGAAGAGGTGGCCGGCGAGACCGGCGGGCTCGAGATGGTACTCCAGCCGCCAGGCATTCGAGATCGCCCCTGAAAGGTGCATGTTCATATGGGGCCAGCCGTGGGTGGCGACGGGGACGTTGAAGGCCTGGGCCAGGTGGGCGACCTTCACCCCCTCGGTGAAGCCGCCGGTGAAGACCACGTCGGGCTGGGCGATGTCCACCGCGCCGCCCGCGATGAGGTCGCGGTGACGCCAGCGCATGCCCTCCTGCTGGCCGGCGGCGATATTGATCGTCGTCGAGGCCCGGAGCTTTTTCAAGTCTTCGATGTCGTTCCCGTATAGGGGCTCCTCGAACCATTTCACATCGTAGGGCTCGCACATCCGGGCCAGCTCGAGTGCCTCCATCGGCGAGAAGAGGTGGTTGGCGTCCATCATGACCTCGACGCCCTCGCCGACGGCCTCGCGCACCGCGCGGACGCGGGCGGCGTCCTCGGGGATGTTCTTCGAGTCCTCGACGCACACTTTCATCTTGAGCTTGTCCCAGCCCGTGGCGACGAGCCCGGCGGCGAGCTCGGCCAGGACGTCACGGCTGTATTCGAGCATGCCGAACGTGCAGTAGGCCGTGATCTCGTCCGAATAGTCTCCCAACAGTCGGTAGACCGGCATGCCCAGGGCCTTTCCCTTGATGTCCCAGAGGGCGATGTCCACGGCGCTCATCGCGGCGGTCCACACCCCGGTCATCCGCCGCTGGTTGAATTTCCAGAACAGCTCGTCCCAGATGCGCTCGGTGGCGAAGGGGTCTTTTCCTTCAAGGTAGGGAGCGATCTGCCGGTCCACGGTCTCGCGGCAGGCTGCGCCGTTCATCCGGTGGGTAAACCCGTATCCGGTGATCCCCTCGTCGGTGTGGATGAGGACGGCGAAGCAGTCCGACCGCAGGGGCTCCGGAAAGCGGGGAAGCTCGACGGGGACGATATAGGTGCGCGCCTCAACACCAACAATCTTCATCGGCACTCTCCTCGGTATGAGCGGCCTCCGGCCCGGCCCCGGCCGCGCGGGTATTGATTAATCGTAAGCGATGACGCTCCGGGCCACCTCGCCGTTAAGGAGCGCCTCGTAAGCCTCGTTGATCCGGTCGAGCGGATAAGAGCGCGTGAGCAGGTCATCGAGGTTGAGCTTTCCGGCCATGTAGAGCTCGATCAGGCGCGGCACCATGTGGCGCGGCACCGAGGAGCCGTAGAGGGAGCCGACCAGTGTTTTTTCCTGGGTAACGAGATCGAGAGTCGGAATCGCGGCGGCCGCCTTGGGGCTCGTGATGCCGATCATCACCGCCGTCCCCCCCCGGCGGATGGCGTTGAAGCACTGGGTGGCGACCTCGGTGTTGCCGATGGCCTCGATGGCGTGGTGCGCCCCCTGGCCGCCGGTGAGCTCGCGGACGCGGGCGACCGGGTCCTCGTCCGAGGCGTTGACGAGGTGGGTGGCGCCGAATTTCTTGGCCATGTCGAGCTTGTTCTGGAAAACATCGACCGCGATGATCGGCTCGGCCCCGGTCAGCGCGGCGCCCTGGACGGCGTTGAGGCCGATGCCGCCCGCGCCGAAGACGGCGACGCTCTCGCCCGGCCGCGCCTTTGCGGCGTTGACGACCGCGCCGACGCCGGTGATCACCGCGCAGCTCACGACGGCGGCCTTGTCGAGCGGCATGTCGTCGCGGATTTTTAGCGCGGATTTCTCGCTCATCACCGAGTATTCGCTGAAGGTCGAGACGCCCAGGTGGTGGCCGACTTCGGTGTTGCCCATCCTGAAGCGCCTGGTTCCGTCCGAGAGGGTGGCGTTCGAGCGCATCCGGGCGCTCGTGGGGCAAAGCTGGGGCCGGGCGATGAGGCAGTATTCGCAGGTTCCGCACGCGTAGCGCCAAACGCTCGCGACGTGGTCGCCCGGCCTGAGCGAGGTGACGCCGGGGCCCACCTCCTCGACGACGCCCGCGCCCTCGTGGCCGAGGATGACCGGCGAGGCGATGGGCATCTCGCCCGTCATCGCGTGGTGGTCGCTGTGGCACACCCCCGCCGCCGCCATTTTCACCAGTATCTCGCCCTCCTTCGGGGGGTCGACCTCGACCTCCTCGATGACCAGCGGTTTGTTCGGCTCGTAGAAAACGGCTGCTTTCATGGAGGGCTCCTTCTCAGAGGCCGGGCGGCGCGGCGCGGCCGTGGGCTTTTCTTGTTTCCTCACCGATATCGAAGTATGTTCTTCCTTCATACCCGAAAAAAGGGCGGGTTGCACAGGGGCCCGCCCGGATGCGGCGGGAGATTCCATAAGGAGGAGAGAATGGCCTGGATCAGGACGGTCGATGAACAGGAAGCCGAGGGGGAAGTCAGGGCCCACTACGAGGCGCAAAAAAAGCGCACCGGCGGCGGGGTGGGAAACATCCAAAAGATCTACAGCATCAAGCCCGATCTGCTCAAGGCCTATTATTCGTTTTCGCGCGCGGTGACCTTCGGGGCCACGAGCCTGGGCCGCCGGCGCGAGGAGATGCTGGCTGTGGCGATCTCCTCGATGATCAAGTGCCGCTACTGAACGGTCTCTCACGGAGCGTTTCTCCGTGAAGTGAGCGAGGGGGACGGGACCGCCGAGGCGCTGGCCCTCAAGGAGGATTTCAGGAGCGCCGGCCTGGGCCCCGAGGACCTGGCGATGCTCGAGTACGCCGAGAAGGTCACCCTCGCCCCCTGGACGGTGACCGAGAGCGATGTGGATAACCTCCGGGCGCACGGGTTCGACGACGTGGCGATCCTCGAGATCGCCACCGTGTCGGCCTACCGGAACTTCATCGCCCGCGTGGCGAACGGGCTCGGGGTTGAGCTCGAGGACGGAAAATTCGCGGACAACCCGGAGGCCCGCGCCGCCATGATGGAAGGGCTTGTGTAGGCGGTTTTAAACTAAACAACGAACTTCATTCCCAACTTGATAACGAACTTAATAAGACAAGGAACCGAAATGAGCGATAAAGTCAGAATGGCGTTCGTCGGGCTGGGCCGGTGGTCCGATCAGCTCGCCGCCGGAGCGAAGAAAAGCGGGCGGATCGAGATCGCCGGAGGCCTTTCGAGGTCCGGCGAGAAAATGGCCGCGTTCGAGAAAAACTTCGGCGGCCGGCCGATGAAATCCTACGAAGATATCCTGGCCGACGATTCCATCGGCGCCATCGTCCTCACCACCCCGAACTCCCTCCACCCGCCCCAGGCCATCGAGGCCGCCCGGTGCGGCAAGCACGTCATGGTCGAAAAGCCGATGGCGCTGTCCACGGCCGACTGCCGCGATATGATCGCCGCCGCCAAGGAGGCCGGCACCGTCCTCGCCGTGGGCCAGAACACCCGCCGGGCGCCGCGCTACCGGAAGGCGGCCGAGCTCATCCGCGCGGGCGCCGTCGGCGAGGTCGTCCTGGCCGAGGCGAATCAATCCCGGCCCCAGAGCTACCGCATCGAGGGCCTCTGGCGAAACTCGAAGGAGGAGAGCCCGGGCGGCCCCCTGGCGAGCTTCACCGTCCACCAGGCCGACGCCATGAACCACCTCGTCGGGCCCGTCCGGCGGGTCTCGGCGTTCGTCAGCAAGCTCAGCGGGCCCGCCGTACCCGACGATGTGATGGCGGCGGTGCTCGAGTTCGAGAGCGGGGCCCTCGGCTACCTGGGCGGCACCATGGTCACCCCCGATCGGAATTTCTTTCAGGTCCACGGCACCGAGGGCGTCATCTATCTCGACGTGGACGGGGGCGAGTGCTCGCTCAAGCGAGAGGACGCCGACACCTTCGAGCGCCTGCCGATGCCGGACGGCCCGGAACAGCTCGCCATATCCCTCGCCGAGGAGATGGACGATTTCGCCGGCGCCATCCTCGAGGGGCGAAAGCCCGAGGTCGCCGGCGAGGAGGGCATGGCCGCCGTCGCCATCCTCGAGGCCATCGTCCGCTCGGCCGAGGAGGGCAGGCCGGTCGAGCCGGAGGGCTTGTAGGAGAGTTAAATCAACCGGCGGGAAGCCCCTCTCCCCCGATTGACAGGAGTGAGCCAAGGGGTATGATCGCATCTGTGTAGACCTGCTAGGGGTGGGTATCTGAGAGCCTCGGGACGAGAGGCAACCCTTAGAACCTGATCTGGGTAATTCCAGCGAAGGGAAGCGGGACGGAGAAATCGGAAAGTCTGTTGAGTTTCTTTCCAGGGTTCTTTGGCCGCTTCCCACGGGGACAGCGGTTTTTTTGTTTTGCGGCTTTTTGTTTTAAGGACACCGGAATGAAGATTCAGGTGAACGGCGAGGCGAGAGAGGTCGAGAGCGGGGCCACGGTGGCGGACCTGCTCGATTCGCTCGGCCTCGAGGTGAACGGCCTCGCCGTCGCGGTGAATATGGATATCGTCCGGCGCGGCGACTACGCCGCGGTTAAATTCTCGGAGGGCGATGAGATCGAAATCGTGCGCGCGGTCGGCGGCGGCTAGGCCGCGCGGTTTCGCCCCCCGAGGGGGGCAGGGAGAGGGAACCATGAGCAGCTACGAGATTGGCGATCGATCGTTTACCTCCCGCCTCTGGGTGGGGTCGGGAAAATACTCGGATTTTCACGTCATGCACGAGGCGATCGAGGCGAGCGGGGCCGAGATCGTCACCGTCGCCATCCGGCGCACCGACCTGAACGACGACACGAAGGACGGCTTCTGGGCGAACTTCGACCGCGAGAAATGCACCATCTTGCCGAACACGGCGGGCTGTTTCGACGTGAAGAGCGCGGTCACGACGGCGCGCCTCGGACGCGAGGCGACGGGGTCCGATTTCGTCAAGGTCGAGGTCATCGGCGATGAGAAGACCCTGTTCCCGGACAACGAGGGGCTGCTCGAGGCCTGCCGGGTACTGCTGGACGACGGCTTCACCGTCCTGCCCTACTGCATCGACGATCCGGTCATCTGTAAAAAGCTCGAGGACCTGGGCTGCCACGCGGTCATGCCGCTGGCGGCGCCGATCGGCTCGGGGATGGGCATCCGCAACCCCTACAATCTCAAGATCATCATGGAGCAGTCCTCGATTCCGGTGGTTGTGGACGCCGGTGTGGGGACGGCCTCGGACGCCGCCGTGGCGATGGAGCTGGGCTCGACGGCGGTGCTCATGCAGACGGCCATCGCGGGCGCCGGCGACCCGGTGAAGATGGCCCGCGCCATGCGGCTCGGCGTCGAGGCGGGCCGCCTCGCCTACGAGGCGGGCCGTATTCCCATGAAGCTCTACGCGACGGCCTCGAGTCCGCTCGAGGGCGTCATCGGCTCCTGACCGCCGGGGAAGGCGGCCTCCGTTGAGCGTCGATCTCGACCCCCTCTATCTCATCACGGACCGGAATGCCCCCCCCTCGGGGGATCTCATCGGAGCGCTCAGGGGCGCTCTCGAGGGCGGCGTGCGATTTCTCCAATTCCGGGAAAAAGACCTCCCGCCGAGGGAGCGCCTCGAACTGGGTCGGGAGGTGATGTCGCTGGCCGGGGAGTTCGGCGCGCGTGTCATCGTCAACGGCTCGCCGGAGCTGGCCGGGGAACTCGGGGCGGCGGGGGTTCATCTCGGAAAGGCAACCAGGCCGGTCGAGGCCGTCCGCGCCGGCTACCGGGGGCTGATCGGATACTCGGCCCACAGCGGCGGGGAGGCGGCCGAGGCCTTCGCGGCCGGGGCCGATTTCGTGGCGCTGAGCCCGGTGTTTCCGCCGCGGAGTAAACTCTCCTCGGACCCGATCCTGGGTCTCGATGGGTTCCGGTTCGACGTTCAGGCCTGCGGCGGGCCGGTCTACGCCCTCGGCGGGGTGGAGGCCGGGAACGCCGCCGCATGTATCGAGGCCGGGGCGCACGGGGTGGCCCTCATCGGGGCCATCCTCGGTGCGGCGGACCCGGCCCGGGCGGCCGGGGAGTTGCGCCGGGCGCTGGGCGTCTAGAGATTTTCCGCCCGCTCGCCGGGGCGCTTTGTTCCTCCTGCAGGGGCGCTTCGCACCTCTCTGAAAGGGCGCTTCGCACCACCCGGAGACTTGAGAAATCCCCCGGAATCCCCAACAATGAGTCTGTTTGAAGTTCGCGTTTCGCATTATCAATTCATCGCCACACCGGGGGAAAGTCATATGACCGATTCCGCGAAGTTCGACACCTTGCTCGTCGAAAACCGGGTTTTCAAACCGAGCAAGGAGTTCTCAAAGGGCGCCCATATCAAATCCATGGCGGCCTACCGCAAGATGTACAACGAGTCGGTGAAGTCGCCGGCGAAATTCTGGGGCAAGGTGGCGAACGAGTTCCACTGGTTCAAGAAATGGAAAAAAGTGCTCGACTGGAAGGAGCCCCACGCCAAATGGTTTGTCGGCGGCACGACCAACATCTCCTACAACTGTCTGGACCGTCACCTCACCACCTGGCGCAAGAACAAGGCCGCCCTCGTTTGGGAGGGCGAGCCGGGCGACTCGCGCATCCTCACCTACCAGGAACTCCATCGCGAGGTCTGCAAGTTCGCCAACGCCATGAAAGACCTGGGCATCAAGAAGGGCGACCGCGCGATCATCTACATGCCCCAGACTCCCGAGGCGGCGATAGCGATGCTCGCCTGCGCCCGGATCGGTGCGCCGCACAGCGTCGTCTTCGCCGGCTTCAGCGCCAACTCGCTCAAGGACCGCATCCTGGACACCGAGGCCACCGTCGTACTCACAGCCGACGGCGGCTTCCGGCGCGGAAACATCGTTCCACTCAAGGCGAGCGCCGACGTAGCCATCGCGGAGTGCCCCTCAGTCAAGAGCGTCATCGTCCTGCGCCGGACGAACAACGAGATCACTATGAAGGAGGGGCGGGACCACTGGTGGCACGATTTGATGGAGACGGCCTCGGCCGATTGCCCGGCGGCGAAGCTCGGCTCCGAGCATCCCCTCTACATCCTCTATACGAGCGGCACGACCGGAAAGCCCAAGGGCATCGTCCACACGACGGGCGGCTATATGTGCGGCACCTATCTGACGTCGAAATACGTCTTCGACCTCAAGGACGAGGACACCTACTGGTGCACGGCGGACATCGGCTGGGTGACGGGCCACAGCTATATCATCTACGGCCCGATGCTCAACGGGGCCACCTCGGTGATGTACGAGGGCGCGCCGAACCATCCGGGCCCGGGCCGCTTCTGGGAGATTGTCGAGAAGTACAAGATAAATATTTTCTACACCGCGCCGACGGCGATCCGCGCCTTCATGAAGTGGGGAGACGAACACCCCAACAGCTGCGACCTCTCCTCGCTCAGGCTTCTGGGAACAGTGGGCGAGCCCATCAACCCCGAGGCCTGGATGTGGTACCACAGCGTCATCGGCAATAAGAAATGCCCCATCGTCGATACCTGGTGGCAGACCGAGACAGGCACAATCATGATCACTCCGCTTCCGGGGGCCACTCCCACCAAGCCGGGCACGGCGACGCTTCCGTTTTTCGGGGTCGTGCCCGACGTGGTGACGCCGGACGGGGAATCCGTCGGCCCCGAGGGCGGCGGGCTGCTCGTCGTGCGGAAGCCCTGGCCCGCGATGCTGCGCACGATTTGGGGCGACGACAAGCGCTACCGCAAGCAGTACTGGAGCGACGTCAAGGGTTGTTATTTCACCGGCGACGGCGCGAGAAGGGACAAGGACGGCTACGTCTGGATCATGGGCCGGGTGGACGACGTGATCAACATCGCCGGCCACCGCCTCGGCACGATGGAGGTCGAGAGCGCCCTGGTGGCCCACCCCGATGTGGCCGAGGCCGCCTGCGTGGGCATCCCCCACGACATCAAGGGCGAGTGCATCGCCGCCTTCGTCACCATGAAGGGCGAAAACAATAAAAACCCCGTTCTCGAGAAAGAGCTGGGCCAGTGGGTGGTCAAGGAGATCGGCGCTATCGCGCGGCCCGACTACATGCGCTTTTCCGCCGCGCTGCCCAAGACGCGGAGCGGAAAGATCATGCGCCGCCTCCTGCGCGACATCGCCTCGGGCTCCGATCAGGTGGGAGACACCACCACGCTCGAGGACGTTTCCGTCCTCCAGAGTCTCCAGCAGTATCAGGACGAGTAGGTTTCTCCGGAAGCGGCGCGAAAACGCCGGCGGTGTGAAAACGCCGGAGTTGTGAAATTGAAGGGGCGGTCCTTCACCGGGGCCGCCCCTTTTATTTTGATTTGTTTTTTATTTCGATCGGTTGAGCCGGTTTTGTTTGCTCAGGAAATCCTTCAGCCCCGAGGCGAGGTTTTTCGCGACGATTTCGTTGCCGCGGGCTGTGAGGTGGATGCCGTCGAAGGCGAGGCCGCGGTCCTTGAGGTCCACCGCCTCTCCCAGATTGAAATGGGCCAGCCGGGGCTCGCCCCCGAACCGCTGGCGCAGCATTTCCTCGAGCGCCCTTTGCTGGGCGATGTGGTTGTCCGAGACATGGGGCTGGGTGACGACGGCGAGGGCCGCCCCCTTCTCCAGAGCGTAGCGCGCCGCCGCGTGGACCTCGCCGCAGTAAAACGCCCATCTTTTTCCGCATCCCTCCTCCCGGCTTTCCGCTTCAATCCGGCCCGGGCCGGTGAGCCTCCCGAACTGCTTTTCGAGGGACCGGGCGATCTCCCCTCCCAGCTCAAGGGCGGCCGCCTTCGTCCGGTCCAGGATGCCGGGCGAGAAATTGGTCCTTTTCTTTCCCTTATTGATATCGTCGATGCCAAGGCCCGCCCTGAGCATCTTCGCCTTGTCGAGCATCATTTCGGGGAGGAGGGGCATGTAGCCCGTCAGCTTGAATACGGGGGAGCGATGCCGGAAGACGGCCAGGTTTGTACCGGTGAGGTCGTTATAGCCCGTGTAGAAGATCACGGCGTCGTAGCTCAGGTAGGCGTAGTCCTTGAGGGTGTGGACGAACGAATGGGCGCCCTCGCTGTTCCAGGCGAGGTTGACGACGCTGTAGGATTCGGGGCCACCCTTCCGGGGGATTTCGTTGAGCATTCGCTCGAGATGGGCGGGGAACGATTGGCCCACCGGCGCTCCGTAGCCCAGCGCCGTGCTCCCCCCGAGGACGGCGATGCGAAATTCGCCCCGCTTTTTCGGCCCGGCCACCGGTCCCCGGTACCCCCAGATGTTGTACATCCCTTTTTCTTGAAATTTCTGATGGACATACCAGTCCCCGGCGGCGAGCGCGGTGATCAAGGCCCCGGTGGAAATAAAAAAAGCCGCGGCGGCGAAGGCCGCATACTTCTTTTTGCTCATTCGCCTGCGCGGGCTTTTAAGCTCAAAATTCCTGTAATCGTCCATGACCCCAATATAGTCATAAACGGGCCGTTTAGCTCTTACGCTCCGCCGGGGGCCTTTTATCGCCGCAATCCGGGCGAGGGGGCTTGCGGGGAGACTAATAAATGATTATTTTCTCTTTTTTGTTTTTCGTCTCATTTCCAAGACCTAGGATATCTAGACCTTGGTTCTAAGGGAGGGTTCTTTTTATGTCCGGTTTGGAACTCGGCTTCATGGTGCCCCATCCGTGGATCATGGTCGCGGGGGAGATAGAGGAGGGCCACCACCAACAGACCACCTCGGCCTACCGTCAGGTGAAGGATGTGATCGCGGATTTTGGGCCCGACGTCATGGTCGTGGCCTCGCCTCACTGGCCGCTGCTCTCGAAACTCCGGGTGGGCGGGGCGCCCCGCTACACCGGGACCCTTGATGAATTTCTCCCCCATATTCACGCGGCGCTGCCCCCCGAGCACCGCCGGGACCTGCCCCCGGTGCCCTACGACTTTTCCGGCGACGCCGAGTTCGCCGAGCGCATCTCGGAGGCGGGAAAGGAGGCGGGCCTGGACGTTCAATTCGAGGCGACTCCCGAGGCCCTCGATCACGGCTCCATCGTGCCGATCATGTATCTCGACCCCGACGGGCGAATCCCGGTGATCCTTCTATCGAACGAGGAAGGCTCCCCCGGGCGGAGCCGGAAGTGGGGCGAGATCGTCGGCCGGGAGATTGCCCGGAGCGGCCGCCGCGCGGTTTTCATCGCCAGCGGAACCCTCTCCCACCGGTTCGTCTTCGATAGCCCGGACGCGCTCTGGCCCGGGGGCGAGGTGTGGGACCGCAAGTTCATGAAAATTCTCACCGATGGCGATCCCGAGGATATTTTCCGGTTGCCGGAGGGGGAGATTGCCGAGGGCGAGCTCGAGGCGGGCGGGCTCCACGGGCTTTACATGCTTTTCGGCGCGATGGGGGGGGATCTCTCGGCCTCGGTCCTCAGCTACGAGGGCATCGTCGGCGTCGGCTCGCCCATCGTTCGGTTCGATCAAAAAGTTCCGGCGGCGTGATCGAAAAAGATAGCCTGAGGGGCCGGGAATTTATTTCCCGCAGCCCTCTCCGCGAGGGGGCGCCTTGAAAATTTCGGCCGATGCGAGGACATCGATATCCGAGGCGCCGCCGGCGATGAGGATGCGCCCCTCGGGGAGCGGCGTCGCCGTGTGGAGACGCCGCTCGTAGCGCATCGATGACCCCAGCGGCCGGAAGCACCCCCCTTCGGGATCGAAAATCTCCCCGCCCGCGAGCGACTTTTCGCCTCCCCAGCCCCCTAAAAGGAGCACCCGTCCGTCCGGCAGCAGGGTGGCGGTGTGCTGTTGCCGCGCGGCGGAGAGTTTTTCCTTGAGCAATTCAAAAGAAGATGAGGCCGGGTCGTAGAGTTCGGCCGTGGCGAGGGGCCCGGCGGGGCCGAGTCCCCCCGCGATCAAGACCTTCCCGCCCCGGAGAAGGGTCGCGGTGTGGCGGCTCCTTGGGGTGGAGAGGGCCTTGCGCGCCAGCCCTGTCCGGCGGCTCGCCGGGTCGTAGATTTCGGCGTAGCGCTCCCCCTTGCCCCGCCCGCCCCCGGCGATGAGGACCGAACCGTCCGGCAAGAGGGTTGCGGTGTGCTGCTGGCGGGCGATGAACATGGGCCGGGCCGCGAGGGCGAAGGATTTCTCGTGCGGCGAGAAAATCTCCATCCCGCGGATGGCGCGTTTCCCGTCGTTTCCGCCGGTGACGAGATAGCTTCCGTTCTTGAGAGCGGTCAGGGTGTGATCGAAGCGGGCGGCGTTCATATCGACGCGGGCGAACGCGCCCCCCGAGGGCGGAAGGATCGCCGCCTCGCGGAGTGCGATGTTGCCGTGGGTCCATCCGCCGGTGAGGAGGACGCCGCCTCCCGCGAGGCGGGCGGCGCGGTGCCAGCCCCTCGGGCGAAGGCCCGGCGTGGGCAGCGCCATGAAGCGTCCCTCGGCGGCCCCGTAGAACTCGACCGAGCCGAGGGGGTCGGTCTTCGTCAGGCCCGCCGCGATGAATATCCGGCCCGCGTCGAGAAGGGTGGCGGTGTGCCCGTGGCGCGGGGCCGTCATCGTGCCTGTGCCGGAGAAATCATCCCCGCCCGAGCAGCCGGCGGCGAGGATCGACAGGCAGAGCGCGAGCGCCCCGTTTCTCACAATGCCTCCTTTTCGTCCGGTCATCCGCCCGTTTATTCGTCGGCCTCGCGCGGCCCGCCCGCCTTTTCCAGCCGTCTTTCGAATTCGCCCCGGATTTCGGGGGCAAGGTGGGGGATGCGGAGCGCCCTCCGCGTCGATTCGAGGTCGCTTGCGCCGTAGTTCCTGAGACGGGCCATCTCGCGGACGGTGATTCCCTCGGGGCCCGCTTCGAGGCGCTCGATGGGGTCGCCCGCGCCGATCTCCCCTTCCTCGACGACGCGAAAGTAGATTCCGAGAAGGCAGCTCTCCAAGAACAGCCGGACAAAAGCCTCGTCCTCCATCCGGAGGCCGAGCTTGTAGCAGGGGTTTCGCGGCTGGCTCACCTCGGCCACCGCCCCCCCGATCCGGAAGATGTCGCCGACGCACACCGCTTCGTCGTCCATCCCCTCGGTGGTGAGGTTTTCGCCGAACTGGCCGTGAGAAAAATCATCCCGGCCCAGTTCTTTTTGCCAGTGCGCGTAGTTTCGTACGTCGTAGGCGTAGGCCGCCTTGTATTCGCCGCCGTGATTTGTCCGGTCCGCCTGACCGTCGCCCTCGATGTTGAGCTTTCGCATCATGACCCGGCCGCCGATCGGCTTCTTGAAGATGCCGGTCCGGACGGGCCTGAATTTGTGGAAAACGACGCGCGGCTCGGAGACGTTGATCGAGAGGAGTTTCATCGCGGGGTGGTTTTTTCGGCCTTGCCGGCGGCGCGGCGGGAGGGTTTTTTCGCGCTCCCCCTCCGCTTTCCGGCCTCGAGCAACTCCCCGGCGTGCCGGATAGCCGCCGCTGTCACCTCGAGGCCCGCGCCCATGCGCGCGATCTCCTCGATGCGGGCGCCGCCCTCGATCGGCTCGATTGCGGTGGCGGTGCGCCCGGCGTTGGTGCGTTTTTCGATGCGGAAATGGCGGTCGCCCAGGCAGGCGACCTGGGGCAGGTGGGTGATGACGAGGACCTGATGATTCTCCGAGACTTCCTGGAGTTTTCGACCGACGACCTCGGCCACCCCGCCGCCGATTCCCGCGTCCACCTCGTCGAAAATCAGGGTGGGGATCATGTCCCCGCGCCGGAGGACGCTCTCGAGGGCGAGCATGAGCCGCGAGAGTTCCCCGCCCGAGGCGATGCGGGCGAGCGGGCGCGGCGGCTCGCCCGGGTTGGGCGAAAAATGAAATTCGCAGGCGTCGATGCCGTCCGATCGGAGCGCGACGCTCTCGCCTTCGATCACGACAAGTCCCCCGGTGGCGGGCAGGCGGCCCATCTTCGTTTCGAGCACGGCTCCCGGGAGGCCGAGTTCGGCCAGGGCCTCGCTCATCCCCCGGTCGAGTTCGCCTGAAGCTTTTTGTCTTTTCCGGGAGAGATCGAGGGCGCGCCGGGAGACCTCCTCCCGGAGCCGGGAGGCGGCTTCGTCGAGCCGGGCCTCGGTGCCCGTCTCGTCCGAGATGGCGGCGAGTTCCGACTGGGCACGGCCGAGATAGGCGAGGCACTCCGCCTCGTCGTTCCCGTATTTCCGCAGCAGCTCGCGCAGGAGCGATCGGCGGACCTCGAGCGCTTCGAGGCGCTCGGGGTCGAGTTCGATTGAGCCGAAGTAATCGCGCAGCGAGTCGGCCAGCGATTCCACCTCGGCGAGGGCGGAGGCGGCCTGTTCCAGGAGGGGAGCCTGCGAGGGGTCCAGTTCGACCAGTCGCTCGAGGTTGCGGATGGACTCGCCGAGATCCTCGATGATCGAGCCTTCGTCCCCGTAGAGGGCTTCATAGACGCCCTGGCCGAGGGCGCCGAGGCGGTCGGCGTTGCGAAGCCGGGGGAGCTCGTCCTCGATAGATTCGAGTTCTCCCGGCGAGAGGGCGGCGCGCTCGAGCTCCTCGACCTGAAACCGGAGCAGGTCGGATCGCTGGGCCCGCTCTCGCGCCCCCGTCCGGTGGGTCTCGAGCGCTTCCTCGGCCTCGCGGAGTTCGGAGGCCAGGTGGCCCAGCGCGCCCCGCTCCCCGGTCAGCCCGGCGAAATCGTCGAGAAGGCCGAGGTGGGTCGATGGCTTGAGGAGGGTCTGCTGGGCGTGCTGGCCGTGAATGTTGACCAGCGACCCGGCGATCGACGAAAGGGTGGCGGCGGTCGCCAGCGCGCCGTTCAGGTAGAGGCGGCTGCGCCCGCCTGTGGATATCCGCCGGCGCACGATCAACTCTCCGTTCGGAGGAACCTCGATTCCCGCCTCCTCGAGGGCGGCCCGCGCCCTTTTGCCGCCCGGCGTCGCGGGCAGCTCGAAGAGGCTTTCGACGACGGCGTCCCTGGCCCCGGAGCGGACGAGATCGGCGCTCCCCCGGCCGCCGAGGGTGAGATTGAGGGCCTCGAAAATAATTGATTTGCCGGCCCCGGTCTCGCCGGTGAGCACATTCAGGCCCGGACCGAAGGCCACCTCGAGCGAGTCGATGATGGCGAAATCCGAGATGCGCATCAGACGGAGCACAAGGGCCTCACGATCCGTTTTTTCCGCCGCGCGGATGAGTTTCCCAGAGGAGCTTGTCGCGCAGAATTTCGAAGAAGTCGGACCCACTGGGGCGGACCAGCCGGACGGGGTCCGGACTCAGGACGACGCGGAGGCGGGCCCCCGTGTCGAGGTCGCAGCCGAGCTGGCCGTCAACGGAAAGGGGCAGGCTGCGCCCGCCGTCTCCGGCGAAGAGCGTCACGTCCACTGTCGATTCGGCGGGTATGACGAGCGGGCGGTTGCTCAGGGTGTGGGGACAGATGGGGTTGATGAGCATGACGTTCAGGTCCGGCATGAGGAGGGGGCCGCCCGCCGAGAGCGAGTAGGCGGTCGAACCGGTGGGGGTGGCGATGATGAGCCCGTCGGCCCGGAAGATTCCGAGTTGGCGCCCGTCCACCGAGATCTGAAACTCCACCATCCTCGCGAGGGGGCCCGAGGTCAGGACCACATCGTTTAAAACGTCTGAGAGCGGAATTTCCGCCCCGTTTTTTTTCACGGAGGGCCGGAGGCGCATCCGCGATTCGATGGCGTACTCCCCCTTGATGAGAACGCTTTCGAGCGCGGAGATGACGCCGCTTTCGGGGATGTCGACGAGAAAACCCAGGTGGCCCGCGTTGATGCCCAAAAGGGGCGGCGCATCTCCGCCGAGGAGGTGAGCGGTCCGGAGCATCGACCCGTCCCCGCCGATGACGATTATCAGGTCGGCGCCCTCTATCGCTTTCTCGCGGGCGAGACCGCCCGGCCCGTTCACCACGGCGGCGGACGTTTCGTCCAAGGCGACCTCGAAGCCGTTTCCGGCGAGCCAGTCCACCAGGCCGGAAAGGTTCGTCTCCGGGCGCAAGGCGATGGGCCAGGTGGTGACCGCGATTTTTCTGAAGGTTTCGGGCAAGGTTCGGCCTCTCTTTATCCGGGTGAACGGATGGGAAGTATCCCAAGCCCGATGGCGGGCCGCAAGCAAACGCCGGGGCTAGCCGGTGGGCCGGCCTCCGGGCCGGCGCGCGGGGCGGGTGCGCTTTCGGGCGGCGGTTTTTTTCTTTTGGGCGTTTCCCCGCCAGTGGCGGCAGATGTCCCGAAGGGGGCAACCGGCGCACAGGCGGGCGTCCGGCCGCCTCGGACAGTGGCCCAGGATGCCGAGGCGCGATATGGCGAAGTCGTAGCTCACCGGGTCGGCCGGGTTGATGAGCCGGAGCGAGTCGGTGATCTCCTCTGCCATCCGCAAATCGGGCGTCCGCCGATCGGTCAGGCCCAGCAGGCCCCCGATTCGGGCGATGTGGGTGTCGAGGGGGATGGTGAGTTGGCTGGGGCGGGGCGCACGCCAGAGGCCCAGGTCCATCCCGTCGCCGGAGCGAACCACCCATTTGCAAAAAAGATGAAGTCGCTTGCAGGCGCTCCCCCCCGAGGGGTCGGGGAGGAGGTAGGCGAACCCATTTTTCTCTCCCGTGCCGCTGGCGGCACATCCTTTTGTAGAGGACTCGCCGGGATCGAGAGCAAGAAGGCGGCGGCGGAAGCAGGCGAGGGCGGCGGTCAGAGTGGCCGCGCCGGGTTCGTAGCCGGGCATGAAGGCCGCCTCGAGCGAGCCCCACTCCCGGAGCGCCGCTCCCGTCATGTGGGCGAAGCGGGCGAGGTCGCGCGGTCCGACCCAGCGGTGGACGATACCCTCGAAGAGGTCCGCGTTTTCATCAATTCGAAATTCCCGGAGCGCCGCCGCCGGCCTCGCGCCGAGACGGCCGAGTACGCGCCCGAGGCTGGCCCGGACGGCTTTGGCGTTTCCGAAGGCCAGCGCCGAGGCGAAAAAGGCGGCGGCCTCGCGGTCCTCCCCGAGCGGGTGGCGGCGGACCAGTCCCAGCGGGTCCGAGTCGAGAAAGGCGGGCCCGTAGGTTTTCATCAACCGGTCGAGCCTGGACTTGACCGCCGGCGCGTCGCCGGCCGCAAGGGTCATCAGAGGTCGCCCTCCGAGTCGAGCAGCAGGGTGACTGGGCCGTCGTTGATCAGTTCGACCTCCATCATGGCGCCGAATCTGCCGGCGGCCGTTTTCACTCCGAGGGTTTCGACCTCCTCGATAAACTTTTCGATCAGCGCTTCGGCAACTTCGGGCGGCGCGGCGGCGGCGAAGGAGGGTCGCCTGCCCTTCCGGCAGTCTCCGTAGAGGGTGAACTGGCTGACAACGAGCATTTCGCCGCCGGTGTCGAGGAGGGAGCGGTTCATCTTCCCCGCTTCGTCGGGGAATATCCGCAGGTTCGAGATCTTGCCCGCCATGTAGCGCACTTCTCTTTCCGAATCTCCGGGAGCGACCGCCATCAGGGCCAGGATGCCCCCGCCGATCTCTCCGACGACCTCCCCGGAGACGCTCACGCTGGATTTTCGGACCCGCTGGAGTACGGCGCGCATCGGTGGTTTCCTCTGGGTGGTTCCGGGCGGTTGAGTGGCTTCGGGCGGCATATGCCGGGAAAAAGATTCGGGCGCCACCGCGTTTTACCAAATATGGAGGAAAAAAAGGAGGTTCCGGCCCGCTTCTGCTCCTGGGGGATTTTATCGCCAGCGAATGAAATTTTCTCCAGGGATTAAGGAATGGGAGGTAAGAAAAGGAAAAATAAAGTCGCTGATGTTTAACTATTTCAAGTATTTAAATATTTTCCGGGTATTTTGGCCAGGCCCCTTGAAAGTGGCTTGCCGCATAAGGTAGGATAACTCCAATGAAACAAGGGATTTATCATTTGCGAGTGGGCGTACGTATCATTATCTTTATCATTTGCAGAATGGGAGATTGATTGTGGCCATTCCCGAGAAGCTCGCGTCGAAGAAAGCCTTTACGACTTTTGAGGTGGCCGAAATTTGCGACGTGACGCCGGTGACGATTCAAAACTGGATCGACAAGGATTGGCTTCACGCCTATCGGACGCCGGGCGGTCACCGCCGGGTGCTTCGCGAGGATCTTCTCTCGTTCCTCGACTCGAGGAATATCCCTCATATATTCAACGAGCGTTCAGGACCGCCGAAAATTCTCGTCGTCGACGACGATAAAAACTTCACTGAGTTGATCACGGACATCCTCTTGTTGGATAACCCCGACTATGAAATCGAAATCGCCCACGACGGTTTCCGGGCGGGGCTTCTTTACGCCAACAACAAGCCCGATGTCGTTTTGCTCGACCTGATGCTGCCGGGCGTGGACGGATTCGAGGTGTGCCGCCAGATCAAGCAGAGCAACAGCGGCAGGGCCACCGTTGTCATCGCTATTACGGGCCTCGACGATCCCGGCCACAAAGAACGGATCATGGCCCTCGGCGCCTCGCATTTCCTCCAAAAGCTGGCCGACACTTCGGTGATCCGGGATCTCGTCCGGCAATCGACCGCGGCCAGGGTGATCGACTCCTCCTCCTAGCCTCTAGCTGGTCTCGAATCTTCACTTTTCGTTTTTGGAATTACACAGCGCGGGATGCGCCCATGGGCGGGAATTTTTGTCCGCGTCCGGCTCGGGTCTAGCAGAGGATCGCCGCGCGGGCCGGGGGGGGTGCCGTCCGAAGAGGCCGGCCGCTTCCGGCGAGATCAGGCGTCCTCGCCGCCGTCTTCGTGATCCTCGCCCCGTTCGCGGAGAAAGCGCTCGATCTCCCGGGTGAGGTCCTCGCCCGAGGGAAGGCCGCCGGATTCCTCCTCCTCCTCCTCCATGCTGCTCCTGAGCCTGAGCTCATCGACGTATTCTTTGACCGCCTTGTTCGATTCGAGGGCGCGTTCGACCTTGTCGTCGAAATCCTGCGATCCGATTTCGAGGTCGGAGTAGCTGACATCGAGCGAGAGAAACTCCGAAAGGCGACGGACGAGGGCGAGGGCGGCCTTCGGGTTCGGCGATACGTTGACGTAGTGGGGCACGTTCGCCCAGACGCTGACGGCGGGCAATTTTTCGTCCCGGAACAAGTTGTTCAGAATACCGACGATGCCGGTTGGGCCTTCGTATCCCGACCGCTTCAGGCCGAGCCGTGCGGCCAGCTCCAGATCGGTGGACGAGCCGGTGATCTTGACGGCGTTGCGGTGGTAGACGTCGGCGAGAAGCGCTCCCAGCGTCACCACCATGCGGACGTCGCATTGTTGGGCCACAGAGAGTATCAGCCGGGTGAAGCTCTTCCACTGCAAGTGGGGCTCGGCCCCGACGAAAAGAATCAGATCGTTGGCGAGCCGGGGGGTCTCGCAGGCGTAGAAAGTATTTGCGGGCCAGGTGATCTCGCGCATCCCGTCCTCGTCCAGGGTCACCATGGGCCGCATGTCCTGAAAATTGTAGAAATTGTCGGACTCGATGGAGGCGAATTCTGCGCCTCCGAGCGCCTCGCAGATATAGCTCGCCGCAGTTGTGGCGGAGCTGCTGGCGTTGTTCCAGCCGGAGAAGGCGAGCAGAAGGGTGGGTTGCCGAAGCTTGGGCAGTTCCTGGATTTGAAGAGGATCCATCGCGTCACCCCCATCAGCGGAAAAGAGCCGGGTGGACTCGGAAGAAAAACGGCACGCGGGTATTTTAGTCCGGGAGGGGCGAAGATTGAAAGGTAAATTTTTTTGAGCCCTTCGGTATCGCTCCCCATCTCCATTATTGATAGCCGGGGGCCCTGATGCTATAAACGGGGCGTTTGGCGCCCTGGTGGCCGTTTACCGCCCGGGGCGCGAAGGCTCCCGCCCGCGGTGTTTCCCGTTTGATTGGCGCCGGTTGGCGATTTCGAAATTGCGAGGATTCCGGTGAATTCCTCAAATGAAGCTGAACCCCATTTTCAGGGCAAGGTCGCTTTGATCACCGGCGGCTCGCGAGGGATCGGGGCGGCGGTGGCCCGGCGGCTTGCCCGGGCGGGTGTGAATCTGGTGATCAACCACCGCTCGGGGCGGGGGCGCTCGGGAGAGCTCGCCGAGGCCCTGTGCCGGGAGGCCGAGGCGGCGGGCGTACGCGCCATATCGGTTCCGGCCGACATCGGGAAAAAAGATGCCGCCGGGGAGCTCTTCTCGAAGGCCGAGGATGAGTTCGGCAGGCTCGACTTCCTGGTGCTCAACGCCGCCCGCGCGCCGTTCAAGCCCTGGGAGAAATTACTCGAGCGCGACCTTCGCCAGCTGGTCGAGACGAACTACCTGGGAAATGTCTTCTGCATGCAGAAGGCCCTCGACCCCCTCTCCCGGCAGGGCGGGGCGGTGGTCTTCCTCTCGAGCCTTGGCAGCAGATTCGCGAACCCGGATTACCCGCTGGGCTCGATGAAGGCGGCGATGGAGACCGCCGTCAAGTATTGGGCGGAGAGCTACGGCGACCGGGGGATATCGGTGAACGCGGTCTGCGCAGGCCTCGTCAAGACGGATTCCTTCAAGACGCTCCGGATGGTGGACCCGGAGCTGGAGAAGTTGCCCGAGCGATTTTTTCTCTCCCCAGAGGAGGTCGCCGGGGTGGTCCACTACCTCCTGGGGCCCGCGAGCGATGTCGTCCGCGGCCAGACGATCATCGCCGACCGGGGCGTGAGCAATCGTTTGCGCTGGCCAACGCCGCCCGGATGATGCATCCTTGACGCTGTATTTCAGCAAGCCCCGCCTGGGATTGCATGCGGCCGTGGATTATAGAGACATGAGATTATAAGAGGCACGAGGAGAATTGCATGCCGCAGAACATGATCAACGATGAACGGATCATGCAGGAGGTTTACGACGCTATTGTCCACACCACGGGCGTGGACCGGGACTCCATTACTCCCGATAGCTCGCTGGTGGACGATCTGGGCGTTCTTTCCCTCGATTTTCTCGACGTGAACTTTCGCCTGGAGCAGGTGTTCGGGGTGAAGATGGCCCGCAACTTCGTTCTCGAGCACGTCGAGGAGCTTTTCGGCGAGGGCGTTGCAATCGACGAGAACAACGATGTCACCGAAAAGGGCGTGGAGGTCCTCAAGATGCGCCTGACCGAGGCGGCCGATGATCTCGAACCGGGAACTCCGGTGGACGAGCTTCCGGCCCTCGTCACCCCGCGGACGCTGTCGGCGGCGGTGAAGGACATTTTCGGCCTCTTGCCCGAGAAGAGCCCGGCCGGCGCGGACTGGAAGACCGATGAGGGAACCCGTATCGTCTGTTCCGAAACCGGAAAGCCCGCCGTTTTGCCGAGTGGCGACGAAGTGGTCCAGAATTGGCTGACCTCTCTCCAGGAAGAAAAACAAATCTTCTGATTCATCCGCCGCCCCGGGTTTCTTCGCGGAGTTTCCTCGGGAGTTGTCCTCCATGGCCCGGCCTTCGAAACGCGTCGTTGTCACAGGCTATGGGATGATGACCCCCCTCGGCGGAGATGTCGCCGCGAGCTTCGACGCCGCCCGCGAGGGAAAATCGGGCATCGATTTCATTCGTCAGTTCGACCCCGCCAAGCTTCCCTGCCAGATAGCCGGCGAGGTGGACGACGCCTGGATCGAAGAGCGCGACGATCCCTCCCGCCGCCCGCTTCTCAAACTCACGACGCGCGGTGTCCGCATGATGCTCATCGCCACCGGCGAGGCCGCCGTCCGCGCGCGCCTCGACGGAATTTCTGATCGCTCCCGCGTCGGCGTCTCGGCCGGCTCCCACGGCGAGCACGCCAATATCCCCGAAATGATTCAGCTGTTTCGCCACTGGCGCCCGGGGGGCGATTCCCCCTGGGAGGGAAAGTGGGATTTCGGCGATCTCATGCGCTCGGGCGGCTACGATTTTCTTCATTTCTACCGGCGGAAGATCGACGTGGCGACATCGGTGGTGGCGACCGCGTTCGACGCCCAGGGCCCCACGATCTCCGTCTGCTCGGCCTGCGCGGCGGGAGGACAGGCGGTGGGCGAGGCGCTCCGCATCATCCGCGACGGCAAGGCGGACGCGATGATCGCAGG
>JAVEPB010000241.1 GCA_030922375.1 bacterium | reverse complement strand
CTGCTCTTCGGTAAAACGCTTCCTCTTCATGGCAAATCTCTCCTTTGGGCTAAGGGATTTTGCCAGAAAAGTCGCAGTCAGGCTGGGTCAGGATCCGGGGAGCACACCATTGGCTTCTGAGATAACATAAGGATTGGTATCACTATTGGGGGCAGGTCATTGTTAAATGCATGTTTGAGCCCGCCCGGGTTTATGGATACTCGGTTCATCCGCCCGCCTTCGGGGCGGGGGTGAGTGAACGGTTTTCCTGGCGCTTGCTGCTAAGGCGTCTTGAGCTTTCGTCCAGACAAGTCAGGAACGGAGTCAATGGTTAGGGCTGTAGCGAAGAGAAAATCCGCTGCCAAGAAATCCACCGCCAAGAAATCCGCCGCGAAAAAAAAGACCGCCGCGAAAAAGAAGAAGTCCGCCTCGCGGAAAAAAACCGTCTCGCGGAAAAAAACCCTGAAGGCGAAACGCTCTGGCGGGAAGCCCGCCGCCAAGACTTTGAAACCGAACCTGGACGGCATGGGCGAGATCCTTGTGAGGAACTCGCCGGACGGAATCGTCGCCGTCGATAGAACCGGGACGATTCGCTATCTCAATTCCGCCGCCGAGAAGTTCCTGAAATCCAGGTCGGGAAAGATGATCGGCCAAAAATTTCGCTATGTGGTCGATCCCCAACGCCCCCAGGAGGTGACCCTCGGGAAGACCGGCCGGCGGGAACGGGTGGCCGAGATTCGGGCGGTGGAAACGAAACTGGGCCGGGAGAAGATTTACATCGTTTCCATCCACGATATTACCGAGCGGGCCAACATGGAGGCGCAGCTTCGCGCCCTCTCGGATGTGGACCCCTTGACGGGGCTGCTCAACAGGAGAGGGTTCGTCGAGGCCGCCAACCGGCAGCTGACCCTCGCCCAGCGTCAGAATTGGGGAATGTCCCTTTTCTTTTTGGACCTGGACGGCCTCAAATGGATCAACGACGAATTCGGCCACCTCGAAGGCGATCAGGCCCTGATCGAAACGGGTGCGATACTTCGAAAGACGGTGCGCCGCCCGGACATCATCGGCCGCTACGCGGGAGACGAGTTCACGATTCTCGCCTTCGAGAGCGCCGATAGGGTCGACAGCTCCGATAGAATCGCCGAGCGTCTCCGGAAAAACCTCACCTCTCACAACGAAAGCAAGCGCCCGGACAGAAAAATCTCCTTCAGCATCGGCGTGGCGCACTACACCCCCGGCAACACGCCCTCGCTCGACCAACTGATCGACGAGGCGGACTTCAAGATGTACGAGGAAAAGCGAGACAAGCGGCGCACCCGCTGAGGGGGCCCGCCCACCCTTGAAAGAGCGGGGCCTCCGGCCTCTGGTAGTAAAACCTCTCGGAATAAATCCCTTAGAATAACTCCTCGGGAACGGGAACCTCTTCGTACGACTTCGGGTCGAGGGGGCGGTCCGGCTCGAGACCCATCATCGGCATGTAGTGATAGGCCTGCCGGAGGTGCTGGAACGCATGGCCCAGGGCCAGTTCCAGTAGCTCGTGGACGGTGATCGGACCCATATAGCTTTTCACCTTTTTGGCGAGCTTATCGCCCTCCGCGAGAAATTCGGCGAGCTCGGCCTCGATGCGGTCCCCGTAGGCGCAAATCTCCTCGCAGGTTTCGTAGTTCTGCGCGAGTTCCTCGTAGCGCCGCACCATGTCGCGGGAGTATTCGCCGCCCTCGTGCGCCTCGATGCCGAGGACGGGCCGCTCGAAGCTGTGCCAAAGAAGCTGGCGCATCGAGCGGGGCCGGCCCGGGGAGATCCAGTCGAGCTGACCGGGCGAGAGCTGGTTCACGGCGCGCCTCAGGCCGCCGAAAACGAGGCGGTACATTTCCATCATTTTCTCGGGGTGCATCGGGCCGCTGGATCCTGCGTCGATGCCGAAGGTCTCGCACAGGTCGGCGACGTTATAGCCGACGACGAAATCCTCCCCGCGAACCGAGACGGGCAGGGCCTTCACCCCCAGCGCCTTTAGCTCGGCCATCGCCTCGGGGTCGTTCGTGCAGTCGCGGTTGATGACGGTGATTCCGTTCGACGAGAGAAACTCCCTCGTTCGCGCACAGGTGTATCAACCGTGCCGGGTGTAAACTTTGACGGGCTCCATCGTCTGGCTCCTGTGGAAGGGTGAAATCGCGGGCCGCCGATCCGGGAATCATGTTCGAAAGTCGCGTTCGAAAAAGAGCGTTTCCCGCCCGGCGGATAATTTCATGGGCGTCTCGCGTCAGCATATCAATAATCTTGGAAATTCGCCCCGGAGGCTTTTCGGGTGTTTGCACGGACCGGCGCCTTTATCCTCCCCGGCGCAATCGATAATATGCCTCTCCTTGATTCCGTGGTGACCGCCCGGTGAGGTCCGGGCGGGCCGGAGTTTTCGCACTCGGCGGGCGGGTTCGCGCCATGAACCGGCTGGTGCCGATTATCTTTATCGGGAGATTGCGCCGATGCAATATCGTTCATTGGGGCGGACCGGAATCCGCGTCTCCGAGATTGGCTTCGGGACAGGGGGCATCAGCCAACTCATGGTGAGCGATGACCATGCGGCCCAGCTTCGCGCGGTGAAGGGCGCCCTCGATCTGGGGGTCACGTTCTTCGATACGGCGATGGGCTACGGGAACGGGAAATCCGAGGTCAACCTGGGCCGGGCCCTCAAGGCGGCCGGGGCCGGGGCCGGGACCGGGACCGAGGTGAGTTTGTCCACGAAGATCAGACTCGGGCCGGATGACCTCTCGGACCCCAAGGGTGCGGTGATCGCCTCCGTCGAGCGGAGTCTCGATCGGCTGGGGCGCACCTCGGTGGACCTGATTCAGATACACAACTACATTGCGCCGGGGAGAAAATGGCCGGTCGGGATGGCCCTGGACGAGGGGGACGTATTCGGCCCCGGAGGGGTATTGGCGGGCTTTAAGGAGTTAAGGGCGCGGGGGAAGGTGGGTTTTTTCGGTTTCACCGGCATCGGAGACCCCAAGGCGCTTTCAGGTCTGGTTGAAAGCGGCGAGTTCCACACCGTGCAAACCTACTTCAATTTGCTGAACCCCAGCTGTGGCTATCCGGTCCCCGGGTCGTTCGGCGCCCTGGACTACGGGGGGCTGCTCGATCGCGCCGTGGATGAGGGGATGGGGGTGCTGGTGATACGCGTCCTGGCGCTGGGCGCGTTGACGGCGGAGCCCGGGCTCCTGGGATTTTTGGACGAGGCCCCGCCGGTGCTCTCGCTCGGCTCGGAGTACGCCAGGGACGTTGAGCGGGCGGGGAAGCTGAGCTGGCTCGCCGATGAGGGGGGACATACCCTCGCCCAGGCCGCGATTCGGTTCGCTCTCATGAAGGAGGGAGTGTCCGCCGTTTTGGTGGGGTTCTCGGGTTCCGGCCAACTCGAGGAGGCCGTTTCTTGCTCGGGCGCTGGGGCGCTTTCCGGGGAAACCATGCAAAAGCTGAAACGATTGTGGGAGACGGATTTCTCCTGAACGGAAAGAATTTTACCGACAGGAAAAATTTCTCCTGACTGAAAGACATGGCCCGTTCGAGTCCTCGTGTGTCGTGAAGGGGTATGTTGTGGAGGACGCACCGTGAACGACTTCAGACTTCCCTGGTTCGTCAAGGGCGATATCGACGGATTCTTCGGCCTGTGGATGGATAACCTCGTCCAGCTCCTGCTGATCATCTCTCTTCTTAAAGGCGTCTTAGGTTTTCCCGACAGCCTCATCTTCGGACAAGTGCTTCCGGGCGCGGCGCTGAGCATCCTGGGCGGAAATCTTTTCTACGCCTGGCAGGCACGCCGCCTCGCGGAACGGGAGGGGAGGGAGGACGTCACCGCCCTTCCCTACGGGATCAACACGGTCAGCCTCTTTGCGTTTGTGTTTTTCGTCATGCTCCCGGTGAAGATCGCCACGGGAAGCGCCGAGGCCGCCTGGCGGGCGGGCATCGCCGCCTGTCTGGTGAGCGGGCTCATCGAGACGGGCGGAAGTTTCGTGGCGGGCTGGGTGCGCCGCGCG
>JAVEPB010000240.1 GCA_030922375.1 bacterium | reverse complement strand
GGAGATCGGCGAGGTCAGGCGGCTGTGCGTGCTCGCGCTCCGGGAAAAACGCTTATCTCCCCGGTACGATCCCCACTATGTCGTTTACTACCGGATCCAGGTGGAGCCATGCCGGAGCCAGATTGATTCGCCCACGCCCGGGATCGCCGAGGGGCAAATGGAGTGGGGTTTCGAGACGAAGCAAAGCCGCTGGGTGCACCTCCGGTCGCTGGGGTGACTAATTCACCCCGAATTTTCCATATGGATTCGTGATTTTTCCAATATTCATTCATTCTCCGGTAAAGTGAGGATTTCGTCAGACATATTATTTGGGTTTATTAGGGAAGGTATGTGATGCTCGCCGCAAATATCCGGACCCTGATAATCCTCCCAAATATTTACAAATTATTCCTGTTCTTCGTATTATTCTCCTTTTGGGCGCCGGTTAATTCCCAGTCTAATCCTGATTTGTCCAGGTTGGACTATGAGACCCGTTCATCAATAATGCTGGCATGTGCAATCGTGAAATCCTGGGGGCCTGCCGTATATGCCAAGTGTATTCGCGATCGGTTTAATGAAGCGACTAGTGGCCCTGTCATTCCTGATTTGTCCGGGTTGGATTACGAGACCTTTTCATCAATAAAAATGGCATGTGAACTCGTGAAATTTCGCGGGCCTGCCGCGTATGCCAGGTGCATTCGGGATCAACTTGTTCGTATTGGGGTGGCTCCATAGGGTGAAGGCTACGAGTTCAAACCAATTCCGAAATTTGCCCCCTGACCTGTCCCGATAGTTGTACCACTCCCTTTGAGAGCACCCGATCAGATGGAGAACTTCGTATTCGTATGAATGCCAAGGTTCAAATAAGTGGTCATCGAAAACGGAACCGGAATTTCAAAGGAAGAGATTGAAAATCGAATTTCCCGGGCCCGGGAATCGATGCGTACCCGCGGCATCGAGATTCTCATCGTCATCGAGCGATCATTCTAAGACCGCATGGGTAGTTAGACTTACCTCACAAATCATTTTCCGTCGTTTCCGCCGGGTGCGTTCAGCGAAACCCTCCTCGGAATGGGGCGCGGCCTTTTGATTCTCCCGCTGGGGTGATCTGCGTAAGGCCGCAGTTCGTCCTGCCCGGGGTGGGCGGCACGAACATCGAGCAGATGGTTCTCGTGGAAAGTGAGGGCAGCGAACTCCTCACCCGAACTACGACGCGGTCCTGGCGGGCGGGTTGATTGTTTGGCCGGTTAATCGATTGAGCCGAAGTCTGTTGGAGATCCTTTCGGGGTGCAAGGAGGCTTTTGAGGCGCCGACGTAGTATGTATTGAAAGATTCAAGTGGCCCAAGCGCCACGGGCTTGTGGTGGAAGAGTGCAAAACCTTTCAAAAAGAAGTAATTCGCCAAATTAGAAGGGGCAACCGCCATCGAAGAGTGATTAAGAAGCATCTTATAATCGGTTGACAGCCTTGTTTTGTTATTTTCGCTAATTGCTTGTCGCTTAATTCCGGCGATGAGCAGTAAATGGAGGAAAGAGCGATGATATTTCAGAACTGGAATACCATTCCGAAGGCCCGCATCAGCCATCCCAACATTCCTCCCGAGAGCCATATCGAGCTTCAGATGGTGGTGGGCGAGAACCAGATGCTGGCGCTGTGGACTTTCAGCAAAGGGGCGGAGGTTTCGGCGCACCGCCATCCGGAAGAACAGGTGTCCTACATCCGCCGGGGCCGTTTCAGGTTTCAGGTGGAAGGCGATGAAGAGCGGGAGGTCGGCGAAGGTGACGTGATTCTTTTCAAATCCAATGTCGAGCACGCGCTCCAGTCCCTGGAGGAGGGCTCCCAGGACCTCCAGATTTTCAGCCCCGGCCGGGAGGATCTTCTCCAGTACAAAGACGCTTACATCCAGGACTGATTTGGCATAAAAGAGGGATATACCAATATTTCACAGCGCCGGCCGAATCCGAGCCAAAGGCATCTCTTTTGGGCTTCACCCACCGGGCGTGCTCCACCAGCGGACGAGAGGAAGGATTAACCGATTGAATGATGAGTCGTCATCATCCTGAGGGGCGGGAAAATTGAAGACCTGAAAGGGAAATCCGGGTTTTAAACGATTGTTCTCGAAGCTCTGGTGGCCCTTGCTTTTCAGGCGTCGAGTTTTTCCCGGAGGATTTTTTGAACGGCCTGGGGGTTGGCTTTCCCCTGGGTGGCTTTCATGACCTGGCCCACGAAAAAGCCCATCAATTGGGTTTTTCCGCCCCTGTAGCCCTCAACCTCGCCGGGATTGGCGGCGATCACCTCTTCCACCGAGGCCTCGATGGCCCCGGTGTCCGTAATCTGGCGCAGGCCCTCTTCCTCGACGATAGTCTCGGGGTCCTTCCCGGTCTCGGCCATGAGGTCGAACACCTGTTTGGCGATCTTGCCGCTGATGACATCGCTCTCGATCAGGCCGACCATCCGGGCGAGTTGTCCGGGAGATACGGGGCTTTGATCGATTTCGAGCTTTCGCTCGTTCAAGACTCTTAAAATATCGCCCATGACCCAGTTGCTCACCTGCTTGGCCGAGCCGGTCCCCGCCTCCTTCACGGCGCTCTCGAAAAAATCGGCGAGTGCGCGCTCGGCCGAGAGGACTTCGGCATCGTACAGAGGGAGTTCGTATTCACTTTGAAAGCGGTCGCGCTTATCGTCCGGGAGCTCGGGGAGCGCCGCGCGCACTTCGTCGATCCACTCTTTACCGACCTCGAGGGAAACGAGGTCCGGGTCCGGAAAGTAGCGGTAATCGTGCGCGTATTCCTTGGTGCGCATCTGGCGCGTTGTACCGGTCGAGTCGTCGAAAAGCCTGGTTTCCTGAACGATGGGCTCCCGCCCATGGTAGGCGATCCGCTGGCGCTCTTCTTCGTATTCAAGCGCGCGCCTCAAGTTGCGGAAAGAGTTCATGTTCTTGATTTCGACCTTCTCGCCCAACTTCTCGGAGCCGCGGGGGCGAATCGAGATATTGGCGTCGCAGCGCAGGCTCCCCTCCTGCATGTTGCCGTCGCAGATATCCAGATAGCGGACGAGGGTGTGAATTTTCTTGAGGTAGGTTTCCGCCTCCTCGGGGCTCCGGAGGTCGGGCTCGCCCACGATCTCGAGGAGCGGGACGCCCGCGCGGTTCAGATCGACGTAGGAGTGGGCGGCGTCGCCCATTTCCTCGCCGTGAATGAGCTTGCCGGCGTCCTCTTCCATGTGAATCCGCGTGATCCGGACCCGGCGCATTTCTCCGTTTTTGGGATAAATTCTGACCTCCCCGCCCTCGCACAGGGGTTCTTCGTACTGGCTGATCTGGTAGCCCTTGGGCAGGTCCGGGTAAAAGTAGTGTTTCCGTGCGAATCGGCACATGGGCGCAATCCTGGCGCCGATGGCGACCCCGAGCCGGATGGCGAATTCAACCACCTCCCGGTTCAAAACGGGGAGAACGCCGGGAAGCCCGAGATCCACCGTGCAGGTGTGCGCGTTCGGGTCTCCGCCGAAGGCGGCGCTCGAGCCGCAGAAAATTTTTGTCTTTGTTTTCAGCTGGGCGTGAACCTCGAGCCCGATGATCGTTTCGAAATCCATCGAATTTAAAATCCTCTTGATGAAAAAAAGGGAACGCCGCGATTCGGGAATTTTCGCCCGCACCGCACCAAGAAAAAAATTCGATTGCCTGGGTGAGACTTAAAGCCCCGGCTGAGACTCGAAGCTTGAGGCTTGAAGCCGCGGGCACTTTTAATTACCCGGCCAGACGGAGCCCAACCCGTTCGATAAGAATTCGGGTGAATGATTCCGTCCCGTGGGAGCCTCCCAGGTCGCCGGTCGTCTCTCCCTCGTCGATGCACTCGAACAGAGCGCCCCGAAGCGCGTCCGCGGAGCGGTTGTTTCCGATATGTTTTAAAAGCATGGAGAAAGCCAAAAGGATGGCCGTAGGGTTGGCCTTGTCCTCGCCGGCGATATCGGGGGCGGTGCCGTGACTGGCATCGAACATGGCGACCTCAGCCCGCCCCTTTTCGTTGAAGGAGAGAGACACCGAAGCGCCCAGGCCGAGACTCCCGACGAGGCCGCTCGCCAGGTCGGACAGAAAATCCCCGTATTCGTTGAGGACGAGGACGACCTGAAATTGTTCGGGGTCCATCGCCAACTTCGCCAACAGGGCGTCGAAAAGCTCGCGGCGGTGTTCGATCTGGCCCGAGAATTGAAATTCCTCGGCCACATCGTCAACGATGTCCTCGAAGAGGCCGTCCGTCACCCGCTGGATGGTGTACTTGCTCGACGATGTAAGCGACTTGCGGTCCCGCAGCGCGATGGAGAAAGCGTAGTGGGCGGCTTGCTCGCAGGTCCTCCGATCGACCACGCGGAGACTCGCCGCGGCGTAATCGCCGATCATTTGCCCCGGGTCGTCGTAAGTTCCGCCCGTCGCGACGCGAACGATATCCAGATCGATTTTCCCGGTGAAATTCGTTTTGATTCCCGGAATGGTGGTGACGGGCCTGTGAATCACGGAAAATTTCAGGAGTTTCCGCAAAACGGCGTTTGGACTCTCCTCGACGGTGGCGGTGGGGTATTTAATTCCGACTCCGGTGCGTTTCATGGATTCCACCGCCTGGTCGTAGAGCTGGCGGGCGCCTTTTTTGCGGCTTTCATGGGAGAGGTCCACCGTATCGAACCGGTAGTTTTCCGGAAGCGACTCCGCAACGGAATGCAAACTTTTCCTCAATTCCTCCGCGATTCCGTCGCCTAAAAGCTCGGTGAATTCCCGGACATCGCCCAAGACTTCCCCCTTTCCTTAAAGAGGCGGGAGAGCGAGATGATGGCTGGTGGCTCCCTCGAAGGCCGCCGCGGCGCGCAGGACTTCCTGCTCTCCGAATGCCTTGCCGACGAACTGGAGCCCGATGGGAAGTCCGGATGAGGTGAGCCCGCAGGGCTGGCTGATTCCCGGTAGGCCGGCCATGTTGCACGGGATTGCCAGGATATCGGAAAGATACATGCTGATGGGATCGTCCATCCGCTCCCCGAAGCGAAAAGCGGGGGTGGGTGTCGTTGCCGACATGATGACGTCCAGAGACTTGAACGCTTCACGGAACTCCCGGCAGATCAGGGTGCGCACCCGCTGCGCCTTTGTGTAGTAGGCATCGTAGTAGCCGGACGAAAGCGCATAGGTTCCGAGCATGATCCGCCGCTTGACCTCCTCGCCGAATCCGCTCTCCCGGCTGCCGGCGTACATCCCGTGGAGGGGGCCGTACTCTGACGTATCCTCCTGGACGCGGAGCCCGAAGCGAACCCCGTCGTAGCGGGCAAGATTGCTGCCCGCCTCGGCCGGGGCAATGATGTAGTAGCACGGTAAAGCGTACTTCGTGTATGGCAGCGAGATTTCCTGAATCTCCGCCCCCATGTCTTCCATGACTTCAATCGCGCCCTGAACCGCCGCCTCGACCTCCGGGTCCATCCCTTCGATGAAATATTCTTTTGGAATGCCGATGCGAAGCCCTTTCGCGCCGGCGCCCAGGCCTTTGGTGTAGTCGGGGACGGCTTCGCCGGACGATGTGGAGTCCAGCGGGTCGTGGCCGCAGATGGCATTCAGCATCATGGCGCAATCGTAGATCGTGTGTGTGAAGGGGCCGATTTGGTCCAGGGAGCTTGCGAAGGCAATCAGCCCGTACCGGGATACGCGCCCATAGGTGGGTTTCATCCCCACAACGCCGCAGCACGCGGCGGGCTGGCGGATCGAGCCTCCAGTGTCGGACCCCAGGGAAATGGCGCATGTCCGCGCCGCGACCGCCGCCGCGGAGCCGCCGCTGCTGCCTCCGGGGATGGTCTCGAGGTTCCAGGGATTTCGCGTCGCACCGAAGGCGCTGTGTTCGGTGGATGACCCCATGGCGAATTCGTCCATGTTGAGCTTGCCAACGATAACGGCGCCCGCTTCTTTTAGAAGGCGAACCGCCGTAGCGTCATAGGGTGCGATGAAGTTTTCGAGAAATTTCGATCCGCAGGTCGTGGGCGTGCCCTTCATGCAAAGAAGGTCTTTCACGGCAACGGGAAGACCCAGCAATGGCGAGGATCCGTTCCCGTTTCCCAAATGCTTGTCGGCTTCTCTGGCGGCTTCCAGGGCCTCGTCGCCCAGTACCTTCAGGTAGGCGTGAACCCGCTCATCGGTTTCTTCGATTCTTTCCAGATAGGTCCTTGTCGCTTCTTCGGATGAAACTTCCCGCGCCTGAAGTTTTTCGGACAACTCACGGGCGGTCAAGGAAATAATTTCGTTCATGGATTCTCCGTGGTGTGTATCGGAGCGGCAGAATTACAATTCATCGCCGAATGAAATGCCCACGGACCGCGCGACCCGGATGAAATCGCTGTCGGGCGAAACCAGGCGTTGGCCTTGGGCGGCATCCGCCAAGGGAACCAGCTCGATAAGTCCTTTTTGAAGGGCCACGAGATGGCCGAAATTCCCATCGATGGCGTTGCGGGCGGCATGCACACCGAAGCGTGTCGAAAGATTTCTGTCGTAGGTCGAGGGGGTTCCGCCCCGCTGAATATGCCCGAGCACGGTGGCCCTGGTATCGTGCCCCGTTTCGTCCTCGAGGAGCTGGCCCACGACATTTCCGATTCCGCCGAGCCGTCGAGGCTCCGTCGGATCGTCCACCGTTCTTTTGACGACGACTTCACCGTCTTTTTGCCGGGCGCCTTCGGCCACAACGATGATACTAAAATTTTTCCCGGCGGATCGGTCGGACCTGATTTCATTGATGATTGCTTCAAGAGAAAATGGAATTTCAGGAATCAGGATGACGTCGGCTCCTCCCGCGAGCCCCGAAAAAAGGGCTATCCACCCAGCGTTCCGGCCCATGACCTCGACAACCATCAGTCGGCCGTGGCTCTCCGCCGTGGTCCGGATTCGATCAATCGCCTCGGTGGCGATGCCCACTGCCGTGTCGAATCCGAAAGTGACATCGGTAGCCAGTAGATCGTTGTCGATCGTTTTGGGAACGCATACCGCCGGAAGGCCCATTTGTGTGAGTTGATAGGTGATTTGTAATGTGCCGTCGCCGCCGATGGCGATCAATCCGTCAAGTCCGGCTTCATGGAAATTTTTGATAACGGTCTCTGAGACATCCACCGCCCGATGATCGCCGTCTATCGTCATCATGACCTGAAAAGGATTGTCCCGGTTCGAACTTCCCAGCATCGTTCCGCCGTACTGCAAAAGGTGGTCCACTTTCGAGGAGTCGAGCTCGGTGAATTGTTTGTGAATCAGTCCGCTGAACGCGTTTCGTATACCTTGGACGCGAACGCCCTCCCGCTCCGCGGTGAGAACGATTGCACGAATCACGGCATTCAGCCCGGGGCAATCGCCTCCCCCCGTCAAAACTCCCAGCGTACGCACTTTTTTTCCTTTGGCCGCAGTATTCATCGCCTGCCCCTTTTAAAGAGACAATGGTTTCATTGAGGGATGACGGCTGGGGAAATCCCCTGAATTCTCGTTTATCCGAATCCCCTCTAGAGACTAAGGGCAACGCAGCAAAAAACAGGCGTAGCCCAGCGAATCCTTTCCGCCTCCAGTATGATAGAAATGGAGTTCCTTTTGCCATAGATCCAGCGTCGATTGCGCTTCGGAAGATCCGTTATATTCCCGCCTGTTTTCCAGTATAGCCTTGGCCTGAGGGACATAATAGTGCTCCCATGACGTATCTGACTCGAGTTCGGCGAGTTCGACAGCGTAACCGGTCTCTCGAAATTCAGTGATTCGTTCTTCCATGCCGGCCATGCGGTTCGGTGCGAATTCCCGGGGCCATTCGTTGATAGCCGGGCCGGGGGCAGCCTGCGGGCCGGATTTCCATACGACTTCCGATAGTGCAATCCATCCTCCCGGCCGGACAATTCGGCGCAATTCCGCGACGGATTCCCTGGAGGCGCAGGGAGCGGTTTGGCCCACCATCAATGCCAAATCGAAATAAAAATCGTCGAAAGGAAGATGGTCCGGTCCGGCGTCAACAATATTTACAAAATGATCGAGATCCTTGAATACGGCCCGCCGACGCGCCTCTTCGGCGAAATCGGCCCGCGCCTCGACGCCTGTCACGATGCACCGGAATTTTTCCGCGAGGGTCAAGGCGGCGCCGCCTTTCCCGCAGATCACGTCAACAACGGTGGATGAATCCGAGAGGCCGCAAAGGCCTCCGATTTTTTCGAGCGTGCCGGTCGAAATAGGGGATAGATAGAGGTTGTTTTTATACCGATCGAAAGTATCGAGAGTCATACGGGCGAAATCCCGTCGGGGCTAGAATATCGAAATCCCGACCATGTCGAGCATCAACAGAATTGATGCAATTCCCAGAAGGGTGGCAATGCCGCCTGCGAACAAGACGAAAAGGACACCGTAAACATTTACTCTTTTGAATAATTTGGTAGCGGTCATCTCGGTTTCCCTTTAATGGAGGATTTGCTTTTAACTGTTTTTCCTTTTGTAGGCTTGGATTTTCCGATTTGCAAGAATATTTTTCCATCCTTGAATACGCTTACAGTTCCCGTGGATTCGCTAATAACGAACGAGGTCGCGGTACTCACTTCCGAAATGCCGGCCGCCGCCATGTGCCGAGTTCCGAGGCCGGGCGGCAGATCGATGTCCCCGGCGGCGCTGAGATGGCGGCCAGCAGCTTCTATAATACCATCTCCGCGAATGATGAAGGCGCCGTCAATGGCGCTGAACTCTTTTACGGTTTCCCGGAGGGTTGGGTCCATGATGTTTCTCTGCTCTTCCGGGTAGCCATGAAACGGATTGATCACCATCTGCCGGGAGTATTGAAGAACGCTATCGTGATCTCCGAGGACAAAGAGACCCCCCCTGGGCTTTCCCTCGCGCCCCTCGGCCGCCAATTCAAGCGATAGAGAGAGGATGGTTTCAAATACCTTCGGGTCCACCCCGTTCAGTTCGTTTTGCGTTTCGGAGGTTAGCATCATTTCTTTTTCTTGATCCAGGCGAAACACGATAAGTGTGTCTATTTGCTCATTTTCCGAAAGACCGGAGAGGCAAACGATGGTGTCTTCCTTGGTAATGGCTCCCTCGCTCAGGGCGATGACGACTCCCATTTTTATGGCGTCAATCCGGTTTAGGGAGACCGGGGGAAGCTGGAAAACCCGGCAGTCGGATTCCTCCAGCTCCTCAAAAAGATCGGGTGAGCAGGTGGTGACGAAACGCTCCACATCGGGGGGGAGCTGCGAGAGTGCATTTAGATCCTTCATGGCGTCGGCGTGAACGAACACCGCACGAGCGCCAAGCTGGCCGCATATTACAGAGGCCGCTTCGATGAGGCTATCGCTGGTCCCTACTCCCTTCGCCATTTTTCCCTCTTCTAGCCGGTCCCTTCAATTACAACGAAGCGGGTAGCTCCGCGGCGTTCGATCAAAAACAAGTTGTCTTCTTTTTTATTCCGCCTGATCGCCGCTGAAAGGTCGTCAACGGTTTTCACTGTTTTTTGATTGGCCTCGATAATTACGTCGCCTCGTCTGAGACCGGCATTGGCCGCCGGGCTTCGAGGCATCACCCTGACGATGACAACGCCGGCTTTGGATTCCGCTCCGATTTGCTTGGCGAGATCGGGGGTGAGGTTTTGGCCCTCGAGGCCGAGTTTATCTCCCAACTCCGCCTTGCCGGTGGCACTGGCCACCTGGGTCTGGCCGGGCATTTTCCCGACGGTGAGGGTGATGGTTAAGGATTTCCCCTTGCGTGAGACTCCGAGTTTCCCTGTGGCCCCGGGAGAAAGCCCGGCGGCCATACGGGAAAGAGTGCGGGGATCTTTCACACTTGTCCCGTTGAGCGAGAGGATGACATCGCCGCGCTTAACTCCGGCCTTGGCTGCCGGACCGTCTTTTACGAGACTCGATACAAGAGCGCCCTGGGCCTTATCGAGCTTCAAGGCCTTGGCGAGGGTTTCGTCCACGGGCTGAATCGAAACGCCTAAAAATCCCCGGACAATTGTACCCTTGCGGAGTTGGGGCATAAGGGTTTTTGCTTGATTGATCGGGATGGCGAACCCAATGCCGATGTTTCCTCCGCCGCGGCTGAAAATCGCGGTGTTGATTCCGACAACCTCCCCGGACAGATTGAAAAGCGGCCCGCCGCTGTTTCCGGGGTTAATCGAGGCGTCGGTCTGGATGAAGTTATCGTAGGGGCCGGCGCCGATTACTCTTCCCTTGGCGCTGACGATTCCCGCTGTAACGGTGTGCGCGAGACCAAAAGGATTTCCAATCGCCACCACCCAGTCTCCTACGCGCA
>JAVEPB010000239.1 GCA_030922375.1 bacterium | reverse complement strand
CCTGGGGCCCGCGAGCGATGTCGTCCGCGGCCAGACGATCATCGCCGACCGGGGCGTGAGCAATCGTTTGCGCTGGCCAACGCCGCCCGGATGATGCATCCTTGACGCTGTATTTCAGCAAGCCCCGCCTGGGATTACATGCGGCCGGGGATTATAAGAGGCAGGATATTACAAGAGGTACGAGGAGAATTGCATGGCGCAGAACATGATCAGCGATGAACGGATCATGCAGGAGGTTTACGACGCTATCGTCCACACCACGGGCGTGGACCGGGACGCCATCACCCCCGACAGTTCGCTGGTGGACGATCTGGGCGTTCTTTCCCTCGATTTTCTCGACGTGAACTTTCGCCTGGAGCAGGTGTTCGGGGTGAAGATGGCCCGCAACTTCGTTCTCGAGCACGTCGAGGAGCTTTTCGGCGAGGGCGTGGCTATCGACGAGAACAACGATGTCACCGAAAAGGGCGTGGAGGTCCTCAGGATGCGCCTGACCGAGGCGGCCGATGATCTCGAGCCGGGAACCCCGGTGGACGAGCTTCCGGCCCTCGTCACCCCGCGGACGCTGTCGGCGGCGGTGAAGGACATTTTCGGCCTCTTGCCCGAAAAAAGCCCGGCCGGCGCGGATTGGAAGACAGATGAGGGAACCCGTATCGTCTGCTCCGAAACCGGAAAGCCCGCCGTTTTGCCGAGTGGCGACGAAGTGGTCCAGAACTGGCTGACCTCTCTCCAGGAAGAAAAACAAATCTTCTGATTCATCCGCCGCCCCGGTTTTCTTCGCGGAGTTTCCTCGGGAGTTGTCCTCCATGGCCCGGCCTTCGAAACGTGTCGTTGTCACAGGCTATGGGATGATGACCCCCCTCGGCGGGGATGTCGCCGCGAGCTTCGACGCCGCCCGCGAGGGAAAATCGGGCATCGATTTCATTCGTCAGTTCGACCCCGCCAAGCTTCCCTGTCAGATAGCCGGCGAGGTGGACGACGCCTGGATCGAAGAGCGCGAAGACCCCTCCCGCCGCCCGCTTCTCAAACTCACGACGCGCGGCGTCCGCATGATGCTCATCGCCACCGGCGAGGCCGCCGCCCTCGCGCGCCTCGACGGAATTCCCGATCGCTCCCGCGTCGGCGTCTCGGTCGGCTCCCACGGCGAGCACGCCGATATCCCCGAAATGATTCAGCTGTTTCGCCACTGGCGCCCGGGGGGCGATTCCCCCTGGGAGGGAAAGTGGGATTTCGGCGATCTCATGCGCTCGGGCGGTTACGATTTTCTTCATTTCTACCGGCGGAAGATTGATGTGGCGACCTCGGTGGTGGCGACTGCGTTCGACGCCCAGGGCCCCACGATCTCCGTCTGCTCGGCCTGCGCGGCGGGAGGACAGGCGGTGGGCGAGGCGCTCCGCATCATCCGCGACGGCAAGGCGGACGCGATGATCGCAGGCGGGTGCGAGTCGGCGATCTCCTACGGCGGTTTTTTGGGTTTTGTCCTGCTGACGGCGCTGGTGGAGAAATACGAGAGCCCCCAGAAGGCCTCGCGGCCCTTCGACCGGAGGCGAAACGGTTTTGTGATGTCCGAGGGGGCGGGCTCCATCGTTCTCGAGGAACTCGGACATGCGCTCGCGCGCGGGGCGCCGATACTGGGCGAGGTGCTCGGCTACGGCGATTCGGCCGACGCCTTCCGCATCACCGACATGCACCCCCAGGGGGTGGGGGCAATTCTCGCGATGCGTGGAGCGCTCGACGACGCCGGCGTCTCGCCCGGCGAGGTGGAATACATCAACGCCCACGGCACCTCGACCCCGAAAAACGATCTCACCGAGACCAAGGCCATCAAGGAGGTTTTCGGGGACGCCGCCGGGCGCGTTCCGATCAGCTCGAACAAGTCGCTGATCGGTCACACCATCGGGGCGGCTGGCGCCGTCGAGGCGATCTTCGCCCTAGAGGGGATGTGCCGCTCCGAGATACTTCCGACGATCAACTACGAAAACCCCGACCCCCGGTGCGACCTGGATTATGTGCCAAACGAGACGCGCGCCGCCGGGCACCGGATCGCGCTTTCGAACAGCTTCGGGTTCGGCGGGCAAAACGCCACGCTTTGCCTCGGCCGCTACGAAGGTGAGTGACCGATGCCCGCCGCTCTCGCCGTCACCGGAGGAGGGATCGTCACGGCGGCGGGCCGGGGCCTGGACGCCGCGTGGGAGGCCCTTTGCGCGGGGAGAAGTTTCCTCGCCCCCGACGATGAGCTGGCCGGGTTATTTCCCACCCAGAAGGCCATCGAGACGGCGCGTTGCGTCCCGCCCGGCCCGGAACTGCTGGGTGCGGATCGCCGCGCCGCCCGCCTCATGGGGCGGCACACCCATATGCTCCTCGCGGCGGTTTCGGACGCTCTAGATGAAGCCGGGGCCCTCGCGGAAGTTGGAAGAAAAGAGGCCGGGCTCTCCGGCGAGGAGATGGCTTTTTTCGCCGGGATGGATTCGGTGGACCCCGGAGAGGCGGATTTCGTCTCCGCCGTCCAGGCCTCGCGTGTGGAAGGTGGCGGGGTGGACCTGGGGCGGTTTTTCAATGAGGGGATGACCCAGATTCCCCCGCTCTGGCCGCTCGGGATGCTCAACTCCACAGCTTTTTGCCAGGTGGCGATTCAGTTCGGCCTGAGGGGGGAGAACGGCCTCTTCAGCCCGGGGGCCGAGGCGGCCGCCCAGGCGGTGATCGAGGCGGCCGAATCCCTTCGCGAGGGCATGGCGGGCGCCGCACTGGCCGCCGGGGTGAGCCCGGCGGTGTCGGTCAGGTCGGTGGCCCGCTATCTGAAGCGGGGGCTGCTGAAGCCGGATGGCGTTGCCGCCCTGGGCGAGGGAGCCGCCTCTTTGTTGCTGGAGCCCGAGGGCGCGGCGGGCGGGAAGCCCCGACTCGGCCATATAAGAGGATGGGGGCGCGCCACAGCCGGTGACGAGCCCGGCGATCTGGCCGAAGCGGTTCGGGACTCGGCCGCCGCCGCGCTTCAAAGAGCGGAAATCGGGCCCGGCCGGGTGGGGCTGGTGGTGGTCCACGGCGGCGGAAACGTTGAGGAGGACGAAGCCGAGGCCGAAGGGCTCGCGGCCGTTTTAGGCGGCCACCGCCCCCTCGCTCTTGCGACCAAGGGCGCCTTCGGCCACCTTTTGGGGGGCGGGCCGGCGGTAGATCTGCTCATCGCGCTGAGGGCGATGGCCGAGGGAGCTGTCCCTCCGAGCCCGGGTGCGAAAAATCTGGGCGGGGATGTTCTCGAGTTTCCGGACCGCACGAAGGCCGCCCGCCTCGAGGCCGGGCTGGTTTTGGTACGGGGTTTTGACGGCGCCTGCGCGGCGTTCGCTGCCGGCCCGGCCTGAGACATTTGCATGCCGCGCACTGCGTGCAGCGCATTTGCATGCGGCGTGAGGTATTGCATACGGCCTAAGTATTGTTTTAGGAGGAGAGGGAGCCATGCGGTTTCTCTACTTTGACCGCATCACCGAGCTCGAAAGCGGGAAGCGCATTCGCGCCGTAAAGACGTTTCCGCTGTCGGAGGCCTACCTCAAGAAACATTTCTCGAGGGCGCCGCTGATTCCGGGCTCGATCCTGGTCGAGGCCATGTCCCAAATCACAGGCTGGCTCGTGGTTTATACCCACAAGTGCGAGACCTCCTGCGTGATTTCGCTCATCAACAATCTCGAGGTTCCCGCCGACCTCCGCGCGGGGGCGACGGTGGAGCTTCACGGGGAGATCGTGGACACCGGCCGGCGGTGGAGCAATTGCCGGGCCTGGGTGGAGCGGGACGGGGAGCGGATCGCGAGCGCCGAACGCTTTGTCTTTCCGCACTTCAAGGAGAAAAATCCCGAAGAGGTCGCAAATTTCTACCGCGATATCGGCTGGATCGAACCCCGGTGGGACTGGGAGGCCCCGTGAGCGAAGTTCTCATCACCGGAATGGGCATGGTGACCGCCCTGGGGGCGGATCTCGAAGTCGCCTGGAGCCGCGCCCTCGCGGGCGAGTCGGGGGTGAGGCCCGTCTCATCGTTCGAGGCGGGCGGGCTGCCCATCGCCGGGGCTGGCGAGGTGTCCGCCGGTGAAATCGAAGCCCTGCGCGAGCGCCTCCCCGGGGAACTGGCCTCGGAGGGTGAGCGGCGCGTCCTTTTCGCCTTGGACGCCTCCCGGAGCGCCCTCGCGGACGCGGGGCTCTCGCCGGGCGAGACCGACCCCCGGCGCTCGGGGGTGATCATGGGAACCGGGCTGAGCACCTACCGGCTCGAGGACTTCGCCCCCTGGATCGGCGAGCGCGAGGGTTTCGACTCCGTTCGATTCGCCGGGGAGCTTGAGAAGACCCACCCTTCGGGATATTTTCAAAACCCGCCCGAGCGGGCCACCTCGCTGATCGCGAATTGGGCTGGATTCCGGGGCCCCTCGGCTACCCTGACCTCGGCCTGCGCCGCGGCGGGCCAGGCGATCGGCCTCGGAATGCGCGCGATTCGCCGGGGGGAGGCGGACGTTGTCCTCTGCGGCGGGGCCGACTCGATGATCCATCCGGTGGGGATGGCGATTTTTCTTCTCCTCGGCGCGGCGACGACGGCGGCCGCCGAGCCCGAAGCGCTCTGCCGGCCCTTCGACCGAAGGCGGTCGGGCCTCGTGGTCGGCGAGGGGGCGGGGATGATCCTCCTCGAGTCGGCGGAACACGCCGCCCGCCGGGGCGCGCGCGCCCATGCCCGGCTCTGCGGCTACGGCTCGAGTATGGACGCCTACCAGGTGACCGCTCCCGACCCGAAGGGCCGGGGCGCGGCCCGGTCGATGAGCGAGGCGCTCCGGGACGCGGGGATGGCCCCCGGCGAGATCGCCTACGTGAACGCCCACGGGACGGGAACGAAGCTCAATGACCCGGCCGAGACGCTGGCGATCAAGGAAGTGTTCGGCCCAACGGCCGGAGAGCTGGCCATCAGTTCATCGAAGTCGATGATCGGCCATCTGATCGCGGCCTGCGGGGCACCCGAGTTCATTTTCACGGCGCTGAGCGTGGCGCGCGATGAGGTGCACCCCACGCGGAATCTCGAAAGCCCCGATCGCCGGTGCGATCTGGATTATGTTCCGAACGAGTCGCGCAGGATGCCGGTTCCCGCGGCGATCACGAACTCGTTCGGTTTTGGCGGACAAAACGCGACCCTCGTTGTCGGAAAGGCGGCATAGATGAACATCGATCTGGGCGGAAAAGTGGCATTGGTCACCGGCGGGGGCCGCGGCATCGGCCGCGCTTGCTCTCTCGCGCTAGCGGAGTCGGGCGCGGCTGTGGCGATCAACTACAGCGCGTCGGAGATTGCGGCGGGCGAGGTGAAGGCCGAAATCGAGGGGGCCGGAGGGCGCGCCGAGACCTATCGGGCCGACGTTTCCTCCTTCGATCAGGTCGGCGCGATGTTCGAATCGGTCAAGGAGGATTTCGGCACGCTGGATATCTTGGTGAACAACGCGGGCGTCATCAAGGATACCCTGCTCTTGAGGATGAAGCCCGCCGACTGGGACAAGGTGATCGGCGTGAGCCTGAACGGCGTCTACAACTGCACCAAGGCGGCGGCGGAGATCATGATGCGCGCGCGGACGGGGTGCGTGATCAACATCTCATCGATCATCGGGGTCATGGGCGGCGGGGGCCAGACGAACTACGCCGCCGCCAAGGCGGGTGTTATTTCTTTCACGCGCGCCTGCGCGGCGGAGATGAGCGGGCGCGGCCTGCGCTTCAACGCCGTTCTGCCCGGCATGATCGAAACCGACATGAGCGAGGTCGTCCGCAAACGCGCCGGCGAACAGATCATGGAGCGCATCCCCTCGAAACGGTTCGGCCAGCCGGGGGACATCGCCGGGGTGGTGGTGTTTCTCGCCTCCCCGGCGGCGGGCTACATCAACGGCGAGGCCATCACCGTGGACGGCGGGATGCACATCGGCTGAGACCGGGAGGGCGCTCGTGCGTTTGTACCAGGGAATCGATCTCGTCGAAATCGATCGGCTCAAGGCGGCCTTCGATCGCCAGGAGGCTTTTGGGCGGGACATCTACACCGAGGCGGAGCTTGTGTACTGCAACTCCCGGCCCGACCCCTATCCCCACCTGGCCGGACGGTTCGCGGCGAAAGAGGCCTGCCTGAAGGCCTTCGGGGTGGGCATGGGCGGCTTCGGGGCCACCGGCCGGTTCCGGGAGGTCGAGGTGGAGTCCACCCCTTCGGGCAAGCCGGTCCTCCGGCTTCACGGGTCGATGGAGAAGATGGCCCGGCGCTTGAAGATCGACCAGATGACGGTTTCGATCAGCCACGCCGACAATTACGCCGTCGCCTCAGTGATGTTCCTGGGCGAGGGCGGGGCCGGCGAAGGCGAGGCTGGAGAGACGGGGGAATAAATGGGAGAGACGGCGAATGCGCTACCTGCTGGTTGACCGCGTGACCTCATGGGAGCGGGGGGTGTCCATGGAGGGCGTCAAGAACGTCACCATGAGCGAGGATATTCTCGAGTATCATTTCCCCCGGTTTCCGGTGATGCCCGGCTCGATGATCCTCGAGGCGCTGGTCCAGCTTTCGGGATGGCTCGAGGCGGCGGGCTCGGAGTGCGAGCGCTGGTTCCTGCTCGAGCGGGTCGAGACGATCAAATACTACGGCTTCGCGCTGCCGGGCGATCAGATCGAACTCCGGGTCGAGGCCGTCGGCGAGGAGGAGGGCCGGAGCCTCTACAAGGGCGCCGCCACGGTGGACGGCGAGCGCAAGGTGGCCGTCGAATTTTCGGGGCGGGTGGTGGACCTCAAGGACTACGAGGACCCCGAGGAGCAGGCGCACCTTTTCCGCGTCCTCACCCGCGACGTCGAAATCTCATAGATCGGAAGGCGCGATGGAAGGCAGAGAAGTCTGGATCACGGGCGCGGGGATGCTCACCCCGCTCGGGGCCGGGGTCGATGAGAACTGGGCGGCGGTCCGTGCGGGGCGGCGGGGGATCGAGCGCCAGCCTCAACAAGCGGAGGCCCCTTTTCCCGAGAACTTTCTCTACTTCGGGACGGTGGACGGGTGCGACAATCCGCCCGAGGTTCCGCCGAAGCTGGCGAGCCAGCGAAAGTTCCTG
>JAVEPB010000238.1 GCA_030922375.1 bacterium | reverse complement strand
CGCGCTCGGGGCCGTGCCGCCGGGCCAGGCCGCCGTTTTTTACGACGGCGATGCTGCACACGGCGACATCATGCACGGCGGAGGCTGGGTGGCCTGAACCGGCGGCCATTCAAGTTTCCCGAACCTGTTATCCTTCTTCTTGTAATATTCACCTTGAAACTTTCACCCGCGAAGTTGTCCTCGAAGGAGGTCTCCCATGCTCGAGGTGAACAACCGGATCAGGATTCCCCTCCGCGAGTTTCATTTCCGGTTCTCGCGAAGCTCGGGCGCGGGCGGCCAGAACGTCAACAAGGTGAACACGAAGGCGACGCTGCGCTGGCGCGTCGCGGGGTCCGCGTCGCTGCCCGGGGATGTGCGCGAGCGGTTTTTATTGAAATTTCGCCGCCGCATCACGGGGGAGGGCGAGCTCGTCCTGACGAGCCAGCGGTTCCGCGATCAGGGGCGCAACGTGGCCGACTGCCTCGAAAAGCTCAGGGGGATGCTCGAGGAGGTGGCGCGACCGCCCAAGCGGCGCGCGGCGACGAAGCCCACGCGCGGCGCGAAGGAGCGGCGGCTCCGGGAAAAAAGCGAGCGCTCGGATCTAAAAAAGACGAGAGGGCGCGTCCGGGAGGACGATTGACGGGCGCGCCCTCCGGGCGGAGGGGGGTAATGCCGCCAAGGCATTGCTGGCCAGGCAGCACTGCCGAAACATCGGCGCCGATAGGCGCTAGCCCGGCGGCCAGGTCATCGCGCGTCCGCCCAGGAGGTGAAAGTGAAGGTGCGGGACGGTTTGCCCGCCGTCGGCCCCGCAGTTGTTGACGATGCGGTAGCCGCCCTCGGCCAGCCCGCGCTCGGCGGCAATCCGGTTGGCGGCGAGGTGAATCCGGCCGATCAGCTCCTTGTGCTCCTCGCCCGCATGCCGGATCGAGTCGAGGTGGGTTTTGGGGATGATGAGGACATGGACCGGCGCGGCGGGGCTGATGTCCTCGAAGGCGAGAAGGTCTTCATCTTCAAACACTTTCGCCGATGGAATTTCGCCGGCGGCGATCTTGCAAAACAGGCAATCGCTCATCTGGGGCCTCGATTGGGAAAGTTCGGCGGGCGGCGGGGCGATCATACCCCCGCGCGGCGGCGGCTGACAAGAATTCCCCGGGATGGAATCCTGCGGAAGAAATTCCCGGAGAGGACAGGTTTCCCAGCGCGCCCTTTTTGGGAGCATAATACCGGGTCATAATCATGAGAGCGCGGGCCGGGGGAGGCCGCCTCCGGTCCGCATTTTTGACAAGTCGATTAACTGGCGAAACGATTAGCTGTCCAAATGATTAGCCAAGGAGCCCCGCGATGGGTATCACGCAAAAGCTGCTCGATCATGTTCACGCGATCAGGTACGACTCCCTTCCCGAGGAGGCCCGCGACCGGGCCAAGTATTTTCTTCTCGATTTCCTGGGGGTGACGCTCCGGGCCTGCGAGGCCGGAAGCTCGCGGGTGTTTCACAATTTCGTCAAAAAGCGCGCGCCCAAGGGTGGCCCGTGCACCGTAGTCGGTACCCCGCTTCGAACCGACGCGCCGAGCGCCGCGCTGGCGAACGGGGGGGTGGGCCACGCCATCGAGATGGACGACGTGACGACGCGCTCGAGCCTTCACCCGGCGGTGAGCGTCATGCCGGCCGCCCTGGCGGCCGCCGAGGCGCATAACTCCGACCCCAAGCGGGTGATCGAAGCCATCGTCGCCGGCTACGAGGTGACGAACCGGGTGGGGAACGCACTTAATCCGACGAGCCACTACGAGCGGGGGTTTCACCCCACGGGCACCTGCGGCACCTTCGCCGCCTCCCTGGTGGCCTCGAAGATGCTCGGCCTCTCGCGGGAGGCCACCTCGAACGCTTTCGGCATCGCGGGCAGCCAGGCGTCCAGCTCGATGCAGTTCCTCGAAACCGGTTCTTGGACGAAGCGCCTTCACCCCGGCTGGGCGGCCCACGGCGGCATTATCGCCACCTATCTGGCCCAGGAGGGCTTCACGGGACCCGAGGATATTCTCGAGGGGAAGTATGGTTTTCTTCACGCCTTCAGCGACGACGCCCATCCCGAGTTCGTGACCGAGCGGCTGGGCGAGTACTGGGAGATCTGCGAGTCGGCGATCAAGCCCTACGCCACCTGCCGCTACAACCACGGGCCGGTGGATCTGGTCATCCGCCTTTGCCGCGAAAACGATATCCAGCCCGAGGAGGTCTCGCGCGTCGAGGTGCGCGTACCCGAGACGGCGGTGATGGTGGTGGTCGAGCCCAACGACATCAAGGTGAACCCGCAAAATGTGGTGGACGCGCAGTTCAGCCTTCAATACGCCGTCGCCGTCGCCCTCCTGAGGCGGAAGGCGGGGCTCGACGAGTACACGGACGATTTCCTGAGCTCGCGCGTCTACTCGTCGATTATCGATCGGATTCAGTGCTACGGGGACCCCGAGCTCGAGAAGAAATTCCCGGGCGAGTGGCAGTCGCACGTAAAAATCGTCACGCGGCGGGGGAGCTTCGAGGGTCACCAGGACAACCCGAAGGGGGACCCGCGAAATCCGCTCTCCTGGGAGGAGTTGATCGAGCGGTTCGACGACCTGACGGGGCCGGTGGCGGACGAGGAGACGCGGCGGCGGATCGTCGAGCGGGTGCGCTCGCTCGAGAGCTTGAAGAGTATCGAGGAAGTGATGTCGCTTGCGGCGGCGGGCGAGGGCGTCCGAACCTAGGACTATTTTTCAAGCGGGCCGGTTGTGGATTACCGCTCCGGGTTTGGCTCCACTGGCGGTCTCAGGAGGAACTTCGGGCGCTTTTTCTTTTTTTGGATTTCGAACCCGACTTAGAGCCCGGTTTCGAGTTCTCCTTCGGGCTCGGCTTCGAGTCCTCAACCGAGTTCTCCCCGGCGAGGCGGAGGAGAAGGTTGATTCCCGTCCCCATTCTCACCGCCAGGCGTTCGAGGAGTTGGGTCCCCATCCCGGCGACGTAGCGCTCGGAGTCCTTCGAACCCAGGAGCATCAGCCCGAGAATTCTTCCATTCTCCTGGAGGGGGACAAGGGCCGTCGAGCGGAGTTTGGTGCGCGCCTTTCCGGGAAAGAGATCGCCCGCGCCATTCTCTAGCCCCCCGGCGAGGGTGACTTCCTCGGGGGGAGGCTCCCCGCCCTTCGGGCATGGCCGGACGCGGCCCGCCTTATCCGCCTTCCGGGGCAGCACCCCCTTCGACTCCTCTGAGAGCAAAAAACTCACATGATCGAGCCCGAAGCGCCGCTCAATTTCCTCGGCCACCTGGCCGAGAATGTCTCCCGGTGGCTGGCCGCCGAAGAGAAGGTTTTCGATAGCGAGAAAGTCGCTCTCGATTTGTTCGTTCTGGCGGACGAGTTCGATCGTCTCGTCGAGGAGTTCCATCAGCTCGATGCGCTCCTCGTTGAGGCGCTCGAAGAGGCGGGTGCGGATATCGACCAGGTTCGGCCCCGAGTCTTTTTCCTTGAGGAGGCCGCTCGTGCCGACGAGGCCGGGGTTTTCGAGGAAAAAATCGGGGTTCTCTTCGAGGAATTTCGCGACCTGCTCCGCCGTGATCGGCGCCATCGGGTATCTCCCAGAGACGAATATGGCCAGAGACGAATATGGCGATTGCGGGCGGAATGGGGGCGGAGTGGAGGGAAAATCTCCACGGGCGGATACTACCACTGCTCAGGCGGAATAACAAAATTCCGGAGGCAGGCCGCGGCTGGTCCTGGGCGGGGCCGGTTATTTGGTGGCGAGGGCGTACTGGATGACGTGTAGCCGGTAGCCCGAGTCAAAGCCCGCGTAGGGGTTCCGAACCACCGAGAGCAGGTTCGCGAGCACCTTCATCCACTTGAAGCGGTAGGAGGCCTCCATCCACGAAGCGGGGTGGGACCTAAAGTACTCGGCGCGGGGAAACACCTCGGCGATGACTTTCCGGAATTCCTCCTCGAACCATTCTTGCACGTGGGTGGGGTCGATGGGTTTTTCGGTCAGCCGGATGCGGGTGGTGATGACGGCGCGGCCTCCGGTCTTGAGGACGCGGCGAATCTCCCCCAAAAGCCGGCCGGGCTCGGCGATATGTTCGATCACCTGGGTCGAGACCACGCAGTCGAAAGCCTCGCTCCGGTAGGGGAGATCGTAGACTCCGCCGGCCTGGTAGTGCGTGTCCAGGCCGACGGTGCGCTTGAGGGCGTATCGCAGCGCGACCTCGGAGTTGTCGAGCCCGAGTACCCGCGCCCCCCGCCGGGCGAGCATGGCGGTGAGCACCCCGTCTCCGCAGCCGTGGTCGAGGACGAGTTTTCCGCCCGTTTCGCCCCCGCCGCCTTCTCTCTCGGCGAGTTCGAGGGCGTTGGCGTAGCGGGCGCGGACGAACGCATTTCCCCGCAGGGGGTGGTAGGAGTTGAGCGCCCAGTGGTAGCCGCCCTTCTCTTCATAGCGAAGAAACGCCTTCTCGCGCTCCGAACCGTCCGCTTCGAGGGAATTCGGGGTGTCCGCCATATCGGGTTTTGGCCTCATCGGGTTGGGTGAACGGGTAGCCACGGGCTCCCGAGGGTTCCGGAGTTGGGGGCTCCCGCACTGTGTTTCCCACTCTACCCGATGCCGGCGGCCGAATAAATTCCGCCGCCGCTGGCCTGTGCGTCCAATTTGTACTAAAAAAGCGCATGGAAATGGTTGAATATTAGCCTGTGAATCACTTCGGCGGCAGGCCGCGCTTCGGCGGGAGGCCGAGGCCAAGCAGCGGCGCAATTGCATGCGGCGCACAGGAAAGCCGCCCGCGGTTCAACCGCTCCCGAAAACCTTTTTCCCGCACACATAAGGGGGTGACATGGAGCCTATCCATCCCGCTCGGACAACCATCGGATTCATCGGCATCGGAAAAATGGGCACGCCGATGTCGCGCCATCTTCGCCGGGGGGATTTCACCGTCCTCGGCTTCGACAGCGATCCCGCCGCCCTCGATCGGGTCGCCCCCGACGGGGTCGAGTCGGTGGCAACGCTGGCCGAGATGGGGAGGCGGTGCGATGTGATCATCACCATGCTCCCGAACAGCGATGTCGTGGAGGATGTCGTCCTCTCCGAGGGCGGGTTGGCGGAGAACATGGCCCCCGGAAAACTATTGATCGACATGAGTTCGTCGTTTCCCCGCCGGACGGCGGCGCTGGGCGAGTTTCTCACGCGCCGGGAAATCCTGTTGCTGGGCGCACCGGTCTCGGGCGGCGTCGTCGGGGCCGAGGCCGCGACGCTGGCCATCATGCCGGGCGGCCCGGCCGAAGTGGTCGAGGCGGCGATGCCGTTATTCGAGATAATGGGGAAAAACATCGTGCATATCGGCGAGGAAGTCGAGTCGGGCCACGCCATGAAATGCGTCAACAACTTCCTTTCGGCCACGAACCTGCTCTCCTCGATGGAGGCCCTCGCTTTCGCGGCCAAGCTGGGTCTCGACCCGGAAAAGGTGCTCGACGTGGTGAACAGCGGCTCGGGAAGGAACTCGGGGACCCACGATAAATGGCCGCGCTTTTTGCTTCCCCGAGATTTCACGATTGGATTCACGGTCGGCCTGATGCACAAGGACCTCACAATGGGCTCCGACCTGGCGCGGGAGGTTGGGGCGACGATGTTCATACTCAACCATGTGCGTGAGGTCTACGGCCTGGCGGTTTCACGATTCGGGTTTGACGGGGACCAGGGCCTGCTGCTCGAGATGATCGAGGAGTGGGTTGGCCAGACGGTTGGCCAGCCTCCCGGCACCGATCCGAAAAAAAATAAATAATAAGGAACTGGCGTTATTTATAAGGGCGACGCTTTATGGGCGAGGCCGGAAAATTTGAATTTTATCCGTGGGATGAAGATGAACAGCATGATACGTGGTGATTTCGCGGTCCGCCGCTCCGCTTTTTTGGCATTGTTGCTCGCCGCCGCTCTTTCGGCGGGGGGGTGCGCCTGGTGGGATAAAAACGTCACCAAAAAGGTGAAGGGCGTCACCAACCGCAAGATCACCGTTTCCACCGACCCGCCGGGGGCCGATGTCTTTGTCGGGGACGTTTACCAGGGAAAATCCCCCCTCACCCTCAAATACAAGGTCGGCGTCAGGGACTTTATCGATGGTTTTGTCGTCGTGGTGAATAAAAAGGGCTATCTGCCGGTACGGCGGGAGGTATCCATTAAGAAGGACAACTTGTTTCTCCGGCTGATTCGAATGAGGCGGAGGAAATAGCCTTCCGGAGGAAATAGCCTCCTGGCGGCCCCGGTTTTAGGGGCCAATCCGATCCCCTTGAATTTAAGCTAATTCCGCCCCTTCCAGCCGAATTGACAACCCCCCGTTACGTTGCTAAAAGAATGGGCTTTTCCGGGTCCCGTCCCGGAGGGTCTCGACCCGGGGGCCGGACTTCCGGATCGAGTTCAGGAATGAAAGCCCCTTTTGGTGGGCGGTTGGCGGGCCACCCGGCCCAGGAGATGGCGTCTCATGTATGCAGTGGTGGAAACCGGTGGAAAGCAGGTTCGATTGGAGGCCGGCGATTCCGTGAAGGTCGAGCGGCTTTCCGGAGAGGTCGGAGATTCGGTCGAGCTCGACGATGTTCGGCTGATTGTGGACGGTGAGAATGTGGTCGCCGAGAAGGCGGCCTTGGAAGCCTCGATGGTCAAGGCGGTGATTCGCGGCCACGGCCGGGGGGATAAGGTGTACGCCTTCCGCTTCAAAAGGCGGAAGAATATCCGCACCAAGCGGGGGCACCGCCAGTATTATACCGAGCTTGAAGTGACGGAAATCCTCACAGGGAGCAATTAGGCATGGCCCATAAAAAAGCAGGCGGCAGCTCGTCAAACGGGCGCGACAGCGCGGGGCGCCGCCTCGGAGTGAAGCGTTTCGCGGGGCAGTTCGTGAAGGCGGGCGAGATTCTGGTTCGCCAGCGGGGCACGGTGTTCCATCCCGGCGAGAACGTCGGGCTGGGAAACGACCATACCCTTTTCGCGAAGACCAGCGGAAAAGTCCAGTTCAAGCGCAAGGCGCGGGCTCGCCGGTTTGTTAGTGTGGAGCCCACCGAGTAGGTTTGTTTTCTTTTTCTCCTCCGCGGTCCCGCGATGTTTGTCGATACTGCAAAACTCAAAATCCAGGCAGGTAAGGGCGGCGACGGTTGCCTGAGTTTCCGCCGCGAGAAGTTCATCCCCAAGGGCGGGCCCGACGGCGGCGACGGCGGCCGGGGGGGCCATGTCATTTTCAGGGCAACCTCCACGATCAACACCCTTCTTCATTTTCGCCATCAACCCCACCTGAGAGCCCAGAGCGGCCAGGCCGGGATGGGCCGCCGTATGCACGGTGCCAACGGCGAGGACCTGCTCGTTCCCGTTCCGATCGGGACCATTGTCCGCGAAGCGGAATCTGGCGAATTGATCGCCGATTTGTCCGAGGACGGAGAGGAGATTACCATTGCGGCGGGGGGCCGCGGCGGCCTGGGGAACGACCACTTTAAAAGCTCGACGAACCGGGCGCCCCGTAGAACGACGAAAGGCAAACCGGGAGAAGAGCTCGAAGCCGACATCGAACTCAAGCTCCTGGCCGACGTCGGTCTCGTGGGAATGCCCAATGCCGGCAAGTCCACTCTTATCTCCCGGATCTCGGCGAGCCGGCCTAAAATCGCGGATTATCCCTTCACCACGCTCGAGCCCAATCTGGGCGTCGTTGATTTAGGCGATTACCGATCTTGTGTGGTAGCGGATATTCCGGGCCTTATCCCCGGCGCTCATTCCGGCAAGGGCCTCGGAGCCCAGTTCCTGCGCCACGTGGATAGGTGCTCTCTCCTGCTCCACCTGGTCGATGCGAGCGTTCCCCTGGATCGCGCGCTCGCCGATCTGGATGCGATAACAAGGGAGCTCGAGTTGTTTTCTCCCTCGCTCGCGAACAAGCCGCGGCTGGCGGTGATGTCGAAGCTCGATATCACCGAGGCTCGTAATAGCGCGGGCGAGCTCAGGGTGGGTCTTGAGTTGCGGGGCTACGATGTGATCGGCATTTCCTCGGTTTCGGGAGAGGGGCTCCGGCCGTTGATCGGCCACATCTCCCGCGCCCTGACGCACCTTGCCGGCGGGCTGGATATCCCGAGGGCGAACGCCGCCGGCTCGGGAGCGGAGGTGTCATGAAAAAGGCCATCCGTAATCGGCGCGGGGAACCCTCGCTCAGAAGCCGCCGTATTATTGTGAAGGTAGGCAGTTCGGTCCTCACGGGTGCCGAGGAGAAGGGCGTGAACCGCCGGGTTTTAGGGCGAATCGTCTCCCAGGTGGCCCAGTTGCGGGCGGCCCGCCGCGAGGTAATCCTCGTCTCCTCGGGCGCGATTGCGGCGGGCGTCAAGCGTTTGGGCTTGAAGGCCGTCCCGACCGGCATTCCGGACCGGCAGGCCGCGGCCGCCGTGGGCCAACCGATTCTGATGGAGGCCTACGGCCGCGCCTTCAAGCGCCGGGGCATCGATATGGCCCAGGTGCTCTTGACGCATACGGACCTGGACGTCAGATCGCGTTTCCTGAACACCTGCAATACGTTCGAGACACTCCTCTCGATAGGGGCGATGCCCGTCGTGAACGAAAACGACACCGTTTCGATCGAGGAACTCCGCTTCGGCGACAACGATATCCTCGCCGCCCAGGTCGCCCAGATGATACGGGCCGAGCTGGTCGTCATTCTCTCGGATGTGGAGGGCCTCTACGACGCCGACCCGAAGGGGCCGGGCGATGTCCGGCTTTTGAGCCGGATCGAGGGGCTGCCCGCGAGGGCGGTGAAGGCGGCGGGGGGGAGCGCGAATCCGCTTGCCCACGGTGGGATGGCGGCGAAGATCAATGCAATCCGGGTGCTCAACCGGGTGGGGATTTCGACCCTCATCCTCCGGGGCCGCAAGCCAGGTATCCTCGCCCGCGCCTTCGAGGGCGAGGAGGTCGGGACGCTTTTCATACCGAACGGCTCCCCATTGAAGGGGAGAAAGGGCTGGATCGGTACGACGGCGACCCCGAAGGGCTGGCTTCGCCTCGACGACGGGGCGGTCCGGGCCCTGGTCGAGCGGGGCAAAAGCCTGTTGCCCAGCGGGGTGGTGGGCGCAGAGGGCGATTTCCGCTTCGGCGATCTGGTGGAGCTTCGGAACGCGGAGGGAATAACACTGGGCCGCGGGCTGGTCAACTACAGCGCCGTCCAGGTAAAGCTCATCGCCGGCAAGCAAACGAGAGAGATCGCCGGGATACTCGGAAGCAAGGATTATGACGAAATCATTCACCGGAACAATCTGGCGCTGGCGGAGTAGCGCCCGGGAAGGGGCAACGGGGGAGCATTGCGCACCGGCGTTTTAGGGGGAACCTTCAACCCGATTCACTTCGGCCATCTACACCCGGCCGAGGAGGTGCGCCAGGCGCTCGGCCTCGGGCAGGTGAGGTTCGTTCCCCTCGCGCTGCCCGCCCACAAGGACAATGGCGAAATCGCCCCGGCCGAGGATCGGCTGGAGATGGTTCGCCTCGCCCTGGATGAGTATCCCGGATTTATCTGCGACGCCATCGAGATCGAGCGGGGCGGGGTCTCTTACACGGTCGATACCCTTTCCGCATTGGCGGAGGGGGCCTGCCGGGGCCACGAGCTTTTCTTTATCATCGGCGCCGATGCTTTCTCTCTGCTCCACACATGGCGCGAGCCGCTAAAACTATTGAAGATGGTGAATTTTGCCGTCACCCTCCGGGGAGGGCAGCGGGCCGAGCGGGTGAGGGAGGCCGTCGAGGGGGGGTTGAGGGGAATCGGGGCCTCGGTCAGGTTTATAGAAATTCGAGATAATAGATTTCAACTTATTGAATCTGATAAGGTTATAGAGTTTATTTCTGTTGAGACGGTGGACATTTCGGCCACGCGAATTCGCGAAATCGTGCTGGAGGGAGGGGGTCTTCAAAATTTATTGCCACCCTCGGTTGAAGCCTTTATAATTCGCCGCGGTTTATATGGCAGGCCGGTTTGATTTTCCGGCTATCGGTTTGTATTGTAGGCCGTTTTGATTTTCCGCCCGGATTTTCTGGCTATTAAATGGATTAATCGGCGAAGGGGAACCGGAAAAGTTTTGATCGATTTGAACGAGCGTCTTCAGATTATTTACGGCGTTGTTGACTCGAAAATGGGCCTTGACCCGGTGGTTTTGGATCTTCGAGGCCTCACGTCCGAGTTGGACGCTTTTTTTATCTGTCACGGAACAAGCTCACGTCACGTTAAGGCGGTCGCCGATGCGATTCAGGAGAAGTTAATTGAAATCGGCGAGAAACCGTTATTTGTAGAAGGGCTCAACGAAGCCACTTGGGTTCTCATGGATTGCGGGGACGTGGGAATCCATATTTTCGAGGAGAAAACACGGGTCTACTACCGCCTGGAAGACCTTTGGTCCCATGCGCCGTTGATGGACCTGACGGCTTTAAGTTCCGCCTCCGATACAATTACCTGACAGAATTTGAGGATTTGACGTGAAACACTTAAAGAAAAAAGAAATGAAAATGCTGATTGAACGGTTGAATGAAGTTCGCCGGGATATTTTGGGAGATGTGGAGGCGGTCCATCGCCAAAGCAACGAAATCGGCACTGACGGTACCCAGGACATCGGCGATCTCGCGGCGGCCACCTACTCCAAGCAGGTCATGATGGAGCTGGGCGAGCGCGAGCGCGAACGGCTCCGGGAGGTCGAGGACGCATTCAAGCGAATCGACGAAGGCACTTACGGTATTTGCCAAGAGTCTGACGAACCCATTCCCTTCACACGCCTCGAGGCGATTCCCTACACCCGCTTCACTGTGGCGGCTCAGGGCGAGATGGAGCAGCGAAGGAAAGCCGGGAGAGCCTAGAGGAGGGGGTAAGGCATGGGACTTCGCCTGATTCTCGCGCTGGTCCTGCCCCTCGCCGTAGCCCTGTATATTCTCCATTTTAACCGCTTCACGGTGGGGTTCCGCATCGCCAAGGATGTGGTCATCCCCGATATCCCCGTTGTCATCCTGATTTTCCTCTCCGCCCTCGCCGGGGCTTTTTTCGCCAGTCTGCTTGGATGGACCGAGACCGGGCTTACCGGGTTGACGCGCCAGCGCGAGCGCCGGGCCGCCCGGCGGCGCGCAAGGGCGCGAAGCGTTTTGTCCCGCGCGGAGGCGCTCAGGTCGCGGGGGAAAATTCGGGCCGCCCGGCGTAAAGCGAGGAAGGCGGCACGGCTCGATCCCGCGCTTTCCCCCGCCTTCGGCCTGGCCGGGGATCTGGCGGCCGAGGCGGGCGATCTCGAAGAGGAGCTTCGGTGCAGCGAGCGGCTCCATTCATTGTCGCCGGACTCGCTCGAGGCGCTGGTCCGGCTATCCTCAAACCTCGAGGACGCCAACCGGACCGGAGAGGCCGAGAAGCTGCTCTCCCGGCTGGGGGAGAGCGGAGCGGTTCACCCGGATATCATTCGACGGCTGCGCGACATGTTCGCCGGCCAGGAGCGCTGGGAGAAGGCGCTGGCGGCCAGCCGAAAGCTCTCCTCCTCCTGGGCGTCGGTCTCCCAAAGAGCGGTGGACGAGCGGGCCGAGGGCGATATCCTGATGGCGGCGGGCGAGGAGAAAATCGCCCTTTCCGACGGAAAGGCGGCGGCGGGGCTGCTCGAGGAGGCGGTGCGGCGCATGCCCGAGGAGAGCGGGCCCCGGCTGCGGCTGGGGGATGCGCACCTTCTGGCGGGGCGATCCAAGCGGGCCGTTAAAACCTGGGAGGAGGGCTACCGCCGCCTCGGGGCCACCGAGTTTTTGCACCGGGTCGTTGGCCAGTACGGGCTCGACGGCGATGAAAAGGTAAAGCGCCAGGCGGCCCAGGCGATGTTATCCTGCGGGCGGTTGAGGGAGGAGGATCCGGTTCCGATGGTGATGGCCGCTGCGCTGCTTTTTGATGCGGGGCGCGGCGATGAGGCCCGCAAATGGCTCGAGGCCGCGACCGAGAAGGCCGTGGGCCTTTCCCGCGAGGACAGCTGGGTGGGCGTGGTGCTCGGCCTGCTCGATGCCCGCGGTAAACTCGAGGCGGGGGACCGGCTGGCCGCGGAGAGCGTGCTCCAGAAAGTGGTCCAGGAGGCCTGTAGGAAGGTGTTGGGCGAGCCCGAGTTCGGGCGCCTGATTCGATCGGCCAAGGCATCGGGATAGCCGGGCCGGGAAAGAGGGAAGCCATGATTGTCACTTTGCGAACCGTCTTTCTTTTGGCGGCGATAGGGTTGCTCCCCGCTTCGATGGATTATCCCGGCGCCCGGGTATTCGCGGCGGTGAAAAAGTGTCCAAGAGGAACGACCCCGGTCGAGGATATCGTCTCCGGAAAGGTGGCGTGCGAGAGTGGCGATACGATGGATACCTCCGCCATAAGGCCAGGCCGTGCGCCGGGGAAACCCAAAGCCCCCCGAGCGCCCCGGAAGCCCAAGAAAGCGAAAAAGGCTTCTTCCGGCGATCCAAAAAATTGCGGGCTCTCGCGGTGGGGCTGCGAGGAAGCCTGCCAGCAGACCTACCTCTCCATCTCCTCGGCGGCGGGAGCCGCCTCGAAGGCTTCTCAGAGGGCCAAGGTCGCCCTCGGCTCCTGCCTTCGGATCTGCGCCAAAGAATTTAAATGCGAGGCGAAGCCGCCAAAGTCTCCCTAATAATAGACGGGGAGAATTGCTTGACTTTGCTCTTCTCGGTGCATACGGTGTGAAAAATCTCGCCCGCCGGGCGGATTTTCCCGCCCCCAATCCGACGGAGCCAGATGGATGAAACCCATAGCCATTGCCAGCGATCACGGCGGTTTTGCCATGAAGGAGGTGGTGAAGTCGGTGCTGGAGGAGGCGAATATCCCCTACAAGGATTACGGGACCGGCTCGGATGAATCCTGTGATTACCCCGACTATGGGGCGCCGGCCGCCCGCGCGGTGAGCGATGGCGAATCGGCGAGAGCGATTCTCTGCTGCGGTTCGGGAGCGGGAATGACCATCGTGGCGAATAAATTCCCCGGCGTCCGCGCCGTCAATTGCTACGACGAGTGGAGCACCGAGATGAGCCGCCGCCACAACGACGCCAATGTCATGGCTCTTGGCGAACGCTCCCTGGATGTGGGCGAAGCGAAACGCTTGATCCGCCTTTGGCTCGACACACCCTTCGAGGAGGGACGCCATGCGAGGCGGGTATCGAAGATCGCCGGTTTGGAACAATCCCACGAGACCGCTATTTAACCCCAATGCCCCGGGGAAAATCAGATGAAGTGTCCTGTTTGCTCAAGTCCCGACAGCCGGGTCGTCGATAGCCGGACGACGAAGGAGGGCAATGCCATCCGCCGAAGGCGGGAGTGTGAGTCCTGCGCTCATCGGTTCACGACCTACGAGCGCCCCGAGGTGTCGTGGCCCCTTATCGTGAAAAAAGACGGTTCAAGGGGAAATTACAACCGCGACAAGATTCGCCTCGGAATCCAGAGGGCGCTGGAAAAAAGGCCCGTTTCGGCGGAGGATCAGGAGGCCATCGTTGACCGGGTCGAGCGATTTATTCTCGATACCGGCGACAAGGAGGTCTCCACTTCCGTTATCGGCGAGAAGGTGATGGATGAGCTCAGGGAAACCGACCAGGTGGCCTATGTTCGCTTCGCCTCGGTATACCGCTCCTTCGGGACGGTGAAGGATTTCGAGGAGGAATTCGAAAGGCTCCAGCGGGATCGAAGCTAGAAGGTACAATTCTCGGCTGGAAAAGTCTTCGCCTGACAAAGTCCTCGGCCGGCGAAACTCGTCTGGCTTTTTTCTTTTTAACTTGTCGTTGGGACCGAAATCATCTCGCGGCGCGATTATCCGCGCTGCCGCGGTTGGGGGTAACCGTAAATGACCACCATCGTTCAAATCATTGCCAGGGAAATTCTGGATTCCAGGGGAAATCCGACGGTCGAGGTGGACATGCACCTCGCCGGAGGCGGTTTCGGCCGGGCCGCGGTCCCCAGCGGGGCGAGCACGGGCAAGCGCGAGGCGGTCGAATTGCGCGACGGCCGAAAGGCCTACTACGGCGGCAAGGGAGTCACCAAGGCGGTTGAAAACGTGAACAGGAAAATCGCCTCGGACCTCCTCGGGACGGATGCCTCCGATCAGCGCGCCATCGACGCCCGGATGCGCGAGCTCGACGGCACGCGCAACAAGGGGAATCTCGGGGCCAACGCGATTCTCGCGGTCTCGATCGCCGCCGCGAGAGCCTCGGCCGACGCATTCGCCCTGCCGCTCTACCGCTACCTTGGCGGAGCGGGCGCCTGCACGATGCCCGTTCCCATGATGAATATTCTCAACGGGGGCGCGCACTCGGACAACAGCGTCGATTTTCAGGAGTTCATGATCATGCCCGCGGGGGCGAAGGATTTTCCCTCGGGCCTCAGAATGGGGGTGGAGGTGTTCCACGCTCTCAAGGGTGTCCTCAACAAGAGCGGCTACGGGACGGCGGTGGGCGACGAAGGCGGATTCGCCCCCAACCTGAAGAGCAACGACGAGGCGGTGGAGTTGATTCTCGAAGCCGCCGTAAAGGCGGGCTACAGGCCGGGGGAGGACTTCATGCTCGCCCTCGACCCGGCCTCGAGCGAATTCTACGAGAAGGGAAAGTATGTTTTCCGCTGGTCGGACGGGAGCAAAAAGAGCTCCGATGAGTTGGTGAAATTTTATGAGGACTGGGTGCGCCAGTATCCTATCGTCTCGATTGAAGACGGGTGCGCCGAGGACGATTGGAAAGGTTGGGCGGCCCTTACCGAGGCGCTGGCCGGGCGGGTCCAGCTGGTCGGAGACGATCTCTTCGTCACCAACACGGAGGTGCTGGGAAAGGGGATCCGAGAGAAGATCGCCAACAGCATTCTCATCAAGGTGAATCAGATCGGTACGCTGACCGAAACCCTTGAGGCGATTCAGATGGCCACGAGGGCCGGGTACACATCCGTCGTCTCTCACCGTTCGGGAGAGACCGAGGACACGACCATCGCGGATCTCGCCGTGGCGGCGAACGCGGGACAGATCAAGACCGGTTCCGCATCGAGGACCGACCGGCTGGCCAAGTACAATCAGCTATTGAGGATTTCCGAGGAACTCGGCGATTCGGCCCTTTATCCCGGCTGGGATGCGTTCTTCAATCTCTCCGGAGGAGGCAAGCCCCGTAAGAAAGCGGCCCGGAAGCGTAAATAAAAAAAACGGACGCGATTCGGGATATTTTCATACCACCGAAACGCGCCCGTTGAGATGTTAAAACGAAACGCTGGCCGTTCGTCCGTAAAAGCTAGGCTACCGCTTTTTCGGCGTGAATCCCGATGGCGCTTCCCACGAGCCGCCCAAAACAATCCGGGCAATAACCGCTCGACACCTTGCAAGGCTCACCGTTTTTTTTCGATTTCTGAAGCTCTTCCACCTCATCGACATGAAGCAGAACGTCTTCGCATACACAACATTCCATCGCCATCTCTTTATCTCCTATCTCAAGTAGTGCAACGAGCTTCGCTGCCCGTTAATAGATGTATCGGCGGTGGATGGGAAGGGATTAACGCTTTTAAATGTTTATTTTTCGCCGTGCGATTTTCCCCTTAAGTGTTTTGGAATCAGGCCGATAAAGGCCAGCCGGGCTCGGGCCGAAGAAAGAGGGATTAGATTGAATTATTTGGGATTTTCGGGGCAAAACGAAGGTTTTGAGCTTGAATAATTTACCGTGAGAAAATCGCCTGGACCACCCCCTTTCCATCGATAAAAGCCAAATCATCTTGTCCGTCGTCGTTGAGGTCCAAGGTGGCGATATTGGATCGAATCGGTCCGGTCAGGGGAAGCGTCCACCGGATCGTCCACCGGTTTTCGCGAAGGGCGAGGGCGGCGAGACGATTTCCGCCGATTATGGGCACGACGATCTCGCGGGCCCCGCCCCGCTTGATCGTTGCGTGTTGCCAGAGATTTCGCGATCCGATGGCGTGGGTGGTGAAACCCGGACGGCGTGCTCGCTCGGCGAGGCGGTTTCCCCTGAGCTCAAGGGCGAGAAGATATCCCGCCAGGTGAGGTGTTTCGATAGCGATGATGGTCCTGGTTTTTTCTCCCATGTCGAACGCGCCGAGCAGATGGGACCAACGAAATCCCTGTCCGATGGCATTTCCCACAGCCAGGCGGGTCAAAATTCCCGCGCGCAGTGCGAGCGCCAGATGAGTCGCACCGGTGGACAGGTCGCTTCGCGTGAGCAGGATTTCTTCCCTGCCGTCTCCACCCAAGTCAGCGCTCAATGCTCCGATGGATTCAAAAACGCCGCCTTCCGCCGGGTAGGCGGATAAAAAACCCAATCGCCCCCGACCCAGCTTGTAGACCCTTACTTCAGCGGGCTCGATGGCGTCGCCCAGGACGCCGTGGCCGTATCTCCCGGTCGGGACGGCCGGAACGATCAGCTCCCGCCGACCGTCTCCGTCCAGATCGGCAGAGGTGAGTATTCCGTCCACGAGCGCTCCCGCTTCGGAGAGGCGCTGGGTTTCTTTCCACGAGTTGTTGGTTTTCTCGAAGAGGATGAGCGCTCCGTCACGTCCCACAGCGGCGAGGATTGTCGGTGAGAGGGCCTCGGGCCGTGAAAGGGGAGAAAGTTTTCGGCTCGATGCGGCCCGGACAGCTTGTTTTCCAAAGAGGTCGATGACGAGGAGGGAGCCGTCCTTGCCCGGGCCGGCGATGACCCCGCTCCCAAGATTCACGGGAGGGACTCCGGAGGAGATATTTATTTTGATCCCGAGCCTCTGGGCGCGAAGACGCCCCCCCGCGAGGGTCATCCGGTGGAAGTCGCCGTCCCTCATCAGAGCGAAGAGCGTGTCTCTCGGTCCCGCCCTCGCCGTGATCAGCCAGGCCGCCTCGCCGGGTAGACTGGCGCTCGCCCGGCTGTGAGTCGAGGGAGGTCCGGTGCGATCACCCGGCTCCGCACCGATGGCCGGGTGAGATGGCAACGCCCATGCGGCGAGCGCGAAATAAAACGAAAGAAGATAAAGAGAAGGGTTGGATGCGGCTCCGGGTTCTCGTTTCGTGCTCACCCCGCGCTGGAGCCCCCGTCCACGGCGACGATGGACCCGTTCATGAAATCGTTTTCGGGCGAGAGGAAAAATACGACGGTGGCGGCGATATTTTCGGGGTCGCCCAACTGGCCCAGAGGAATGCCGGCGATTCGTTTTTTCGACTGGTCGGGGTCCTCGGCCAGCATAACCTTCACCCTTCCGCTGTCGATGAGCCCCGGCGCGAGGCAATTGACCCGAATGCCGAGCGGGCCCAGCTCGAGCGCCAGACTCTGGGTGAGCAGGTGCACGGCGGCCTTCGTCGCGCAGTAGAGCGCCCGGTTCGCCCGCGCGCGCTCGCCCGAGACCGAGCCGATCATGAGAATTTGTCCGCTCCCCCGGGGGACCATGAGCCGGGCCGCCTCCCGCGACGCGAAAAAATAGGATTTCGCGTTCACCTCGAACATGAAATCGATATCCTCGTCGTCGGTGTCCACAAGCGCCTTGAAGTTTCGGGTTCCCGCGCAATTGATCAGGATGTCGAGGCCGCCGAGGAACTCCGCTCCCTCCCGGACGGCGGCGCCGGCCTGGCGGCCGTCCGAAAAATCGTATCCTTTTCCGCCGGCGCGGACCCCGGCGGCGGCGCACGAGTCGATCGTCTCGCCGAGGGCCTCGGCGTTGGCGCCGCCCACGGCCCAGACGCCGGCCCCCGCCGCCGCGATGCGGCGGGCGATGGCGGCCCCCATGCCCGAGGAGGCTCCCGTCACGACGGCGTTTTTTCCGGCGAGCGCTTTTTCGTTCATATGCTCTTTCGGGCCGGGGCTAACCGGCGGTGATGCCGCCGTCGATCATGACGATAGCGCCGCTCATGAAGTTGTTCGAGGGGGAGACGATGAACAGGGCGGTGTCTGCGATATGCTCCGGGAGGCCAAAGTCCCGGATGGGGATTTTGTTGATTCGGCTCTTGTAGAATTCGGGGTCGTTTTCGAGCATTTCCTTCACGCGGCCGCTTCGGACGGGCCCCATCGCCATGCAATTGACCCTCAGGCCGGAGGGTCCCAGCTCGATAGCGAGGTTTTTCGTCAGGGCGTGCATGGTGGCCTTGGTCACGCCGTAGAGGGAGAAATTCGGGGTGCCGTGCTCGCCGGCGTCCGAGCCTATCATCAGGATGTGACCGCTTCCCTGCGGGACCATGATGCGGGCGGCCTCGCGCGAGGCGAAAAACGCCGATTTGGCGTTCACCTCGAAGAGGAGATCGATGGCTTCGTCCTCGATATCGACGAAGGCGCTCAGGTTCCGCGTGCCCGCCGAGTTGACCAGGATGTCGAGCCCGCCGTGGTATTCCGCGCCTTCCTTCACGAGGGTGGCCGCGTTCCTCGAGTCGGAAAGATCGTAAAGCGCCCCGCTCGCCTTTACGCCGTGTGCGGCGCAGGCGGCGATTGATTTTTGAAGGCCCTCGGCGCTGCTGCCGCCGGCCACCCAGATGTCGGCTCCCTCCGAGGCGAATCGCTCGGCGATTGAGGCCCCGATGCCCGAGGAGCCGCCCGAGATCACCACTTTTTTTCCTTCGAGAATTCCCCCGGCCATGATCCGTTTCCTTTGATTATTTCGCTGAGGCGATTTGAATTGAAGCCCGAATCATAGCACTTTGCCCGAAAATGACCACGAGGCTTCGGCTTCACTTTCGATTATGATGGCGGCGTGTTATTTCGCCTACATTCATTAAGGAGGGAACGACCCATGCCCAAGTCGATCGAGCACGTCCACTGGCCCGACGCCCCGGATTTGTGGATGCCCTACGCCCCGGCGATCAAGGTCACCGGGGGAACGACGGTGTATTTCGCGGGCGTCACGGCGGCGCCGGTCTATCATCACCACCCCCACCGCCCCGAGGAGTTCGACGCCATGCCCCCGGACATGGAGGGCCAGTCGCGCGCCGCCCTCGAAAACCTCAAGAAGGGCCTGGAGTCCGTCGGCGCCACGTTCGATGATGTGGTCACGGTTTCGCGCTATCAGACCGACCTGACCGATCAGGACGATCTCAATCGCGTCTGGGGGGAGTATTTCGGAAACAATAAACCGGCGACGACATCCGTCCAGGTGGTCCGGCTCGCCACCGACCCGCGCTGCCTGATCGAGATCAACGCCGTCGCCGTGATCGACTGACTTTCATGGCCGGG
>JAVEPB010000237.1 GCA_030922375.1 bacterium | reverse complement strand
AGGCCACATAGTTCATTAGGATATCGTCCGCCGGCACCTGAGACGAAAGAACCATGGCCTCCGGGCTTCGCTCCGCTTCGCCCTGCGGCCATGGTTCCAGAACTCTAAGAGAAGGTGGTATCACTAACGGGGGCAGGTCACGCCTAGCATCTTTTACCTAACTGGGGTCTCTACTCTCTCGACCCCCTCCCTAATTCCGATCCAAAAACCCCTTGATGTCGGCCATGGACTCTTCGTAACACTGAATCATGAAGAAGTGGCTGGCGCCCTCGTAGATTTTGATCTCGCAGCCGGGCACGCGCTCGGCGATCTGTCTGGCGGCGCCGACGGAGCAGAGCACATCCTCCCCGCCGGCGAGGACGAGGGTGGGGCATTTGACTTGACCCAAGCGATCGAGGGCGTCGTGCGCGAGGCAGGCGTGGGTGGAGTTGGTGTAGCCGTGAATGGGCCGGTCGGTGTTGCCCAGACCTTCCTCGAAGGCGTCCATCTGCTCTTTATTCTCGTTGAAGTAGGTTGGAGGAAAAAAGGAGAGGGACTGAATCTTGGCGGCGGCCATGTAGCCCTGGGCTTTGACGACCTCGTTGATGTTGTAAAGAATTTGGTGACCGTAGCGGTCGAGCTTGCCGAACGAGGCGGTGATGAGCATGCTCCGGACCCGGTCCGGGTAGTTGATGGCCATCTCCTGCGCGATGGCGCCGCCCATCGAGCGGCCGATGACGTGGGCGGGCTCGGTGATATCGAGGGCGTCCATTAATCCGACCGTATCGTCCGCGAAGTGGCGCGTGGTATAGGGATAATCGGGTGCGGAACTCCGCCCGGCGCCCCGGTTGTCTAGCGCGATGATCTTGTAGCCGCTCTCAAGCACTTTTATCTGGGGCGCCCAGGCGTCGCAGTCCCCGGCAAGGCCGTGGATGAGGACGACGGGCGGGCCCTCGCCGTGGATTTCGTAGTAAAGCTCGACATCGCCTACCGTCACCTGGGCCACTGGGCTCTCCTTTATTTAGGATTAATTGGACTACTGTATGGGTTTGACAGAGCTACAGTAAGCTATCATATTGCTTTCGATATTCTACCAATTATGTTCGCAAGTTTGCACGGCCTGCCGAGGCGGAGGTGTATCCGTCGCCGCCTCCCGGCCCTTCATAAAGGGGGATATTTCCATGAGCAAATCCAAACTCACCAGAAGAAAGTTCATCAAGGGCGCCGCGGCGGCAGCCGTCGCGGCCCCGATTGCCCTCCGCCCGGGAGGAGTCGCCGAGGCCGGCCCAGAGGAGGACCGGATCGTCAAGGCCGCCAAGAAGGTGGGCCCCGCCGCCCTGAACGGCATGATGTGGTCGCTCTATTGGCGGAATTATCCGGGCCTCAACAAGGAGTTCAAGGGCAAGACCGGCATCTACATGGAAAAGGTGAACGACGTGCCGAACCTGCTGATTCCGCAGCGGGCGATGGCCGAGGCGATCAGCCGGTCGGGCAAGTTCGACTTTTTTCACGTCGAGTCGATGATGATTCCCTCGCTCGTCGCGGCGGGGCTCGCCGAGCCTCTCGACGGGTATATGAAAGATGCGGACTTCAAGCTCAAGATGGTTGGGAACTTCAATAAATTCATGACCTACAAGGGCAAGACCTACGCCATGCCCACGGACGGGAACGTGTGTCCCCAGTTGATCCGGAAGGACCTGTTCGAGAACCCCGACGAGCGCAAGGCCTTCGCCGACAAGCACGGCAAGCCCATGAAATGGCCCGTGACGTTTGAGGACGAAGTCGAGCTGTGCAAGCACTTCCACCGGCCTGACAAGGACCTTTACGGCTCCGGAAGCCTGCGCGACAAGGCGAACAGCAGCTTCTGGTACTGGCAGTACCTCTACGCCGCCGGCGGGTTCCCCTTCACCGACGACGCCGAACCCACGCTGAACACCCCGGCCGCCCAGTACGCCATGGACACCTACCTGTCCTACAAGCAGGTCTCCCACCCCGAGGCCGCGGCCTGGGGCTCTCCCCAGATGATCCCCCGGCTCGTGGGCGGAAAGATATTCTCGTGCCAGTACTGGGACGGAATCATCGGGAAAATCGAGGCCGGAAAGTTCCCGACGACGGGCAAAATGCTCTACGACATGCCGGTGGGCTCCAGGTTCTCGGGCAAGCTCATTCACCGCGCCTTCTCCGCGCCGGTGATGGGGATCATCATCAACAAGCTCAGCCCGCGGAAAAAGCAGGCCGCCATGTGGGCCCTCTACATGTCCACGGCGAAGAACAGCACCGAGGTTGTCGGACACCCGACGATGACCTTCCACGATCCCTGGCATCCCGAACACTTCAAAGCGGGAAACAAAACGGCCAAGGTTTACACCGCCGCGGGGATGAAAGCCGTCAACCGGTCTCTCCTGGTCACCTGCCCGCCGCCGTATGTGACCGGCTACCCGGAGTTCAAGGAAGCCATTGACCAGAATCTTTCGGAAGCCTATGCCGGCCGGAAGACGGGCAAGCAGGCCATAAAGGATACACAGGAACGGTGGGCGAAGATCGTCCGCAAGGTCGGCAAGCGGAGGCTCAAGAAAGAGATTCCCTTCTACAAGGCGATGATGCCGTCGATGGACGTCCCGCCCGCATAAGGCGGAAGGGGGCGTTCGGCCCCCTCATTCGAGCGTTTCACCTGCCTGGGCGGGCCCTCGGGCCCGCCCAGGAGTGAATCAACGCGGAACACTATCTTTCAGAGTTCGCTTTCCAATGTAAGAGTGCGGGAGGTCCACCATGGCCACCGAAGCGGCGATTGAAATCGGCAAGCAGGCGACCTCCCGGACACACGGGATCAAGATATTCAAATGGTCCCTGCTTTCCCCGCTGATTTTGCTGGCATTGTTCCTGATGCCCATTTTCTTGCTGCAAATGTATTTTTCGCTCCACTCCTGGACGATTTACCTCTCCACCTGGTGGGACGCGGAATACGTCGGCTTCGAGATGTTCCAGGACGTTTTTACGGACAAACGCTTCTTCTGGGCCCTGGGCCGCTCGTTCCTTTTCGCGGGAGTCTCGACGGTGGGCTGCTTCGTCTTCGGCTTCGCTCTGGCCCTCTTGATGTACCGCCCTTTCAGGGGACAGGCGCTTTTCTATATTCTCTTTCTTCTCCCCATGCTCACCGTGCCGATCGTACTCACCTACGCGGCCGACATGCTCTTGTACCGGCAGGGCCCGATCAACGGGATTCTGAGCTTCATAACGGGGCTGGACATGAGATTTACATGGCTCGCGGATCCGAACTACGCCATATACACGATCATATTACTCGAAATCTGGAACTGGACCCCCTTCGCCTTCATCATCATGCTGGCGGGACTCTCCTCCCTTCCCTATGAACCCATGGAAGCCGCCAGAATCCTCGGCGCGAACCGCTTTCAAATCTTCTGGGAGATACAGGTACCGCTTCTTCGGCCGGTGATATTTCTGGCGCTTATTCTGAGATTCCTCGAAGCAATGGCGGAGTTCCCGAAAACCTGGGGCCTCCTTCAGGGCGGCCCGGGGTCGGCCACGGAGACGATACCCATCTATCTATACATCGTGACCTGGCAGGCCTTCGATGTGTCCAAGGGTGCGGCGATGTCCTACGTCATCATGGTGATCATGATCGTGATTATCCTGGCGGCGATACGAATCCTTCGCCGGGAGAAAAGCGCGCTCGACGCCCTTTACCAGGCACCGGCACCGGGGGAGGGAGAATGAAACGAAATCTGAAAAAATGGCGGTTCCCGGTGTTTCGCTATACCGCTCTGATTGCCTGGGGGCTGATCGCCACGTTCCCCATCTTCTGGATCGTCTCGACCTCGTTCAAGCCCGACCACGAGTGGTTCGCCTGGCCGCCGGTCTATTGGTCCCAAAAAGCCACCATGAACAACTACAACATGGTTTGGGGCAACCCCACGACGGAAAAAGAACTCACCCAGAAATACACGTCGGGCAAAGCGGTGAAACTTGAGTCCGTTCCCCTGAACAAGGCATGGGTGGCCTTGCGGACCAGCCTGATGACATCCCTGATCGCCACCGCCTTCTCGGTCGCCTTCGGCACCCTTCTGGCGTACGGGGTGTCCCGGTACCGGATATTGTCGGACGTGCGGATGTTCCAGCTTCTGGTCCTGAGAATGATACCCCCCATCGTCGTCGCGGCCCCCCTCACATTGTATTACTCGACGATCCATCTTATGGACAGTATCACCGGCCTTGTCATCGTCTACTTCATCACGACGCTGCCATACGCCGTCTGGATGACAAAAAGTTTTATCGACGAGGTCCCCCTCGAGATGGAGCAGGCGGCCGAGATACTGGGAGCGAGCCGCTGGCAGACGATCTGGGAGGTCGTTCTGCCCCTCGTCCGCTCCGGCATCGTGGCGACCTTTCTCTTTATCCTTATTTTGACCTGGAGCGAGTACCTGCTCTCCTTCATTCTTTCGAAGGTGGACGTGGTGACTCTCCCGGTCCAGCTCAGCAAATACGAAGGATCGACCGAGGGCCGCGTCTACGGCCATCAAGCGGCGCTGGCGGTGGGAATCACGCTCCCGCTGATGATCATCGGAATTTTCATTCGCAAACACCTGGTCCGGGGATTCAGTTTCGGAATGGTGAAGAGGTAATCGACCGTGGCGCAAATCGAGCTAAAAGGACTCAGAAAAGTTTTCGGCAAGAACATCGAGGCGGTGAAGAACCTCGACCTCTCGATCGAGGACGGCGAGTTTCTCGTCCTCGTCGGCCCCTCGCGCTGCGGAAAGACGACGACCCTCCGCATGATAGCGGGCTTCGAGGAGCCCACCGCGGGCGAGATCGTCATCGACGGCAATGTCGTCAACGACATGGAGCCGAGCCAGCGCAACCTCGGCATGGTTTTTCAGAACCACGCCCTGTTCCCGCATAAAACCGTATTCCAAAACATCGAGTTCGGCCCGCGCATGAAAAAAGTCGACTCCGAAACGCGGAAAAGACGCGTCGGAGAAGTGGCCGAGATGGTCCGGATCACGGACCTGCTCGACAAGCTGCCGGGACAGTGCTCGGGCGGTGAGGCCCAGCGCATCGCCCTCGCCAGGACGCTCATCACAGACCCCTCAATATTCCTGCTCGACGAGCCCCTCTCGAGCCTGGACGCCAAGCTGCGCCGCGAGATGCGGGCCGAGATCGACCGCCTCCATCAGGAGTTGAAAAAATCGTTCGTTTACGTGACCCACGATCAGGAAGAGGCGATGACCCTCGCCGACCGCATCGTCGTCATGCGGGGCGGCCTCATCGAACAGGTGGGAAGCCCGCTGGAGATTTACGGCGACCCGGTGAGTTATTTTGTCGCGGATTTCTTCGGCAGCCCGTCGATGAATCTCATCGCGGGGAACGTTCAAAAGGACGGCGGCGCTCCCTCCTTCGAGGGCGCGGGAGTTTCGGTGAATCTCTCGAACGGTTTCTCGGGGATAGCGGAGGGGGCCTACACCCTTGGGGTGAGGCCCGAACATCTCGGAGTGTCGCCCATCGGCTCCGGTGCGGACTCCTTCGCCCTTCAGTGCGATATCGGCCTGGTGGAACCCCTCGGGAAAGACACCCTGCTCTATTTCGATCACGGCGCCGAGCGCCCCACCATCGCCGTCGTCGATGGGTCGGAGGGCGGCCACAAGGCCGGAAACCGGATGGGGCTCACGATTCCCTCCAGCGCTCTCTACCTCTTCGACCCGGACGGCTGGCGCGTGCGCGGCGCCTAGGAGTAGAAACACCAACAAGAAATATTCGCGGACAATAAAAAGCGGGCCCCGAGGCGGGACCCGCTTTTTTTGCCTAAAGAGGCGTCTAGACGGTGCAGCGAAGAATGTGGAGCCCGTGGTTTTTGTCGGTGACGTACATATATCCGCGGCGATCCACGAGGACATCCTCGCTCTGGGTCACCAGTGTTTTCGGCAGCATGCCCAGCCGCTCGGTCGGGTCGGCGGGGATATAGTGGGCGATCTCGATGGGCCGCACCGGGTCGGCCAAATCGTATATCCGCAGCCCCGCGTTGAAGTAGGTGAGGTAGATGCGGTCCTCGCGCTGCTCGAGGCAATCGAGCCCCTGGGCATGGTGCTGGTTGTGAGGACCGAAGCGCCCGCCGCGCTCGCAGAAGTTTTTGTGGGTGTACCCCTCGGGCGGATCGGGAACCGGAAACAGGCTCATCACGCGGGGGTTCGTCTCGTCCTTGATGTCGATCACCGCGGTGTAGTTGAGCGGCTCGTCGCAGTTTTCCTTCAGGGCCTCGCTGTTCGCGATGGCGATGTTCCGGCCGAGGTAGGGATAGACGGTGTGGACCGCGAGGTTGCTCCCCAGCGGGGGATGGACGTTGAGGCGGCTGACCATCTTGGGCGATGAGAGGTCCTCGATGTCGAGGATGATCATCCCAGCCCCGGCGTAGGGGAGATAGACCCGGCCCGCCTCGGCGTGGGCGGGGCCGTGCTGGAAGGCCATCGACCGCTCGCCGCTCATGTCGCTCTCCCCGCCCGCCTCCTGCTCGGGGAGCGCCCAGCGGCCCGCCTCCACGGGGTTGGCGGGGTCTTTGAGGTCCAAAATCCGGTAAATTCGGCCCTTGTAGCCGGGCGCGGCGGCCGAGAGATGCGCGTAGCGGCCTCCGTTATAAAAATTCCGGTGGGTGCCGTCGGCGCCCGTCTCCCAGTGGGCGATTCGCCGGGGGGCGGCGGGGTCGGCCGCCACATCCCAGATATAGACGCCCTCGCCCTCGGGCGGATCGTCGGGCCTGGGCCCCCAGCCGGGGGGGATTTTTTCCATCGAGGTGATCAAAAGGCCATCGGCCACCTGCACCTGGAGGGTCCAGGTGTTGTCTGGCCCCTCGATCCAGGCCTTATGTTCCGGGGCTTCGGGGTCGGTCACGTCGAGGACGGTCCAGCCGCTCTGCCAGAAGGTGGAAAGATAAAGATAAAAGCGCCCGCCGGCCTCCTGGAGGGCGATCTTGAAGGCCGGGCGGTTCTCCAGATCGTGGTAGCCCACGAGTTCGATGTTTTCCGCCGAGATCGCGGCAGGCGCGTTCGATACCGTCATCTCATCTCCATCCTTTTTATTAGATTAGGGAAAGAGTTCTCCTGTCCCAGGCTTGGTCTGTCCCAGGCTTGGTCTGTCTCAGGAAACGGCGGAGCCCTCGGGCTCCTCGTCCACCGGGTCGTCGAGATTGATCCGCTTTTTCTGGGTGGGGGCGTAGCCGCCCGTCCTCATCCGGGAGGCCGCGTCGAGGCACTCGGCAAGCGACTCGGGAACCCCGGCCGGATAAACTTCATCCGGGCAGCGGCTGTCGGTCATGTAGGTGCAGGGGCTGCACCGGATGCAGCGGACGATCTCCTCTCCCCGGCCCGCCATGGCCTTCGAGGCGAAGTCCGGGTCGGCGAGCATTGCCCGCCCGACGGCCACGAGATCGGCCCCGATATCCATATAGGCCTCGACCCGCCCGGGGTCGAAGCTGGCGCCGTTTGCTATGAGGGCGAGCCCCGTTTTTTTTCCGAGCCGCTCGAAGGCCGGGTTGTAGAACTCCGGCTCGACGGGCACCCCGTTTCGCGCGTTGCGCGAACAGTGGATGAGGTCAATATCGGCCTCCTCGAGCCCGGCCGCAAGAGCGAGCGTGTCCTCGACGGTGAAGCCGCCCTCCCAGGGCTCGAGCAGACAGGTCCGGTAGCTGATGACCATCTCATCGCCCGCGCCCGCGCGCACGGCGCGGGCCACCTCGAGCGGAAAGCGCATCCGGTTCTCGAGGCTGCCGCCGTACTCGTCCGTCCTCTCGTTCGAGACGGGCGAGAAAAACTGCTGGATCAGATACCAGGTCCCCCCGTGAATCTCGAGCATCTTTATCCCCGCCTCGCGGACGCGTCGCGCCGCCTCCCCGAAGGCGCGGACGGTCTCCTTCACCTCCCCGGTCGATAGCTCGCGGGGCATCTCGTCGCTCACGGGGTGTTTGATCGGCGAGGGCGCGGCGATGGGCATCCCCGTCACCGCGCTCAGGGCGGTACGCCCGGCGTGGAATATCTGGACCGCGAGGATGGAACCGGCGGCCTCGACCTCCCCGGCCAGCCTCCTCAGGCCGGGGATCAGCGCATCGTCATGGGAGCCCAGCTGGCTGGGAAACCCCTTGCCCTCCCGGTTGACGTAGGTGGCCTCGGTAAAACAGATCGCCGCACCGCCCCGGGCCCGGGCGGTGTAGTGGGCGCGACTCCACTCCGAAGCGGTTCCGTCCTCCTCGGCCCGCGAGGAGGTCATCGCCGACATCGCGATGCGGTGCTTGATCCGAAGACCCCTGATCTCGATTGGCTCTTTGAATTTCACGATCCGACTCCCCTCGTTTCACACAAGGGATCATCTTCCGGCGAGGCGCTCTTTTACCTCATTCGCGTCCGCCGCCTCGTTGTAGTCCCCTTCCATGTGGCCGTCCCCGACCGGGCTCTTGACGTGAAAAAAGACCGCCGGCCCTTCGAGGACATGGATACCGTGGCGCGTGTTCCGGGGGATGTGCACCAGATCGCCCTTCCCGACGACGCGCACCTCCTCGCCGAGGATCATGTTGAATTTTCCTTCGAGCATGAGGATGAACTGCTCTTCGTTGGGATGAAAATGGGGTGGCGGCCCGCCGTCCACCTGGTAGGTGACCATCGCCGCCTTCATCAACTCGCCGGCCGTCGTCTGTACCGCTCCGTCGCCCAGCGCCGTGGGTATCGTCTCCATCTCTGAAATCTTGTAAAAAGGCATCGCTTCGCCTCCCTTTAATAATCCGGACGATTAAAAGGCCCGGGCGCCATACGCCTCCCCGCCGGCGTCGCCGCTTCGTGGAAATTCGCCGCTAGTCCGCCCGGCGGTGAAGAGGATTCATCTTCTTCGCCCGCCCGCAGGTGAACACCGTGACGCCTATGGGATACTCGTAGGGCCCGTGCGCGTTCCCGGCCCCGCCTCCGTAGATGTAATCGCCCGCCTTGATGACCTTTCCGTCCACGTGCATCTCGCCCTCGAGGACATAGATGCAGTGATAATGGTCGTGCTCGTGGCGCGGCTCGATATAGCCCGGAGGAAAGCGGACGAACCGCTCAGTCCGCTCCGAGACCTCGTCGTAGCCCTCGCGGATCGGCTTGATCTCCACCCCCTCGGGGAGCCCCAGGATCGTCGAGCCGTCCTCCCATTCTATCTCGTCCGTATTCACCGCGAAAAAACCGCCGATATATTCCACGGCCTGTCTCCTTCAAGGATAAATCGGGAAAATTCGTCTAATACCCCTTGGTGAGGTCCGAGCCCTTCTCGCCCCGCGGGTTGCGGTGAATCTGGTTCATCTTCTCGGCGCGGCTGCACGAGAACACCGTACAGCCGACGGGGTAGTGAAACGGGCCGTGCTGCTCGCCCGGGCCCCCGAAGACGAAATCGCCGGGCTTGAGTATTTTCCCGTGCACATGCATCTCGCCCTCGATCACGAGGGTGCTGTGAAGGTGATCGTGGATGTGAAGCGGCTCGGTGTAGCCGGGGGGAAATTTCACGAACTTGTCCACCCGCTCGGAAACATCGTCGTAGCCCTCGGCGACGATTTTCACCTCGACCCCGGGCGGCAGGCCGATGATGTTCTCGCCGTCCTCCCACTCGAGTTCGCCGGTGTGCACCGTCAAAAACTTTTCGGCTGGGTTCATACGGCAACCTCCCTGGAAAAAACCGGCCTGGAAATAATCGGATTCAGATCAACGGCATGGCGCGGGCGCGAAGGGAGTTCATCATCTCGCCCGAGTGCATGAAACTCGTCATATCCCGGACAAACCGCTCCATCGGCGCCTCGGTCATGTAGCCCGCCCCGCCCCAGACCTCCATCGAGCGGCGGGCGATTCGCTCGCAGGCCTCAGAGACTAAGACCCGCGTCAGGTAACTCTCGCGGAGGTCGGGCACCTCTCCGCCGGTGGCCGCCCGGTCCGCCGCCCAGGCCGCCGCCTGAAGGGCGCGCCGCGCGGCGGTCAGCTCCATCAGGTTTTCCGCTAGCATGAAGCCGACCGTCTGGTGCTCGATGATGGGCTTTCCGCCCTGCACTCTTTCACGGGCATGACCTGTTGCGTGTTCGTTCGCGCGCCGCGCGCACCCCAGGGCCGCCGAGGCCGGAAGCGCGCAAAACGCCGGGACGGCCTTCGCCCATGCGCCGGAATCGCAGGGTATTTCGCTGCTGTCAGACACCTTCAGATCCTCGAACGCGAGGGCGACATCCTGGCAGGCGCGCATCCCCATCGGGTCGTGGTGGCGCGCGGCCCGGGGGCCGCCGCCCCCTGCGGCATCCACCAGAAAGGCCCGCCGCCCGTCCTCGCCATCGGAAATACCGGGATCAAATGAAACCAGAATCCACCGCGCCGCCGCGCCGTTCATCACATGAGAGGCGAAACCGCCCAGCGCCCATCCATCCCCATCGCGGGCGGAGCTCGCCGGAATATCTTCGTCCGCCTCCTCGGCATCGGGGGGATAGGGCATCCAGCTTTCGGCCGGGGGATTGGCGGAAAGCTCGGCCCGCGTCAGATGGGCGGCGTGGTCGGCTGTAAATTGCGATGAAAAACCGGCGAATTGCGCGTCCTCGCAGATGCCGCCGAGGGAGCGGGAGACGCACCAGTCCTGAGCGAAGGTCGAGGCGACGCCCAGGTCGCCCCAGCCGATCTCCTCTCCGACGAAACAAAGGGTGAGTAGGTCCGCGCCGCCGCCGCCTCGCTCCTCGGGCAGGGCCAGGGTGCGGAGCCCGAGCCGGCTTCCCTTCTCTAAAAGCGCGGCCGGGAATCGGACAGCCGGGTCCTTCTGGCGGTCGATATCTTCCACGGCGGGCAGGATTTCCTGCCGCGCGAAATCGTTCGCCATCCGCTGGAGCGCCAGGTGCGTCTCCTCGGGAGCAAAATCCATGCGCTTGGCCTCAATCGAATCGAAATCAAACGGGATCGGCTTAGTCAATCAGCCCCACGCTCCGGAGATCGCCCTCGAGTTCTTTTTTCTCGTCCGCCGTCAGGGGGATCATCGGCGCCCGGGTGGGACCCCCGGCCATGCCCATGAGGTCCATCCAGTCCTTCAGCGCCGCGATCGGGAAAGCGCCCTTCGACCACGGGCCCCAGAGCCATTTCTCGGCGGTGCGGCGGAGCGGGTTCATCGACTCCCGGGCGGTCCAGGCCTCCTCGAGATTTCCCTCGTCGATGAGGTCGGTGTATTTTTCCATGCCGAGGTTGCCCGTACGCTGAAGGAGGAACGGATCGGGGCCGCTCATGAAGGTCTGCTGCTTGTGATAGGCGCGGCTGTAGAACCACTGGGTCTCCATCGGGTCGCTCACGACGATCTCATCGCCCACCGCATGTCGCACCTCGTCGCAGTGATACTTCGGCTGGGCGTTCTTGATGCAGCAGATGTTCTCGTTGTCGCCGACGAGCTCGCGGACCAGTTGGGGCGAGAGGGAGTAGCCCGTCGCCCCCGTGTTGAAGAGGGAGACGCCCAGGTCCACGTTGTCGCAGACGTATTTAAAGAATGCCCGCACCCGCTCGGGGATGCCCTGGGCCCCGAGGTAGGGGTTGGCCAGAATCGCGTAGGTGGCGCCCGCCTCGGCGGCGGCGTTGGTGAGTTCGACGGCCTCCTTGGCCGAGGTGTGGCCCGTGTGCGCGATGATGGGCACATCGCCCGCCTCGTCGCAGGCGATTTCCTGACCGCGCAGGCGCTCTTCCTTGGTCATGCACCAGAACTCGCCGATCATTCCGCCGACAAAAAAGCCCTTGATGTGGAGGTCGTCGATATAGTGGCGGATGTCGGCGCGGAAGGCATCCTCGTCGATATTGTCGCTCGCATCGAAGGGATAGGGGATCGCCGCCCAGATTCCCTTCATGTTTTCTTTGCAAAAGGCCCGTGCGTCTGATTTTTTGTAGGAAGCCATTGTCGTTCTCCTTTTAAATGAGCGAAAAATATTCGTTTCGGGGGTATTTACCATTCATCCTCGCCGGGCGGCGCGAGGAAAGGCGCCGCCTTGAGTTTCACCGCTTCGTTCGTTCCGAACCCGTGAAGATAGCTGAGCACGTCGCGCCAGCATTTCTCGGGCGTGGGCCGGTCGTCGTGATAGGTGGCTCCCGTCCGGCCCCAGATATCCATCGCCATCCGGCAGACCTTGATGCCGGCCTCGGAGGCGAAGACCTTCGACATGAGGCGCCGCTTGGAGTCGTCCGTGGGGCGGTCGCCGTGCCACGCGGCGGAGTAGAGCACCGTCCGCGCCGCCTCGATAAGCATGTACATCTCCGTCAAATCCATTTTAACCCATTGCTCGGAAAAAGCCCCCGTCTCGTGGGCCGCCGTGCGGGCGAGATCGTAGGCCAGCCGCGAGGGGCCCATGACGGGAATCAGCGCGCCGCTCACCATCTTGCGGAGAATCGCCAGCCCGCCGTTCCACTCCCCGAAAAGGTTGGCGGCGGGCACGCGGCAATTCTGAAGAACGAGCTCGCCGTTTTGAAGCAGCCGCCGCCCGAGCTTGCTGTGCGCCTCGCCGATGGTGAAGCCCTCGGTGTCGCGGGGAACGAGGAAGCAGGTGAGCCCCTCGCTCATCGGGAGCTCGGGCGCCGTCCGGGCGAAGATAAAATAATACTTGGCGAGCCCTCCGTTCGAGATGTAGTGCTTGGTTCCGTTCAAGACGTAGCTCTCCCCCTCCCGGCGGGCCGTCATCCGGGGGCCGGCGTGGGGGGCGTCGTAGAGAAGAAAGGTGTCGGTCCCGCTCTGGGGCTCGGTCGTCGCCAGGGCGAGCAGCGCCCGGGGGTCGCTCATGAAGTCGCCCAGATACCGCTCCCGCTGGTCCTCGGTGGTCTCGTCGGTCAGGAGACGGGTGAATTTAAAGGTCTGGTCCAGCGAGACGGCCACGCCCAGATCGCCGTAAGCGATCTCCTCGGTCACCATGGCCTGAAGGAGGTGGCGCGCCCCGAAGCCGCCGAATTTCTCGGGAACGGTCAGCGTCCTCAGCCCCGCGGCGTCTATTTTCTCGGTGATATCCCAGGGATAGGCCCGGTCGGGGGGGTAGTTGCGGTCTCGCTCGGCGGCGATGGGCAGGATATCGCGCCGGGCGATCTCCCGGGCCCGCTGCACGATTTCGGCTTCCTCGGTCGATAAATCCGGCTGCACACTTACCTCATTTCATTTATCAATATTCAGGCGCTTTTTTTCGGGCGCCTGTTTTCAAGAAAATCCCGGCGAAGGGGCTTTGTTCGGGAGGAATCAGGCTACGGCTCCGCCGCCGGGTTGTCAATGAAACCAGCTCGCCGAGGTTCACCCCCGCCCGGCGCCCTGCTAGGATGTCGCCGCTCACGAAAATCCAAATAAAGGAAATAAAATGCGGCCTTTTCGCAGTTTACTGTTCAGCCCCGGCATTCGCCCCGAGATGATGGAAAAAGCCCCCCGCTCGGGGGCGGACGCCCTTATCTTCGATCTGGAGGACTCGGTCCCCCACGGTGGGCGGGCCGAGGCCAGAGGCCACGTCGCCCAGGCGATCAGCCGCACCAAAAAGCTCGGCCGAGAGGAAAACCCCCCGGTTTTCGTTCGGGTGAACCATCCCGCGACGGGGGAGATGGAAAAGGACCTGGAGGCTGTCGTTCCGGCCCGCCCCTACGGAATGATTCTCCCCAAGGTGGAGGCGGCGGGAGACGTTGAGCGGCTGGACTCGGTTCTCTCCACCCTCGAGGCCAGCGCGGGAATCGCGCCGGGCGAAGTTATAGTCGTTCCCCTGCTCGAGAGCTGCCGGGGCCTTCACTTCACTTACGAGATCGCCACCGCCTCCCCGAGGGTTCGGGCCATGGCCTTCTCGAGCGGCGAGGAGGGGGATTTCATGGTGGACATCGGGGGCCGGTGGACGCCCGAGGGAGAGGCGTTCCTCTACCCGAGGAGCAAACTTGTCTGCGAGGCCCGGGCGGCGGGAATTGAATTTCCCCTCGACGGGGTTTTCATGAATTTGGGGGATGAGGCCGCCCTCCTCCGGGAGTGCCGCCTCGCCCGGAACATGGGGTACACCGGCAAGATGGCCATCCATCCGAAACAGATCGCCGCCATTCACTCCGTCTTCACGCCCTCGACCGAGGAAATCGAGTACAACCGGGGGCTCATCGAGGCTTTCCGGCGGGCCGAGGCCGAAGGAAAAGCCGCCGTCGAGTATCGCGGCATGATGGTGGACTACGCCAACCTGAAGCGGGCCGAGCGGATTCTCGCGCTCGCCGATTCCTTTTAGCCGGTTTCTATTGGACCGATTCCTATAAGAAAGGCGCTCTCCCACGTGACCCCCTCACCCTCTCTTTTTCGCCTTTTGCGCCCCGCCTCGGTTGTCATCGTGGGACTCTCCGCCGATCAATCGAAACACGGCGGTCGCGTCCTCTCGTTCCTCCGGGCCGCCGAATTCGAGGGCACGATCTGGGGATTGCACCCCCGGACACCCGCCGTCGAGGGAGTCGAAATGTTTCCCTCGCTGGAGGAGGTCCCCGCCTCGCCGGACGCCATCGTCCTCGCCGTTCCGCCGCCCTCGATTCCCGAGGTCCTTGAAGCCGCCGGAGAGATAAAGGCGGGCGGCGCCATTATTTTCAGCGGCGGGTTCGCCGAGACCGGGGCGGAGGGCACGGCGCTTCAAAACCGCGTCCTCGATGTCGCCCGCGCCGGGGGGGTCCGGCTGCTCGGGCCCAACTCGGCGGGAATCATCCACCCCGGCGCACGGACCATCCTGAGTTTCCTGACCTGCCTGGAGCGGCCGATGGCGGAAATCCGCCCGGGGCCCGTCGGGCTCGTCACCCAGAGCGGGGGAACGGGCAGCTTCATCCACAATCTCGCCGCCGACCGGGGGGGCGGCCTCGCCATTTCCGTTTCAACCGGCAACGAGGCCGACATCGAACTCGGCGAGGTGTTCGCCGCCCTGGTGGACCAGCCCGATGTCCGGGCCATCGCCCTTTTGCTCGAAACCGTGCGGGACGGCCCGCGATTCATCGCGGCGGCCCGGGCGGCCCGCGCGGCGGGAAAACCCGTCGTCGCCTGCAAGATCGGCCGCACACGGGCCGGCCAGGGAATCATGCGGACACACACCGGCGCCCTCGCCGGCCCTCTGCGCACCTACGAAGCGGCGTTCGATTCCCTGGGCATCGCCTCCGTCCGGACCCCCGCCGAACTTCTCGAGGTGGCCGAGGTCATGGCGCGGGCCCCGCTTCCTGTGGGAGAGGGCGTGGGGATCGTCACCCACTCGGGCGGCGCGGCGATCATGCTGGCGGACCGGGCAGAGGAGCTGGACCTATCGCTTCCCGAGCCCTCCCCCGACCTGAAAAGCCGGCTCGCCCCCCTCCTCCAGATGGGCGCCGCCGGAAACCCCGTCGATCTCGGGGGAATTGTCAGCAGGCCCGAGCGCTACGGAGAGGCGATCCGACTTTTTCTCTCGGATCCCGCCTACGATCTCGTCATCCCGGTTTCGACGCCCCACCCCTCCGCCCACTCGGCGGGCCGGGCGCGGGAGTTGACCCAGATATCGAGGGAGGCGAGGGAGCCACTCCCGAACCTCTGGCGGGCCGGGGAGCTCGGGCGGGCGGGGCTCGATCTTCTGCGCGAGGTGGGCGCCCCCGTCGCGGAAAACGCCGAGAGTTTACTGCTGGCGGTGAAAGGGCTCGTCCGGCTGGGCGTCATGAAACGCGCCGAGAGCGCGGATGCCTCAAGCGTAGAAGCTCCGGCCCCGGTCGCGGGAATTACGAAACGGCTGCGCAAGCGGCGGGCCGAGGGAAATCTCAACCTCTCAGAGGCCGAGAGCAAGGCGCTTCTCGGGGAGATGGGGATTCCGGTCGTCGCTGGCGAGACGGCGGCCTCGCCGGATGAAGCCGCCCGCGCCGCCGGGCGAATCGGGTACCCCGTCGTCCTCAAGGCGATCTCGGCCGGTCTCCCGCACAAAAGCGAGGCCGGCGGGGTGCGGCTGAACCTTCGGAGCGAGGGCGAGCTTCGGCGGGCCTGGGAGGAGATGATGAGCAGCCTTGCCGCGAACGCGCCCGGCGTTTCGATCGAGGGGGCGCTGGTCGAGGCGTTCGCGCCGGGGACCGAGATGATTATCGGCAGTGTACGCGACGCCACCTTCGGCCCCATGGTGCTCGCCGGGGTGGGAGGCGTCCTCGCCGAGGCGCTTGATGATGTGGCCCTCGCCATGGCACCGCTCACCGAGGCCGGCGCGGCGCGGATGATCGCCTCGCTGCGCGGCGGGCGGCTCCTCCGGGGGTTCCGGGGGGCGCCGCCGGCGGACGAGGGGGCCCTCGCAGCACTCATCGCCCGCCTTTCGCGGATCGCCGCCGCCCATGAGGGGGATATCGCCGAGATCGACCTCAATCCGGTGGTCTACTCGGGGGGGCGCTGGCTCGCGGCGGACGCCCTGATCAAACTCGCTCCGATCAAATAGCTAATTTGTTATCAATTGTTTATGTGCTTTAAGGAGAAACGGAGTGAACGAATCCGTGACCGTCCGGCGCCCGGCGAATCTGGCGCGTAAGGACCATATTCAATACAATGGGCGGCGAGCTTTGGAGAAGTTCCAATAATCTCGACGCGCCCTCAAGAGGAAAGCAGAGAGGACCCGATGAGCCCCGAAGGCGAATTATCCGAAAAAGACCAAAAGCGGAACCTCGGCCTCGACGTTCTCTCCTCGAAGCTGAGGCAGCACTACGAGTTCTTCGCCAGCCTAAGCAAAGAGGAGTTGCTCGATTTTCTCCGCTCCTGCGACAGTCAGAACTACCAGTCCGGGGAGATTATTTTCGAGGAGGGCGAGCTGGACGCCGCCTGGTTCATCGTCCTCTCAGGGCGGGTGGTCATCCACCGCGAGGAGAAGACGATGGGCTACATCGGCGAGGGGCAATGCTTCGGAGAGATCGGCCTCCTGAAAGACGCCCCCCACTCGGACTCGGCGAGGGCCGAGACCGACACCATCCTTTTGTCCGTCCAGCGGATCATTCTCAGCGATAACATGCCGGCCCTCGGCTACAAGGTCCTCGAATTCATCGCCAGCCAGCTGGCCGACAAACTCGCCAAGGTCAACCTCCAGATCTAAAACATGGGCATCGAGGAGTAAACGCCTTATTTGAGGAAAGGCTCGCGCCGCGCTAGAATCTCCTCGGACCAGCCACCTGAAGCATTCATCCACCCTCGCACCCTGCGGGCCGCGCCCTACCGTGCGCGAAAAAATTCATGGGCGAGCCGAAGGACTTCATGATCAAAAAAACATCGCGCAAAAAATCACGGAGCGTCGCCGCCTTCCTCGGGTACCGCCGCCCCTCGGGGCCCCCCGGCGCGCGGAACCACCTCGCCGCCGTCAGCGTCATGGACAACACGAACCCGCTCGTGCGCCGCATCGGCTCGCTCCGTCGGGACGTCCTGGCGCTCAACACCACCTTCGGGCGCAATCTCATGGCAGATGATGAGACGCAGCATTTTCGCGTCATGGGCCACCTGGCGGGCCACCCCAACGTGGGCGCGGCCCTCATCGTGGGTCTCGAGCCCGAGAGCGCGGCGAAAATGGCCGAGACGGCGGCCAAGGCCTCCCCCTGGATGCCGATCGAGATCGTCACCGTCCAGGAGTCGGGCGGCACCCTCAAGACGACCGACCGGGCGCTCGAGGCGGCGGCCCGGCTGTCGGATCACCTGGCCTCGGCGCGCCGCGTGGAGTGCCCGCTGGGCGAGATCACCCTCG
>JAVEPB010000236.1 GCA_030922375.1 bacterium | reverse complement strand
GAAGCCCCAAGAGAAGGCGGACGGCCTCCGCCGCCTGCGCCATACCGATTACCCCCGCGACGGCGCCGAACACCCCTGCCTCCCCGCAGGAAGGACCTTCGCCGCCCGGAGCGATGCGCCCGAAAACACACCGATAGCAGGCCGTCTCTCCCGGTAGGACCGTCAAAATTTGACCGAAGAACCGAAGAATCCCGCCTGCCACGAGGGGACGCCCATCCTGAACGCAGGCATCGTTGAGCATCAACTTGGCTGAAATAGTGTCGCTGCCATCCACAACGACGTTAAAACCCGACAACAATTCAGCGGCGTTCCCGGCGGTCATGCGGACAGGAAAAGTCTCCACCCTCACACCGGGGGCCAGGCGGGTAAGGCGCTCCGCTCCCGACACCACCTTAGTGCGACCGACATCCTCCGAGCGGTGAAGAATCTGCCGGGCAAGATTCGAAAGATCCACCACATCGTCATCGACGAGCCCAATCCGGCCAACTCCGGAGGCGGCCAGCGCCAGGGCGGCCGGGGATCCAAGCCCTCCCGCCCCCAGGACAAGCGCCGAGGCCTCGGCGAGGCGGCCTGGGGCGCTCATCGAACCTCTCCATCCACGGCGAGTTCACCACCGGCGAAATCCTTATCCTCCGGAGACCAGCGAAATACCTTAAAATCCCTGACCTGACGCTCTCGCACGCTCATGACGACGTGTTCGGCATCCGGAAACGAGGGGATGTCGCCGAAGGGCACCGCCGCGTCCTTGTCCTCCTGAGAAAAATAGGCGTCCTCATCCGGGTGGCTGTGAAAAATTCCGCGGAGCACCTCGCCGCTCTCCTTCGCCTCCCCGAGAATGCGTTCAGACTCGAATGGATCGATCAGGTAGGCGCGGCGGGCCGTCCGCGTATAGGTCTCGGGGTCACGCTCGTGATATTCGTTCTGGACATTTCGAACCGGAAACAGGCGCATCGCCTCCCGCCCGTTTCGGGCGGCCTCACCTGAGGGCGGGCCGAGTATCAAACCACAGCACTCCTCGGGATAGGCGTCCTCGGCATGCCTGCTCATGACATCGATTTGCTCCCGGGTCAGCCGCAATTCCGCCCCCACTTATCTCATTTCGCTGAGATACCGATCGCCCCCGTCCGGAAAAATCGTCACAATCACGCCGCGGCCCACCTTGCGGGCCACCTCGCGCACGCCTACGAGAGCAGCCCCGCCCGAGTGGCCCACGAACACACCCTCCTCCCGCGTCAACTGCTCGGAAAGGTCCCAGCTCTCCTCGGTCGAGGCGGGGATAAGTTCGTCGTGAACGGATTCATCATATATCCCCGGCCGGATCGACGTGGGTATATGTTTCATTCCCTCGAGGCCGTGAAATGAATCCGACGGCATCACGGCATGCACTTTCACGCCGGACTTTCTTTTTTTGAGGCCCCGGCCCGTTCCGACGAGCGTTCCCGTCGTTCCCATGCAGCTGACGAAATGCTCAACGCGGCCACCGGTCTGCTCCAGTATTTCGGGCGCCGTTGTCTCCTCGTGCGCTCTCGGGTTGGCGGGGTTGTCGTACTGGCACGGCAGAAAATACGCCTCCGGGTCTTTCTCGTATATTTTGGCGGCCAGCCTTTGCGCCCCGTCCGAGCCCTCGAGCGCGTCCGAGTAAACGATATCGGTGCCGTAGGCCCGGAGCGTGGCCTTGCGCTCCTCGCTCGCGTTTTCGGGCAAGACCAGTTTGACCGGAATCCCTAGCGCGGCCCCGATCATGGCGTATGCGATTCCGGTGTTTCCGCTTGTGGAATCGATCAGAGTGATACCCGGCCCGAGGAGGCCGCGCTCGATCCCGTCCCTCACCATGGAGAGAGCGGGACGATCCTTCACGGAGCCGCCGGGATTGAACCACTCCGCCTTGGCGTAAACCTCGACTTCCGGGAAATCCTTTTTAAACAACTTGATCGGCAGGAGCGGTGTATTCCCTATCTGCCGAAGTATTGGCGACTCCTCAATTTTCCGTATACCGTGCGCAGTCATCTCCACCATAATTAGCCCATGTTCCTCTGAACCGGGTCCCGTGGGATGCACAATTTCCCTTATCCCTGCCTACCGATGTAATCAGGACCCATTTCATCGCACCGCCTCCTCGAAGAGGCCATGCGACAGATCAAATCGGGCCTGCACGGTCGACCCCACCGGTTTATTTCCTTTCAAAAGAGCGCATAGCGCCGCAAAAGCCATCATCGAGCCAAGCACTCCCTCGGTAGGAGCGGCCGGAGCCGGTTCCTCGTCCTCGTCCGGCTTCAACCTATCTCCACTCAAATCACCCCGGCCCATTGCCACCTCGCCGGTCCACCCATTTTGGCTCCCCTTGATCACAGGTTTTCCGGCCGCCTCGAACCGGGCCGCAACCTCGGCCAGAGGGCGAATATCACCCGACAAGACGAGGAGTTCATATTCATCCACCTCCTCTTTGCCCCCCTCGATGACCTTGAGGCGGGCGTCCGGGTTCAGCGCGGAAATGGACTCTCCCGGACCGCCGGGAGCGTATAGCGCTATCAATTCGGCGAGAGAACCCGATTCAGCCATTTCCGGGCCCGTCAGTGACAACCAGCCGATTCGTCCCACCCCGGCCGCCGCCAAGTAAGTCACCGCCACCGATGCAGCGCCCGCGCCGCCCGGGCCGAATGCAACAGCGACCGCCGAGGCAAGCAACCGCTCCTGTCCCTTTCCACCCACCTGGCGCAGTAGGATATGATGGCTGTAGCGCTGTACCTGCTTTTCGGCGAGAGTCAAAATTTCCTACCTTCCTCCGGCAATCGCGGGAACGATGGAAAGCTCATCTCCTTCGCTCACCTCGGTGTCCTCTCCCTTAAGAAAGCGAATGTCTTCCTGATTGACATAAATATTAACGAACCGGCGCAACTTGCCGTCATCGCCGTACAGCCGTTGGCGCATTCCGGCGAACTGGGCGTCAAGATTTCCCAACACCTCCTTGACCGTGCTTCCGTCGATATCCACCGCGTCCTTGTTCTGCGTGAACTCCTGAAGCGGTGTGGGGATTCGAACCGTCACTGACATCTCACTCTCCATACTGATTGGTGGAATTTTATCGAAAATACTGCTCCAAACTAAAATATCTCTCCGCGCCGTCCGGCAGGACGACAACGACGTTTTCGTCCGGGGACATTTCTCCGGCAATCCGAAGAGCCGCGCACACGGAGGCGCCGCTCGATATCCCGGCGGCGATTCCCTCCTCCCGGCTCAAGGCCTTGGCCATGTCGTACGCATCCTGATCGGAAACCTTCTCGATGCGGTCAATGATCTCGCGGTTCAAAACATTGGGGATAAATCCGGCTCCGATTCCCTGAATCTGGTGCGGACCCGGTTTCCCGCCGGTCAAGACCGGCGACGCGGACGGCTCAACGCCCACAACGATCGTCTCACCACTCTTGGCCTTGAGCACCTCGCCCGCCCCGGTGATGGTCCCACCCGTGCCCACCCCGGCGACAAAAGCGTCCACCGCATGAGCGCCCATGTCGCGGACAATCTCCCGCGCCGTCGTCCGGCGGTGAATCTCCGGATTGGCGGGGTTCTTGAACTGCTGGGGCATATAAAAATCCATGTTTTCGGCCACTATTTCCTCGGCCTTGAGGACCGACCCGTACATCCCCTGATCGCAGTCGGTCAATTCAACCTCGGCGCCGTAGGAGGTGAGCAGGGCATGACGCTCATGGCTCATGCTCTCGCATAGGACAATTTTCACCTTGTAGCCGCGAACCGCGCCCACCATGGCGAGGCCGATGCCGGTATTTCCGCTGGTGGGCTCGACAATGGTGCAGCCCGGCTTGAGGAGGCCGCGATGCTCGGCGTCGAGAACCATGCTGAGGGCGATGCGATCCTTCACGCTCCCGCCGGGGTTCATCGCCTCGATTTTGGCATAAATCCGGGCCCCATAAGAGTCCGGCAGATTACACAGGCGGACCAGAGGAGTGCCTCCGATATTTTCGAGCACATTCGGAAGCGCTCGCAGCACCTGAGATGGTCTTCCTCGCGTCCCCAGAGCCATCAATTCCTCACATATGAAGGCGAACCCACAACTTCAGGGTGTGACCCTATAATTCCCGATTTATTTTGTCAAGATTAATTCCAAATGTACGGTATTCTTCTTCTATATATGAGATTGAAATTTTTGCCTATGGATAGTTTCTCCCCATCAAAGGTGCTAGATTCGAAACCCACTTGAGGCTTTTGAGCACCTTGCAAACGCCAGGTAGAACTTCTTTAAACATTTGATTTCAAATCCGATATTTGCTTCGAAGGGGATGTCCAATGGCCCCGATACACAATTCGAAAGAGCTTCCGATCGCACTCACCATCGCCGGATCGGACTCCGGTGGCGGGGCAGGCATTCAGGCCGACCTCAAGACTTTCGCCGCATTCGGTGTATTCGGGACCACCGTCATCACCGCCCTCACCTCTCAAAATACAACTGGCGTTCAGGGGGTACACCCTGTACCGGCCGACTTCATCGCCCGGCAATTTGATTCGGTTTGCTCCGATCTCCCGGTCGCGGCGGCCAAGGTGGGGATGGTGGCTGACTCCAAGGTAATCGAAGTCGTTTCAAAAAAAGTTGCCGAACATGGCATCAACCGGCTTGTCCTCGACCCCGTCATGGTGGCGAAAAGCGGGGACCGCCTGCTGGCCGAAAATGCGGTTGAAACCCTCGTTAATCGCCTTTTCCCCCTCTCGGAAATCATTACGCCCAACACCGAGGAGGCAAAGGACCTCCTCGGCATCGAACGAATCGAAAATCTAGACGAAATGAAAGATGCCGCCAAACGGCTTCACAGCCTCGGCGCCAGATCCGTTCTCCTGAAAGGGGGCCATATCACCAGGGGCGCGACCGATGTATTCTACGATGGGAATGACATATTCATTCTTGAAGGCCGTTTCGTGGATACGCCCCACACGCACGGGACGGGTTGCACACTTTCGTCCGCCATTGCCGCCGGACTCGCAAAAGGAGAGCCGGTCCGGGACGCACTGACTGCCGCGAAGGAATACATTCAGGGAGCCATCGAACACGCCCTTGAGTTGGGAAGTGGACACGGCTCCCTCAACCATATGTACCGCCATCTTTCGGAGAAACGCGCATGACCCAAAAAACCTACAGAATCCGCCGTGAGGATGCCGCCACCGGTGATTTGCCTGTCCCCGGCGGCAGAAGTGTTTTTCGCATTCTTCTCGACGAAGAGAGCGTTGGCGCCAAGAAATTCGCGCTGCTCGTCAACGAATTCGATCCGGGATTGACCTCCAAGGCCCACAAGCATGACAACGAGGAACACGGATTCTACATCCTTGGCGGAACAGGCATCATTCGAATCGAAGATGAGCGTCTCGAGGTCAGCGAGGGAGACGCCGTGTTCGTTCCGCCGGGAATGATGCACGAAGTAAGCAGCACGGGCGACAAACCGTTAAAGTACGTTGTCATCTACTCCCCGCCCGGCCCCAACGTAACGCTACGCGAAAAAGGGGCTTACGGCCTGGCCGGAGAATAACAAAGCACGGGAGAATGCCGACATGGAAGACAAAAATATTTACATTCAAGAGATCGGAGACGGAGGACGGATACGCTTGCCGAAGGAAGTGATGAAAGCACTCGGTGTGGTTCCGGGAAATCAACTCAAAATCGAAATCAGGGGAGATCTCATTTCCATCGCGCGGCATCATGTGAAGGACCCGTTCGCCGAAGCCGCCAAAAAGAAGACCCCCGGGTTCAACGAGTTGATGGCTCAGCAAAAGTCGCGGAAGGAGGAAGTGGCGGCCGAATTCGAAAAACGAATCCAGGAAAAACATGAAGTGCGGCCCGAGGACCGGGAGGATTTTTGGCGGTAAACCCTGCGGGTAGCCGCAAGCCCGGCGAAGTCAACTACGTTAGAGAGAGAACCCCCCCTCGATCCGAATTTTTGCCCCTTTTCTCAGATCATCCATTCGCTGCAGGAAGATTAATCTTCTTTTTTCCTCAAGAAGGTTTTTGCGAAGCTCCTTTTTTTCTTTCTTGTACTTCGACATATCGGCGGCAGGTTCTTTGGCGATTCGGATGATATACACCTTCCCCTGAGAGCGGGAACGGTTGAACCCGCCTTTTTTGAGGCGAAACAATCCATCGACAAAGCCGGAAGATTTATTGAACTCCCCGGGAGCGTCTCCCCGGGAAAATGCCTTTGGCTTCATGATCTTCACTTTCAGCCGAATCGCCAAATCCTCGAACGCCCTTTCTTTTTTCTGTAGTTCGGAGAGCCAAACCTTTGACTTCTGATCGGCAATCTCCCCGGATTTTTCGAAAACATATCTCTTGCGCACCGCCTTCTTCACTTCCTTTAAATCAGGCACGGCGGAGGCCTTAATATCCAACAATTGGAAAAACATGACGCCCTTGTCGCCATTTTTTTCGCCGGACATATCACCTTTCTTCTTCAAATCGAAAACGGCGGGCCAAAGGTCTCTTTCATCGGGGAAGGAAACGGGACGGGTCTTAATTTCAGAATAGGAGGTTTCTCCTTTTTGAAGACCGGGGATTTCGGTCTCCGGTTTCTTGTCCTCCACATCGTAGCGAAGAAGACGCATTTTCTTCTTGGCCAGCACACGGGCTTTTTCGGCTCTCAAGGATGATTCCACCTTTTTTCGCGCTTCCTCGAAAGGAACCACGCGGGCGGCCTTGCGCCGGGAGACCTTCAACAAGTGGACCCCAAAGGAGGTCTGGACGGGTTCGCTGATTTTTCCCTCTTCCAAGGAAAACACGACCTTATCAAGCTCAGGGAGAAGCTGGCCCCGCTCGAAAGTCCCCAACTCCCCGCCCTTCGAGGCGTTCGGGCCCTCGGAATTGGCTTTCGCCATCTCGCCGAAGTCCTTGCCCTTCAAAATCTCCTTCCGGATGCCGGAGATCTCGCTCTTTGCTTTATCCAACGCTTCTTTGCCGGCATCGGGGGATACTTTTTTGAGAATTTGGCGAACCGCCACCGTTTCATTTTCCTTGTAGCGTGAGCGAGTTTTCTCGTAGTGGGTCTTCAACTCCCCCTCGGTCAGCGTGACCTCCCCCGAGACGGCTTCAAAGGGAAGATACCACCACCGGCTCCTACGCTTTTCGCCGGCCCGGAAGGCTTCCTTGTTTTTATCGAAATAGGCACTGAGATCATCGTCCTTGACGGAAACCTCATCGGCAAATTCCCCAGGATCAATCTGGAGCATTTCAACTTGAATCCGCTCGCTTGCCCATCGAAAGGCGGACCGGATTTCGTTTTCGCTCACCGTCGCACCAAGCCCCAGATAACGGCGAAGGCGCGCGGTGGCCAGAGCGCG
>JAVEPB010000235.1 GCA_030922375.1 bacterium | reverse complement strand
GGGAGGGCTAACTCTCCTTGAAGCCGCGCGTATCGCGGGATTTCCCATCGGCACCGAATGCGGGGGGTTCGGAAAATGCACGCGATGCCGCGCCATTCCCCTTGCCCTTGGAGATAAGGATCGGCCCGGACCTCACCCCCCCTCCTGGCTGACGCCCCCCAACGCCGCAGAGCGAAACCAATTGAGTCCCGAAGAGCTTGAAGCTGGATGGCGTCTTGCCTGTCAGCTGAAGGTGGAAGGCGATCTCGCGGCCCTGGCCCCCCATCCTTCCGACAAGGTGGGCAGAAAATCCATTGACACATCCATCCCGTTCCTTCTGGAGCCCTGGGCGGAGAGAGTCGCTTTTAGCCCAAATCTTGCAGGAGAAGAGGACGCCGCAGCGGCCGTCCGGCGCGGTTTAAAGGAGATGAGCCTAAGCGGCCGCCTGAAGGAGCTTCCGCGTCTCGAGGGGGAAATCATCTCTAGGCTCAACGAGGCGGTCCGCTGGAATCGGGAGGCTTCGGTGGTTTCACTCACGATCACCGAAGGGGAGGTCGTGGATGTCGAATCTGGCGACACCTCAAAACGGGTCTATGGAGCGGTGATCGACATCGGGACGACCAACATCTGCGGCTATCTCGTTCACCTCATTAACGGCTCTCTTCTTGCCGAAGCCGTTCGCCCCAACAGCCAGCGGGCCTGGGGGTGGGACTTGATGGCGCGGGTTCATGCCGCCTCCCAGCGCGAACACGGCGGAAAGGAGGCGTTGAATGAGCTGACCTCCGCCCTCCGGGAGGATGTAGACCGAATCCTGGGCGATCTGTTGCGGCAGGCCCGGGTGCGGAGACGGGATATGATCAGCCTCATTTTCGTCGGCAACAGCGTCATGCACCATTTTTTCTTAGGACTGCCAGTAGAGTCTTTCGGGGTGGCGCCCTACGTTCCCCTGAAAGAAGAAGGGATGGGGTTCTCTCCCGCCGATCTGGGGATGCGTCTTCCTCCTTCCGCGCGGGCGCACTTTCTCCCTCTGATCGCCGGATTCGTCGGGGCCGACGCTCTGGGAGTGGCTCTTGCGCTTGACCTGGGCCGCGAGGAGATGAAAAAGCCTCTTCTGGCCCTGGATCTGGGAACCAATGTTGAGCTCCTGCTGGCCTGCCCGGATGGAATTCTCTGGTGCGCATCGACGCCGGCCGGCCCCGCCTTCGAGGGAGGGGAGATTCGTTGCGGCATGTCCTCGGTGCCGGGTGCAATCTCGGAGATCGACGTAAACGAGGGGCATCTAGAATTTCGTACGATTGAGAGCTCCCCCCCGGCGGGAATTTGTGGAACCGGCCTTATCGAGGTGGTGGCGTGTCTTCTGGATTTGGGTGTCATCGACCATTCCGGCCGAATCCTGCCGGCGGAGGAATCCCCCGAGGGTGTTCCGGAGAGCGTCCGCCGCCGAATTGTCGAAAAAGACGGTGTCCGCCGTTTTATACTGGAGGAGGCGGGGCGATCCGCTTCGGGGTCTCCCATCTTCCTCGACCAGTGGGATGTGCGGAAGCTTCAAAGCGCCAAGGCGGCTGTCATGGCGGGAGCGAATCTTTTGCTGCGCGAGGCGGGCATCGAATGGGGAGAACTCGAAACCGTTTTCCTCGCAGGGGCGTTCGGCGCCCACCTTCGGTCCGGCCGCGCCGCCCGTATCGGCCTGATTCCTCCTTTGCCCGGGGATAGGGTCCGCATCGTCCACAACGCGGCCGGAAGCGGAGGGCGCTTGGCGCTACTGTCCCGGGAGAAGCTCGCACAGGCCGCCGAACTCAAGGCGATGACGCGGAATGTGGAGTTGGCCGGACGCCCGGAATTCCAGGACGCATTTGTGCAGGCCATTCCTTTTCCTGAGGTGTAGCGGGCGAATATTTCGGGTAGGGCGAAAATTTCGATCTCGACGAAAACCTCTATTAAAAGAGCCGGAAATCTCCTGAATCCTTTGTTTATGAACGAATTCGATAAGTGGTAAAATGGCTCGTGGCGGGCCTTGCCGTGAAGTGTATCGGCGGGTCATGTCGCGAAGCGTATCGGCGGGCCATGCCGTTCGCATCCTGAAACCAATCGGTTCAAGAAAGCCCAGAGCCAAAAGATGAGTCTAAATACAGACCCCCGCGGAAGGGTTGCCGCCTACCTATCGGTGTCCGTCCTTCTCCTTGTCGGCTACACTCTTTTGCGCGATTCGTCGTGGCAGGGCACGAAACAACTTCACACCATCATGGAGATTATCGCCACGCTTTTGGCCTCGGCGGTGGGTGTTCTGGCGCTGATTCGTTTTTATTCCAGAAAAAACAACACGATCCTATTCATCGGGACGGCCTTTTTAGGCACGGCTTTTCTGGACGGCTATCACGCTATCGTCACCTCCTCATTTTTTGACATCTATTTCCCTTCGCCCCCTCCTTCGCTCATTCCGTGGAGTTGGATCGCCTCCCGACTGTTTCTCGCAGTCTTTTTATATTTGAGCTATCTGGCCTGGAGGAGAGAGCAGTCTCTCGGAGAGGCGGGCCGGTTCAAAGAGGTCGCGGTTTATCAGTTGGCCGCAGTCTTGACCGTGGTGAGTTTCATCTTCTTTGCCTTTACGCCGCTTCCACGCGCCTACTATCCCGAGTTCGTATTTCACCGGCCCGAGGAGTTTTTCCCTGCGATTTTCTTCCTCCTGGCCCTTATCTGCTACTTAAAGAAAGGCGAATGGCGGCACGATCATTTCGAACACTGGCTCGTGATGTCGATCATCGTCGGTTTCATGGGTCAGGTGATGTTTATGTCTTTCTCCGGACATCTGTTCGATTTCATGTTCGACGCAGCTCATCTTTTAAAGAAGGTTAGCTATGTTCTCGTTCTTACGGGACTGCTCATCAGCATATTTCATCTTTTCCGGCAGGCGGAGAAAAACGCTCGTGAGCTTGAGGTTTCGGCCGATGAACTGCGCGAAGCCAACGAGCGCCTGGAGATCGCCGGCCGAATCGCCAGGGACGTGGGTTCATCTCTCCATGAGAAAGATCTTTTTCCTACGATTGCGCGCGAGATTCGCCGAATTATCCCCTGCGAGCGGTTGTTTATCGGGTCCGTGAATTTTGAGACCGAAGAAGTTTATTACTGGCATATCGAGTCCGATGTGGAAGTCCCACAGGTGGATGGCGACGATGCTTCCCGGCTGGAGTGGTACAGGGAACTATACGAAAAAAGTTTCCCGCTGATATACGGAGACCTCCGAAAGGTTCCTTACCGCCGTGCACAGGATTTCGCGAACGCGGGTATCCTGAGCCAATTGGTCGTCCCTATCGAACGCGATGGACAGTGCGTTGCCCATCTCGCCTTGTCCAGCACGCGCGTTAATGCCTTTTCCAGCGACCAGGTGGAGCAGTTAATATCCCTCTCCGGTCACATCAACGTGGCTCTTCAGAATTCTATGCTATTCCAGGCGGCCGAGGAACGGGCGGAGCGCTTGGAAATAGTTGGCGAAATCGCCCGGGCCGTCGGGTCCGAGCTCGAACCGAGTGAGGTGTTTACAACTGTCATCAATGAAATTCGAAACGTGGTGCCCTGCGATCGGATAGTAATCGCCTGCCTTGATCCCGAGAAAGAGTCTTATGACTGGTACCACTACTTTGAGCATGAAGATGTCCAAAAAAACTCGGACACATATGAGCAAATGGGCAGAGGGCTCATTCCCCGAAAGGCTTATTTCGAAAAGCAGCCCTACATCATTCCGGATCTGGCAGAGAAGCCGTGGCGGGATAGTCTGCATTTTAAAAGAGGATACCGCAGCACGATTGTCATTCCCATTTTGCAGGAAAATCGGTGCGTCGCACATCTACAGCTTTCCAGCCGGGAAACCGGCGCGTTTTCCAAAGCGCAAGAATCGCTTCTGACCTCCATCGCCTCTCAACTGGGGGGGGCGATTCGGAATGCTACTCTTTTTCAAGAAGCGGAGCGCAGCCGGGACTTTCTCGACAGCGTGATTCGCGACAATGCCGACGCCATTTTTATATATAACACGGACAGGGAAATTATTGATTGGAATCTAGGCGCTGAGAATTTATACGGATACCGAAAAGATGAAATGCTCGGCAAAAGCGTAGGGATTCTTCTCCCTGAAGATGGAACCGATCCTTCTCAGAGCGAAAGGGTTTTGCAAACCGATGCGCCTGTTATATTTGAGGCGAACCGTCTTAAAAAAGACGGATCTCTTGTCCCCGTAAGCATTACAATTTCACCGGTAAGGAATAAAGAAGGAAACATTATTGCACTTTCCGCGGTCCACAAAGACCTTACCATGCAGGTCGCGGCTGAAGAAGAAATCAGGTCTCTGAACGCCAATTTGGAAAAGCACGTCGAGGAGGTGAATTCCCACGCCCAACGGCTAGAGCTTTCCGAGGCCCAGTTCCGGGCGCTATTCAATTCCTCCCAGGATGCTGTAATCGCCATCGACGAAGAGGGATTTGTCACCCTGTTCAACCAAGCCGCCGAAAAGATGTTTGAATATACCTCCGACGATATTGTCGGACGAAAGATTAATCTTCTTATGCCCTCTCCATACAGCGAGGAACATGACGCCCACCTTAATGCCTACCGCCTTACCGGAGTGCGCAAGGCCATTGGTTTCGTCCGAACGCTTGAGGGACGGAGCAAAAGCGGAAAAATCTTCCCCATTGAACTATCAGTCGGCGAAGTCGTGGTCGGTGACAAACAATTATTTACCGGAATTCTTCGGGACATTACCGAGCGCCACGAGATAGACCGGATGAAAAACGAATTTATCTCGGTGGTTTCCCACGAAATTCGCACTCCTCTGACCTCCCTTAGGGGTTCCTTGGGCCTGATGGCCGGAGGTGTCGTAGGCGAATTGACCGGCCAAGGCGAGGAACTCCTTGCAATCGCGGTCAACAACACTGATCGCCTCATTCGGCTGATCAGCGACATCCTCGATCTGGAGAAAATCGAATCCGGAAAAATGGAGCTTCAGATATCCTCCATTCATGTGGAGGAGCTCATAGACCGGGCGATGGAGGAGATGCGGGGGCTTGCGGAGGAAAGCGGGATCGAGATTGAAAAAAAAGTCGAGGCTTGTTTGGTGGACGTAGACAGCGACGCGGTTATCCAGATTCTAGCGAATCTTATCTCCAACGCCCTCAAATTTTCAGAGCCCGGGAGCCGAATCTCCCTCGCCACCAGATGTCTGGAGGCCGAAGCCGAGATTCGGGTGGAGGACAACGGGCGCGGCATCCCCCCCGGGGCGCTCGATGGCATATTTGACAGGTTCAGGCAGGTGGACTCTTCCGACCAGCGGGAAAAGGGGGGAACGGGCCTCGGCCTCGCCATATGCAGCGCCATCGTCACCCAGCACGGGGGCCGAATCTGGGTGGAAAGCGAGCCGGGCGAGGGCAGCATCTTCTTCTTTACTCTCCCCCGGACGGAGCTGGCCCCGGTCCGGGTTTCCGCTCCCAGGGAATTGATCAAACCTTCCGTACTTGTTTGCGAAGACGATATCGATTTTGTCTGCCTGATGAAGGTTATTCTGGAAAACGAGGGATATTTCGTCATCCCCACTTTTTCGGCGGAGGAGGCCTTGGCCTATTTGGAGGAAAACGAAGTGGCCGCCGTGGTGCTGGACATCAATCTTCCCGGCATGAGTGGAATTGACCTGTTAAACGAAATCAAGGGATATCCGGAAGGCCGCCGCCCCCCGGCTATTGTCTTGAGCGTTGAGGAGCGCGTCGAAATTCCCGACCTTCCGGCTCCCTTCCTCCTTGATTGGATCACCAAACCGCTTGATGAGACCCGCTTGCTCTCTAGGCTCAAGGCCGCAATCAAGCTGGGAAAGCCAGCGACCGCTCTCGTCGTGGACGATGATCCCGACCTCTGCTCCGTCGTCACCCGCCTACTCGAGAATAGAAATATCCGGGTGGAAACCGCGGCAAACGGTTTCGAAGCTGTGGATAAATTCCGGGAGATGGCGACCGATCTCCTCATTCTGGATATCGTAATGCCCGGCGGAGATGGATTCTATGTGATGGATATCCTCCGCGATGAACTGGAACTCAGGAAAATCCCGATTATCGTTTACTCGGCCTCGGAGCCGACCGCCGCGGATAGAAAGCGGCTCGCCACCGAAACGACGATGTTCCTGACCAAGCTGAAAACCTCACAGGACGATTTCGTGGGTCACGTGGTGGAAATGCTCAACGGCCTTCTTCCCGACGCTTCCCGGCCGGAATAAAAAAATTCCCGTTCTGTCTAAAAATTCATCCGAACTCTATTTTGTGAAACGTTAGCCTTGTCTTTTATTCAATTGACCAATCCAACCATTCGCATAATGCGCGGCCCATTATCCACTCCTTGTCCTCGGACGATAGCCACGGGATATTTTCCGTGAACATCGCGACCGCCTGGCGGTAGGAACACGGCAGGCCGGTCAGATCCGATCCCCAGAACACCCGTCTCGGGCCGTATGCGTCATGGACGCGGCGGAGGTAGGGGTGAAGATTTTTGTAGGGATAGTCCTCGGTGCTGTATCTTGGAAAGGCGGTCGCCTTGACCGCGACGTTGGGCCGCTTGGCCATCGCCAGCACTTTATCCAGGCCCTCGAATGCTTCCTCGTCTTTCGTCCCGCTGGGAATGCACAGGTGGTCAAGGACGAGTTTCAGCCCCGGGTGACGTTCGGCGGTCCGATCGATGAGGCGGATTTGTTCCCAATCGACTAATACCATAATCGGCACGCCGGCCTGCTCCGCCTCGGCCCAAAGCCAGTCGGCACGTCCTTCGGAAAGCGTCTCCCGGAGGTGCGAATGTTTAAACGTCAACCGCAGACCCAGCATTCCGGGTTGCCGCCGCCAGGAGGCCATCAGCCCGCGCGATTCGGGCGATTCCAGATCGATGCGTCCCATGATGGCGAACCGATCCGGGTGCAGCCGCGCCGCCTCGAGCGCCAGATCGTTGCGATCTCCCTCCCAGGTCGGGGGGACGATCACCGCGCGGTGGACACCGGCCTCATCCACTTCGCAGAGGAGGTCCTCCCCCGAAAACGGCTCCGGACGGTGCGGCTTGAGCCCCAGCGGCGGCCAGGGCCGTTCGGGCGTATCCGTGCCCCAGATATGGACTTGTGAATCGATGATATACATAAAAGACCCCGCTAATTCATCGTGAATAAGTCAAGGCGAATGTCTGAAACGATGTTGCTCCCGTTTTTAGCTTTCCTTCGCGATGGGATTGCTCAGAGTGCCTATCCCGGTGATCTCGATATCAACGACATCGCCGTGTATTAAATTCGGCGAGTCGCCCTCGGTGCCCATCCACAACACGTCGCCCGGCTGAAGCTCGATATATTTGGAGATGGTGCTCAGGTAATGCTGAACGCTGAACAACATATTGTTGGTCGCGAAACGGATTTTTTCCTCGCCGTTGACCCTGACGATGGTTTCCATTTCCTCAAGCTTCGCATCGGTGTCGATCCAGGGCCCCATCGGCGAAAAGGTGTCCGTGTTTTTAGCCCGCCAAAGGGTGCGGTCTTCTTTTTGCCAGCTACGCTCGCTGAGGTCGTTTCCGATCGTAAAGCCGAGAAGGCAGTCGAGCGCTTCGGCCTCCGCGATATTTTTCGCCTTCTTACCGATGATCGCGACCAACTCGCCCTCGTACTCGACCTTTTCCGTAACATTCTTCGGAAGGACAATGGTCTCGCCGTGGGCGATCAAAGCATTGTTGGCCCGGTATCCGACGTCTGCTTTTTTCGGCAGATTGATTTCCCTGCCGTGGAGGCGCGCTTGCTCCTCGACATGCGCTACATAGTTCAGGCCCGCCGCGTAGAATGTCTTCGGGACGACCGGGATCAGCAGCTTGACATCCGCTAAAGCGTGTCTCCCGTCGGTTTCCCGGTAGCCCTCAAAGGGGTCGCCATCGACAACTTTTACCGAATCCCCTTCGACGATTCCGAAAGAAACCTTATCGCCAACTTCGATCCTTGCCCACCGCATATTTTTTCTCCTGTCCGCGACAAAACCTGATGAAGAGTTGGACTAAATCACATATGAAAGAGGCGCTCTATACATCGATTCGCAATGAGGCCATGGTTTTTCACACCAGACCCAACCGGGTCCAAGGGTCATTATCGCGGACCGGTGCCTCGCTGCAAACCATGACAATCAAACCCATTTTGTCCATACTCCCGTGCGAAAAGAAGGTCCTGTTTTTCGCACCTCGGCGGGAGTTTCTGCGGAAAACATTGTATTCGTGTGAAATTACTGAATTTTCCGCATGAAACCCAGCGCCGACAAGATATCGAAAAACCCTCTTGAACCCATTTCGCCGCATCCAGCCCCTTGGAATCGGTTTTTGCGTGCCCTGTTCCCATTCGGGTTCTATGTTTATAATAAGGGAAATATTGCCGCCGAGTTCCTGAGTGGGCCGTAGAGGAAAGAACATGGATCAAAAAACCCGTTTTTCGATTGGGTATTTCCTGTTCATCCTTCTTTTCATGTCGGCGATCCATTCGATCTTTTTTCAGGGCGCCCAGTTCAAACGAATCCCCTATAATGAGTTTCGCCAACTGGTGAATCAGGGCCGGGTCGAGCGCGTGGACATCCTGAACGACCGCCTTCGGGGGACACTGAAGGATAAGGACCTGCGTGACGGCCGCAAGAAATTCTTCGAAACGGCCAAGGTCGAAGACACCGATCTCATCCCCATGATGGAGAAGGCGCAAGTGCGCTACCAGGGCGTTTTCGCCCCTCCGTGGATCGTGCAATTCATCACTTCCTGGCTCCTTCCGCTTGGCATCCTCTTCGCCATCTATGCCGTCGTTTTAAAGCGGATGGGGCCCGGTCAAGGCGTAATGGCCTTCACAAAAAGCAAGGCGAAAATCTATGCCGAACAAGAGGTGGATGTTCGCTTCGAGGATGTGGCCGGCGTGGACGAGGCGAAAGAAGAGCTCGCCGAGGTGGTGGATTACCTGCGGCGCCCCGAGCGTTATCAACGTCTGGGAGGAAAAATCCCGAGAGGGGTTTTGCTCGTCGGTCCTCCCGGTTGCGGAAAAACCCTCATGGCCAAGGCGGTGGCGGGCGAGGCCGAGGTCAACTTCTTTTCCATCTCGGGTTCCGAGTTCGTCGAGATGTTTGTGGGTCTCGGCGCGGCAAGGGTGCGCGATCTGTTCGAGCAGGCGGTGGAGAAGGCTCCCTGCATCATATTTATCGACGAGCTCGATGCGCTGGGCAAAACCCGGAGTGCGGGTCCGATGGCCGGGGGACACGACGAGCGCGAGCAGACGCTCAACCAGCTCTTGGTCGAGATGGACGGTTTCGACACCAAGAAAGGTGTTATCATCATGGCTGCAACCAACCGGCCCGAGATTCTCGACGCCGCGCTTCTCCGGCCCGGCCGCTTCGACAGGCAGGTTCTCGTCGATCGCCCGGATCTGAGCGGGCGCAAGCACATCCTCAAGGTGCACACGAAAGACCTCATCCTTTCGCCCGACGTGAACATCGACCGCATCGGCGAAATGACGCCCGGCCTCACGGGAGCGGACCTGGCGAATCTGGCGAACGAGGCCGCTTTGCTCGCGGCCCGGCACGAGCGCGAGGCGGTGATGATGGCGGACTTCGAGGAGTCGTTCGAGCGCGTGGCCGCTGGGCTCGAGAAAAAATCCCGCGTGATGACGGTGGAGGAGCGCCGCCGAGTGGCTTTCCACGAGCTGGGCCACGCCATAGCGGCCGAGCTTGTCGAAGGGGCCGACCCGGTTCAAAAGGTCTCGATCATCCCCCGGGGGATTGGCGCGCTGGGTTATACCCTTCAGAGGCCCACCGAGGACCGTTTCCTTCTCTCAAAGAGCGAGTTGGAGGATCGCATCGCCGTTCTTCTCGGTGGCCGGGCGGCGGAGGCGCTGGTGTTCGGCGAGGTTTCCACGGGAGCGCAAAACGACCTTCAGCGGGCGACGGACATGGCTCGGTCGATGGTGACCGAATACGGAATGACGGATCGATTCGGGCCCCGTTCGTTGCGCTCCGAGCCGAAATCGCTTTTCCTGGGGGGCGGATTCCAGGGCCCGGCGGCGGGCATGGAACCCATCAGTGAGGCCACACAGCGCGAGGTGGACGAGGAGGTGGGCAAAATCCTCGAGGCCGAGGCTGGTCGAGTGAGGGATTTGCTCGCCCGGCGCCGTAACGATCTGGATTCACTGGCCGACGAACTGTTGGAGAAAGAGACGATAAGCGGCGACGATCTGCGGTCGGCGCTCGGCACCGATCTGGGAGACTCACGCGCCGCGGCCAACTACTCGCAGAAAATCTGACCCCTCCGGACCCACCGCCCGCCAGGAATATCCACTTTGCGGATTGGAATCCTCAGCCCCAGCTATCCCCCCAACCGGGAGCCCTGCGGCATAGGCGATTTCACCAAGAAACTCGTTCCCGATCTGGTGCGGTGCGGGGTCGAGGTGCGGATATTCACGAGTCTCGACTACAGCGGAGCATCGGAATCAGGCGGCGCGAGGGTGATCCCCCTGGTTCGTGAGTGGGGGCCGGGGTCTCTCGCAAAAATCGCCCGGGCGGCGCGCGATGAAAAGATCGATGCCCTTCTCGTACAGTATGCCCCCGATCTTTACTCGCCCTCGCCGATATGGATCCATCTCTTGCCGGTGGCGATGAAGCTGCTTGCGCCGGGCGTTCCCGCCGCGCTCTCGATGCATACCGCGGGCGGGCCGACCTTTTCCTCGAAAGCGGGGGCCGGCCTCATGCTCGCTACCGCCTCGGCCATCCTCAGCACGAACGAAGAGGTAACCTACCTGATAGGAAAGTACATGCGCTGGGCGCTGCGAAAGCTTTGGGAGGTCCCAATCGGCGCCAACATTGAACCGGCCGGGGACCGTACGGCGGCCGGGGGCCAGGCGGCTACGCGGTTGGCGGCCCGCCGCAAGGTGCAGGACGAGGAGGATTTGCCCGGGGAAGGAATGATCCTCGCACATTTCGGGCTCTACTACCCCGGTAAGGGAGCCGAGCAAATTCTCGAGGCTGCGGGAAAATGGAAAGAGGCGGGCCGGGCGTTTCGCCTGTTCATGATTGGGGGGCGGCGCGAGGATGACGGAGGTTTTTACCCCGAACTCCAGGACCGGGCCCGGGCGCATGGATTGGCGGACGAGGTGATCTGGACGGGCTACGTTTCCGCCGAGAGGGTGACGGAAATACTTTTGGCGGCGGACCTGTTTCTCGCGCCGTTTGAAGGGGGGATCTCCTCGCGGCGAAGCTCGATGTTGGCCGCCGTCGTCCACGGACTCCCGGTTGTGAGCACCCCCCCGAACATCCCCACCCGGTATTTCCGGGCGGGGGAAAATTTCGTTCAGGTCCCCTTCGGAGATGCCGGGGCGCTCGCCGCCGAGGTGGCGGCGCTCATGGACGACCCCGCTCGGCGGGGGCTTCTCCGCGAGGGCTCCAGGGTGCTGGCGGAGGTGTTCTCCTGGCCGGACATCGCGCTCCGCACCCGGGATTTTCTCGAAGACCTCCTGACCGGAAAGCGTCCGGCCGAAACGGGTTGAGGCGCATCTCCCCGATGTCCTGGAGCCCCCTCGGTGCCTAAAGCCCGATGAGCTTTGAGGTATTCCCGCTCAGAACTTTTTCCGTTTCCACGGCGGTCAGCCCCGCGCCTTCGACATAATCCACCACGCGCTCCTGCATCATGTCGTAGGGATAATCCGTCCCGCAGACGACGTGGTCGGCCCCGACTTCCTGGACCATCCATTTGACCGCCGATTGGTTGAACGTGATTACGTCGAAGTAAAGGTTCTTGAAATAGTGCCGCGGGGGGTGCGGGGTGTGCACCTTCGTTTCGGGACGCACGTTCCAGGCGTGCTGAACGCGCCCGATCGCCCAGGGCAGGTTCCCGCCCGCATGGGAGAGGATGACCCTTAGACCCGGGTAGCGCTCGAAATGGCCCGAGAGGATGAGCCGCGTCGCCGCGACCGTCGTAGAAAGCGGATTCCCGATATGGTTTGCCATGTAATAGGGGAACAGGGGTTTGAAATCCGCGAAATCCGGGTGAATCATCACGAGCGCTCCGAGCCGCTCGGCCGCCGCCCAGAAGGGCTCGAACTGGGGTTCGTCGAGCGCCTGGGCCCCCACCCGGTCGCTCACGACGCAACCCAGCAGGCCCAGACCCATCGCCCGCTCGAGCTCGGCCGCCGCTGATTCTCCCCCGTTCTGGAGGGGTACGTTGCCGATGCCCCTGAAGTGATCGGGATCGGCCTTGCAGAAGGCCGATATGCCGTCGTTCGTCATCTGTGCGATGTCGTTTCCCGCCGAACCTCCAATCCAGTAATAAAAATGAGGGGGCGAGGGCGAGACGAGCGCCATGTCGAGGCGGTCGCCCTCCATATCCTTGCGCTTTCGGTCGGCGTCGGCGAGCTGCTCGCGCCAGTTTGCCCTGAAAAGCTTCTGGTTGTGCTGGGAGGATTCCGTGGGAAAGAAACCCTCGAAGCTGTCGGCGTGTTGGGGCCGGCGCTCGCGCTCTTTCGAGGCGATGGTTTCAGTTTCGGGGATGAAAATATGATGATGCAAATCGATATTCGGCACCGCGTTTCTCCTTGAAAAGATGTATTGGCCGCCCATGCCCGGGACAAGGGCCTGGACCGGTGGTTTTTCGAAGGTGGCCAGATTAGGCCCACACGCACCGGAGCGTCAATTGACGTGGAGGGGGGGGCGGTGGGAAACTGCCGGATTCCCGCCTCCGAGGGGCGGGCCGTATTTTGAAAGGAAGGGAGTGTCTGGCGTGACCGAGGATGGCTCATCCCTCCTGCCTCGCTCCTACGGGGGACTTCAGGCGCTCCAGGCTGAGTTTATGGCCTACCAGCGGGCGATTTTTCCGGCCCGGGAGCCCCGTTTTTTCGCGCTTGAGCTTTGTGGAGAGGCGGGCGAGCTCGCCAACCTCGAGAAAAAAGAATGGAAAGGGATCGCCTCCGGGGATGCGGACTACGCCGATGAGGCGGCGGACGTCTTGATCGCGGTTCTCAATTATGCGAATGAACGGGGGATTGATCTCGCCGAAGCAGTCTCGGAGAAGATGGCGGAGATCGACCGCCGCCGCTTGGAAAACCCCGGGCGCTGACCGCGCCGCGGTTTAGAGGATAAGGAGAGCCATCCGAAATGGCCGAAATTTCAGAAGATCTGGCCGACGTTCAGGCGGGCTCGGATGAGCGCAAAATCCGGATCGATAAGGTGGGGGTGAAAGACATCCGCTACCCGATCACGGTGAAGGATCGCTCGAACGAGGCGCAGCAGACGATAGGCACGGTGAACATGTATGTGGATCTGCCCCACCATTTCAAGGGCACCCACATGAGCCGGTTCCTCGAGGTGCTCAACGAGCACACCGGGCGAATCAGCGTGGAGAGAGTTCCCGAGATTCTGCGCCGGATGCGCGATCGGCTCGAGGCGGAGACCGCGCATTTCGCCGTGACGTTTTCCTATTTCATGGAAAAAAAGGCGCCTATCACCGGTGCGCCGGGGATGATGGCATACGAGTGCGGATTCGAGGCCTCCTCCGGCAAGGTGGACGATTTTGTGCTCAGCGTCAGCGTGCCTATCGCGACGCTTTGTCCCTGCTCCAAGGAAATATCGGATCGTGGGGCGCACAACCAGCGCGGGAATGTGGATGTGAAGGTGCGCTTCAAGGGAGAGCTGTGGATCGAAGAGCTGGTTGAGATGGTCGAGGAATCGGCGAGTTGCGATCTCTACCCTGTGCTCAAGCGTGAGGACGAGAAGTTTGTGACCGAAAAGGCGTTTGATAATCCCCGATTCGTCGAAGACATTGTGCGAGAGGTGGCTCTCAGGTTTCGCAAGGACGAGCGTGTCAATTGGTTTCAGGTGAGCGTCGAGAACTTCGAATCGATTCACTCCCACAACGCTTATGCATTCATCGAGGGTGCCCGCGAATAGCGTTTTTTTAAGGTTCGAGAGCCTGGTTTCGCCGTGGGTTTTCGTCCGCCGCCAGACCGGGCGGCTTTCGGAGGATGACGTTTCATCTTATTGATTGTTAACGTCTAATATGCGCTTTAGGTCTGCATTTGACCCCCATTCATAGAGTAAATAAAGTACACTCGCTTGGTGGCCGGGCATCGAGCTTCGCCGCAAGGGGTTTTAAGCGAGGGTGGCGGAACTGGTAGACGCGCTGGATTTAGGATCCAGTGCCCTAGGGCATGGGGGTTCGAGTCCCCCCCTTCGCACCACCGGCGGGAGGGCTCATAGCCCTCTGCCCGGTTTAATCATGGGCGCCGGCCGACAGCGCCCTTCATGAGGATCTTCTGGAAGACGATGACATCCACTATCACCGATATCGACGAATGCACCAAGCGCCTGGAGGTGGCCATTCCCCGGGCCGAAGTGACCAAAGAAGTGAATCGAACCTATTCGCGCCTGGCGGGTCAGGTGAAAATCAAGGGTTTCCGGCAAGGAAAGGTGCCCCGCCGGATTCTGGAGCAATACTACGGAGAGGAAGTCCAGGCCGAGGTCGTCACCCGGGTCATTTCCACTTCGTACAGGGACTTGCTCGAAAAGAAGGGAATGCGCCCTGTCGGGGAGGCGAATGTCACCGATATCGTTAACGACGACGAATCGGCCGATCTTACCTACAAGGCGACTGTCGAGGTAATTCCTCCCTTCGAAATGGGTGAATACAAGGGAATCGAGCTCGAAATCGGCAGCCGCCCCGTGACCGGGGAAATGATCGAGGAGCAAATTAACCGCTTCCTCATGCAGGCAGCCAGCTATGAGGATGTGGAGCGGGCCGCCCGGGAGGAAGACTACGTTACTTTCGACATCGCGGGTTTTGAAGGAGATGACCCGGTTCCCGATACCGATCGGAAAAACGAGGCGCTGCTGCTGGGCGGGGGGCGGAACGAGAAAGAGCTCGAAGAGGCGCTGATCGGGATGAAACAGGGCGAGGAGAAGGATTTCGAAATCGATATTCCCGAAGAGGGGCCGCCGAACATGGCGGGCAAGACCCTGCGGTTTCATGTCAAGGTCCAGAGCATCAAAGAGGCCCATCCTCCCGCGCTGGACGATGATTTTGTCCGCTCTCTGGGCGGCGGTCTTTCCACGGTCGATGAATTCCGCGAACAGGTCAAAAAAGAGCTTGAAGCGCAAGAAGAATCCAACGTTCGCCAGCAGGGCAACTCCCTGCTTTTGACCAAGCTCACCGAGATGCATTCATTCGAGGTGCCTGCCTCGCTGATTAACTCCGAGGCCGACGACCGGATCGCCGAGTACGAGCGTCAGGCGAGCCAGGAAAATCCGAACCTGGAGATTACCACGGGCCAGAGGGAGCAGATGCGCGAAAGCATTCTTCCCCAGGCGGAGGAGCGGGTCAGGCAGATGATTTTGATTGAACGGATTCGGGAGTCGGAGGGATTAAACGCCGGACCCGAGGAGGTTGATGCTCATCTGGCCGGTCTGGCCGTCCGCTACCAGATGGAGCCGGACCAGCTTCGGGAGCGAATGGAGGCGACCGGCGGCATGGAGTCGTTCGTCAGAAATATCAACTATAATAAAACAGTCGATTGGCTGTATGATCAGTCCAAGGTAGATATAAAAATCGAAGAAGGCGGCGCGGCGGAGGAAGATCAGGCCGCGCCGGAGGATTCCGATAAATCAGAGTAGGAAAGGGGCAGGTTGTGGGACTCATCCCGATGGTTGTAGAGCAGACAAGTCGCGGGGAGCGTGCATACGATATATATAGCCGTCTCCTGAAGGATCGAATCGTATTTCTGGGCACCGCGATAGACGATCATATCGCCAACGTCGTAACCGCCCAGCTTCTCTTTTTGGAGGCGGACGAGCCCGATCAGGACATCTCGATGTACATCAACAGTCCGGGCGGCTCGGTCACCGCCGGCCTCGGCATTTACGACACGATGCGGTATATCAAGCCGGATGTATCGACGATATGCATCGGCCAGGCGGCCAGCATGGGCGCCTTGCTTTTGACGGCGGGGGCGCCCGGAAAGCGGTTCGCGCTTCCCAATTCGCGAATTCTCATCCATCAACCGCTTGCCGGCGTCCAGGGCCAGGCTTCGGACATCGATATTCACGCACGGGAAATTCTCCGGATGCGCGAGGAGTTGAATAATATCCTGGCCACCCACACGGGTCAGAAGTTGGATCAGATTGTTAATGATACCGATCGGGACAATTTCATGACCGCGGATGAGGCAAAAGAGTACGGCTTGATCGACGATGTGATTGTCTCTAGGGTGGATGTGTCGAAAAACGGTTCTAATGTTGAGAAAAAGGGCAAACAGGACGATAAGTAAGAAAGATTGCCCCGGTCGGGCCGTTTTCGATTTATGTTTGCCCTATTTGAAGGTATACTTTCTTTTTGTGCGTTATTGGTTTGGTTGTTCGATACCTGAGGTAGAGATTTATGGCCAAACGAGGTTCTGACAATACAGATTCATTGCGGTGCTCGTTCTGCGGTAAGAGCCAGGAGGAGGTGAGGAAGCTCATCGCCGGACCTCAGGTGTACGTCTGCGACGAGTGTGTCGAGCTGTGCAACGAAATCATGATGGAGGAGTGGAATGAGGAGCGGAAAAGGGAGGCGAAAAAACTTCTCAAGCCCGCCGAGATCAAGTCCATCCTCGATGAGCACATCATCGGCCAGGAGCGGGCGAAAAAAATTCTTTCGGTCGCCGTCTACAACCACTACAAGCGTGTCGACGCCAAGGTGGATCTCCAGGATGTGGAGCTTCAAAAAAGCAATATCCTGCTGGTCGGACCAACCGGGTCGGGCAAGACGCTCATGGCCCAGACCCTGGCGAGAGTCCTTGACGTTCCCTTCGCGATCGTTGATGCGACAACGCTGACCGAAGCGGGCTACGTGGGCGAGGATGTCGAAAACATCATTCTCAAATTGCTCCAGGTGGCCGATTACGATGTGCCCAAGGCGGAGCGGGGAATTATTTATATCGATGAAATCGACAAGATCAGCCGAAAGAGCGAGAACCCGTCGATTACACGCGATGTATCGGGAGAGGGCGTTCAACAAGCGTTGCTCAAAATCATCGAGGGGACCATTGCCAACGTGCCTCCCCAGGGCGGGCGCAAACATCCTCATCAGGAATTCCTCCGCGTGGATACGGTCAATATCCTTTTCATCTGCGGCGGTGCCTTCGTCGGATTGGACTCGATAGTCAGGAACCGGGTCGGCCGGCGCGGTCTTGGGTTCGAGGCCGAATTAAAATCCCAGGACGACGAAACGATGAGCGAGGTGCTCTCGCATGTGTCGCCGGAGGACCTGTTGAAATACGGTCTGATTCCCGAATTTGTCGGCCGGCTTCCCGTCCTCGCGACGCTTAACGAACTGGATGAAGAGGCACTGGTGAAGATTCTCACCGAGCCCCGAAACGCGCTGGTCAAGCAATTTTGCAAACTGGTTGAATTCGAGAGTGCCGTTCTCCGATTTACGGACACCGCTCTTGAGGAGATCGCCCGGCTAGCGCTTGAGCATAAGACCGGCGCCCGGGGCCTTCGCTCGATTATCGAAGATATCATGCTTGAGACGATGTTCGACCTGCCTTCGAGGGGAGATGTCAAGGAAATCGTGATTGACGAGAACGTTGTGCACCGGAAAGAAAAACCTTTGTTGGTCTACGAAAAAGCGAGCTAGCAACTGTCGTCCACCCCGGGTTTGCCGATAATCTGGCAATGAGGAATTTGTGAGTCCTGCCGATACCTATGTCCTTCCGTGCGTTCCCCTGCGGGAGTTGGTTCTGTTCCCTCACGTAACCACACCCATATTCGTGGCAAGAGGCCGGGCGCTGGCGACGGTGGAGTCCCTTCCTCCTTCCGCGACCCGGCTGCTTCTTGTCGCGCAGCGCGACGCGCGGGATGAGGATCCCGAGGCCGAGGGCCTTCATCAGATTGGGACCGAGGCTGAAATTCTCCAGGTACTGCGCCTCAGCGACGGTACCATCAAGGTGTTGGTCGAGGGCCTGTCCCGGGCGAATGTGAAGGAATTCTATATCGAGGGGGAATCGCTGTGGGCCGAGGTGGTATCCGCCGAAGAATCCGGTGAAGTCTCCCTGAACCTGGAAGCGCGCTGCCGGGGTCTTCTTTCCCATTTCGAGGATTATCTTCGGGTTAACCAGCGGATTCCGCACGAGATATATGCGGCGATTGAAAGCCTGGAAAATCCCTCGGCGATTGCCGATGCGATTTCGGCCAACCTTCCGATAAGCCATTCGGAAAGACAGCAGTTGCTCGAAACCATCGATCCGGAAGAGCGGATCGATGCGCTCTCGTCGCTTATTGACAGAGAGATCGAGTTGCTCAAGGTCGAACGCAAGGTCCGCTCCAGGGCCAGACGGCAGATGAACAAGAATCAAAAAGAATTTTACCTCTCCGAGCAACTCAAGGCGATTCAAAAAGAACTCGGAGAGTCGGACGGCATGATGGGCGACAGCGAGGAACTTCGCCAAAAGGCCAAGGAACTCCGCCTCCCCAGGGAAGTCGCCGAGAAAGTTGATAAGGAGATCGGCCGCCTCGACATGATGACGCCATTATCACCGGAAGCATCGGTGGTCAGGACCTATGTGGAATGGCTGCTGGACGTCCCTTGGTCAAAGAAAACCCGTGATCGGAACGACCTGGAGCAGGCCTGGAAAATTCTCGAGAGCGATCACTTCGGCCTCAGGAAAGTGAAGGAAAGAATTCTCGAGCATTTGGCGGTCAAGATATTGAACAAAGGAATCCGTGGGCCGATTTTATGCTTTGTCGGGCCTCCGGGTGTCGGTAAAACATCGTTGGGCAGGAGCGTCGCCAGGGCGCTCGGGAGGAAATTCATCCGCGTTTCGCTTGGAGGCGTTCGAGACGAGGCCGAGATCAGGGGGCACAGGAGAACGTATATAGGCGCTCTGCCGGGCAGGATAGTCCAGTCGATGAAAAAGGCGGGAACGCGCAACCCGGTATTTTTGCTGGATGAAATCGACAAAATGGGGGCCGATTTCAGGGGCGACCCCGCGTCGGCTTTGCTCGAAACGCTCGACCCCGAGCAGAACAAGAATTTCAACGATCATTATCTCGAGGTGGACTACGATCTGAGTCAGGTTTTTTTCATAACGACGGCCAATTCGACTGATGCCATTCTTCCCGCTCTCCTCGACCGGATGGAGGTGATAAACCTGCCCGGATATACGGACGAGGAGAAACTTGAAATCGCCAAGCGCTTCTTGGTTCCAAAACAACGCGAGGAACACGGCCTCGGCGAGGGGAACATCGAAATTCCGGATGATACGATACCCCGGATCATAAACGAATATACGCGTGAATCCGGAGTCCGGAATCTGGAGCGAGAGCTTGGGAGCCTTTGCAGGAAGGTGGCGCGGAAATTAGTCGCGGAAAAAGGCGCGAGAGCTAACAACCGCAAAGGGAAGAAAACGAGCGTTGCGGATCAGGGGAAATCCATCCGGGTTACGCCTGGCTCTCTTGAGAAGTATCTGGGGGTGCGCCGCTATACGCTCGACCGGCCCGAATCCAGAGCGGGCCTGGGTGTGGCGACCGGCTTGGCCTGGACGCCGATGGGAGGAGTGCTTCTCCCGGTGGAGGTCAGTGTTTTTGCCGGGAAGGGCGGCCTAATCCTGACCGGAAAGTTGGGTGATGTGATGAAAGAGAGTGCGCGGGCCGCCATTTCATGGCTTCGGTCGCGGACGAAGGAATTGGGGATTCCGGGAAATTTCTTTGAGAAGAAAGATATACATATCCATTTTCCCGAAGGAGCGATTCCCAAGGATGGACCTTCCGCGGGAATCACCATGGGCGTCGCCCTGGCCAGCGCGTTAAGCGGCAGAAAAGTCCGCCACGATATCGCGATGAGCGGAGAGGTCACTCTTCGGGGGCGGGTGCTCACAATTGGCGGCGTGAAGGAGAAACTTCTCGCCGCGCGGCGGGGCGGAATCCCGAAGGTAATCCTCCCGAGGGAAAACGAAAAAGATGTAATTGAACTGGAGGAGGAAACCCCGCTGGGCCTCGAAATTCATTACGTCGAAAATATTGACGAAGTGGTGGAGATTTGCCTGCTTCCGAAAACGAGGAATAAAAACGCCTCTGCGTCCAAGGCAGCGGTGAAAAAGAAGGGATTGACCCGCTCGCTCGGAGCCGATACGAAAAGGCGGCCCGCTTCGGTTCCCAAAACGCCTCAAGTCGGGGGCAAGAAGCGGGGCGGTACCATCGTCCGGCGATCCGGGTAATCCGGCTGGGATTGAGGGTCGGGATTCAAGACCGAGGCTAAGGCCCGGTCGATAAGCGGAGCGCCTCAATGATTAAGTGAAAACACGCATTGACAATGATTGCGGCGCTTTTTTATGATTCGTAAATACTGGTTCACAGGCGCGTAGCTCAGGGGGAGAGCGCTTGCTTGACACGCAAGAGGTCGGCGGTTCAAAACCGCCCGCGCCTACCAAGACTTCTGTTTTGAAAAGATGGTTGTGAGAAGGTTTTCTTGTGTATTCATTTTGTTAAGTAGAGGAGTTTTTGGCGTAGCCACTAAAATATGGTCGTTCGATCTGAATTGAAAAATCCGCCCAAAAATGCCGCCGCTCTCAGGATCGACGGAAAAATAGTCGATCTGGATAGCGTCCCGCCTTCCGGCGCAGCGGTCGAGTATGTGACGCTGGATTCCCAAGAGGGGCTGGAGATTCTGCGTCATAGCACTGCCCACCTCATGGCGCAGGCGATTCTGGAGCTTTTCCCGGGTGCTCAACTCACCATCGGGCCTCCCATCGATAGCGGTTTCTACTACGACATTGATCTCGATCGCTCGTTTGTTCCCGAAGACCTCAAGGAAATCGAAAAGCGCATGTCGAAGCTCGCCAAACGCGGATTTCCGATTGAGCGAGACGAAATCGATCGCGCTGATGCCCTGAAATTGTTCGAGGAGCGCGGCGAGTCCTATAAAATTGAAATGATCAACGAACTTCCGGCCGGAGAGACGATTTCCATCTACCGCCAGGGGGATTTCGTCGATTTGTGCCGCGGTCCCCATATGTCCTCTACAGCGAAGTTGAAGCATTTCAAGCTGCTCAGCGTCGCCGGGGCCTATTGGCGGGGCGATGAAAAAAACAAGATGCTCCAGCGTATTTACGGGACCTCGTACCCGGGCCGGGAAGACCTCGAAAAACACCTCAAAAGGCTCGAGGAGGCGAAGGCGCGCGACCACCGTGTATTGGGAAAACAACTTGGGCTCTTTTTGGTTGACGAAAATGCGGGGCCGGGGCTGATCTACTGGCAGCCCAAGGGCAACCTCGTCAGGCGGGTTGTCGAGCGCTTTTGGGAAGACGAGCACATCAAGCGCGAATACCAGCTGGTGACCATTCCTCATATTGCCCGCGACGAGTTGTTCAAGATTTCGGGGCACTATGATTTTTACAGGGAAAATATGTATGTCCTGAACATCGACGAGCAGGAGTACGTGCTCAAGCCCATGAATTGCCCGGGCCATATCCTCATCTATCAGGAGGAAACGCGCAGCTACCGCGACCTCCCTTACCGGCTGGCGGAGATGGGGACGGTTTACCGCTACGAGCGAAGCGGGGTGTTGCACGGGATGCTCCGGGTCCGGGGTTTCACCCAAGACGACGCGCACATATTCTGCACCCCCGAGCAGGCGGAAGACGAGGTCATCGACGTCATCGACCTGGCCCAATTCATGCTGGAGACTTTCGGCTATGAAAAGTTCGAAATCGAACTTTCAGTACACGATCCCGAAAATTTCGACAAATACGCGGGTACCCGGGAGGATTGGGCCGCCTCGGAGGAGGCCCTGAAACGGGCGCTCGAGACCCGGGAGATTCCCTATAAGCGCATCGAGGGTGAAGCCGCCTTTTATGGTCCTAAAATCGATATCAAAATGCTCGATGCCCTCGGGCGGGGATGGCAGGGCCCTACGATTCAGTTCGATTTCAACCTTCCGAAGAGGTTCAATCTCAGGTACGTCGGGTCGGACGGAGATCGCCATTTGGTCGTGATGATTCACCGGACGGTACTCGGCTCGATGGAGCGTTTTGTCGGAGGGCTGATCGAGCACTATGCGGGCGCGTTTCCCACCTGGCTGGCGCCCGTTCAGGCCAAGGTAATGACGATTACCGACGATCAGATTCCGTTCGGAAAAAAGGTGGCGCAAAACCTTCGAGACGCCGGTCACCGTGTCGAGTCGGATTTCCGCAACGAAAAGATAGGGAAAAAAATAAGGGAAGCCCAGTTGGCGAAGATTCCCTATATGCTGGTCATCGGGGCCCGGGAAATGGAATCGGGTCAGGTTGCGTTGCGTGTACGCGGTAAAGGAGATGTTGGAGCCTTGGCCTTGGAGGAAGTTATGAGTCAAATTCGTTCGGATGTTGAATCCCGAGCCTTCTCTCCTGGAGAAAATTAATATGGTGCTTCGCTCGCGAGGAAGGGATATTCGCCCGACGGTCACAGGGCCGCGTATCAACCATGACATTCGCGTTCCTCAGGTGAGAGTGATCGACGAGGAAGGTGAGCAAATGGGAATCCTCTCGATTGACGATGCCGTTCAGGCAGCCGAGGACCGCGATCTCGACCTTGTCGAAGTCGCTCCGAACTCCGATCCTCCCGTATGTAAAATCATGGATTATGGCCGCTATAAATATACGCAGCAGAAAAAAGGGAAAGAGGCCAAGAAGCGGCAAAAAATTGTCGAGCTCAAGGAAGTAAAAATGCGAATCAAAATAGACGAGCACGACTATGAATTCAAGAAAAACCATGCCGAGCGCTTTTTGCTTGACGGAAACAAGGCGAAGGTGACGATCATGTTCAGAGGGCGGGAGGTGACCCACCCCGATTTGGGCAGGAAAATTCTGGACCGCGTGGCGAACGATCTCATGGAGATTGGCACTGTCGAGCAGAGGCCCCTGCTTGAGGGCCGTAACATGACCATGGTTTTGGCCCCCAACAAAGCGGCGGCGAAGCTCAAGGCGGCTGGCGGAGCCAAGGGAAAGTCTGGTAAAACCTCGCGCGTGACCGAGGAGGAAGGGACTCTGAAGGCGCCTTTGGCCGAGAGTCTCAATAAGGAGGCTGATGAGGCCGCGGCGCCCGCCGAGGAGCCTCAAGAGCAAGAAAAAACCGAGGAAGGGACAGCAAATGCCGAAGCTTAAAACCAATAGAGGCGCCGCAAAGCGCTTTAAGGTGACGGGAAGCGGTAAAATCAAGCGGAACAATTCGCATCGCCGCCACATCCTCACCAAGAAGACCACTAAGCGGAAGCGGGAAATGCGTCACAGTTCGCTGGTGTCGGACGCCGATCTCGCTCTTGTCAGGCGGTTGCTCCCGAACCGCTAAGCGATCGTATCTTAATTTAAATCAATGGTTTGTGGTGGAAGCGTCCCGATTCGTGGGGGCGGGAGGGACTGGCCCCACGAAGGCTTGCAGAAGATTTGGGCAACGGGTATATTCCGGCGCGTTGAAATTGGTCCCCGGGGAAGTCTTTTTTTGAGTGCGGCCGGATTTTCATTGAATAGGCCCTGCTTTTTGATTTGAATGAGGAATCGACGATATGCCCCGTGCAACAGGAGCTCCAGCCCATCGGGCGCGACATAAACGGTTGCTGAAAGCGGCCAGGGGGAATCGCGGGGCGCGATCGAAACGCTATCGTTCGGCAAAGGAAACCGTTCTCCGCGCGATGGCGTACGCCTACCGTGACCGCCGAAATCGAAAGCGAGAATTTCGCCGGCTCTGGACCGTGCGCATCAACGCCGCCGTCCGCGAGCAGGGGATGAACTACAGCCGGTTTATCGACGGTCTCAACAAGGCGGGAGTGGAAGTGAACCGGAAAATTCTGGCCGAACTGGCTGTGTCCGATCCGCCCGCATTTTCAAAGCTCGTGGAGATCGCCCGGACAGCCGCTTAGGGATCTGTGAACCCGGAATTATCAGGCTCCGTCCGGAAGGGCGGAGCCTTTTTTGCAGGTGCATGAGGTTCGGATATGACGAGTGTAAACGATCTCCATGAGCTCGCCCGCGAGGCTCTCGTCTCCATCTTGCAGGTTTCGGACGAAGCCCAGGCCGAGGAAATCAGGCTCCGCTACCTCGGGCGCAAGGGCGGGGTCCTGACCGAGGTCACCAAGGGCCTTAAGGATCTTTCCCAGGAAGAGAAGCGAATCGTCGGCCCCGTGGCCAACCGCTTGAAAGGGCTGATTGAAAAAACCCTGGCGGCGCACAAACGGAGGGACGCCCCGGGCGTACAGGAGGCGGTTCAATCGCAAATCGAGCAAAAAGACGGAAAATCGTTTTTGTTCGGTTTGGTCGAAATTCCCGAGGGTGTTTTAAGTTTTCAGGAAAAAAGAGCCGACTCGGGTTCGGGAATCGATCTGACCGTGCCGGGGCGTTATCCGCCCCTCGGGCACAAACACCCCATCGTCCAGACGATGGAGGATATTGTCGATGTCCTGACCCGGCTGGGCTATTCGATTGCCGAGGGTCCGGAGATCGAACTGGACGGTTACAATTTCGAAGCCCTGAACATTCCCAAGGATCATCCCGCCCGCGATATGCAGGATACGTTTTATGTCTCCGACGACGTACTTTTGCGTACGCACACCTCTCCCGTTCAAATTCGAACGATGGAAAAACAGCAACCCCCGGTGATGATCATCGCTCCGGGTAAAGTGTTTCGCTGCGATGCGGACGTCACTCACTCTCCGATGTTTCATCAAATCGAAGGGCTCTATGTGGACGAAGGTCTTTCTTTCGCTGACCTGAAGGGAACCCTCGAAACCTTCGTACATGAGATATTCGGTCCCGAGTTCCGGATTCGCCTGAGGCCGAGTTTTTTCCCGTTCACCGAGCCGAGCGCCGAAGTGGACATCGCCTGCGACCACTTGGCGGGAGGCGAGTGGCTCGAGGTCCTCGGAGCGGGCATGGTCGATCCGGCGGTTTTCGAGGCCGTGGGCTACGATCCCGAAAAGTGGAGCGGTTTCGCATGGGGCCTTGGTGTAGAGCGTGTGGCGATGCTCCGCTACGGAATAAATGACATTCGCATGTTTTTTGAAAACGATATTCGAATGCTCCAGCAGTTCTAGCCGCCGGGCGATGAGGGCCCGGGCTGTTCCTCGAATCGAGAACCTGAAAGAGAGAAAATGCGCATCAGTCTGGAATGGCTTGCGGAGTATGTGGACATCGACCTGGCGGACCCGGCGCTTCCGGAGCACCTCGCTCTTGGGGTGTTGATGAGCGGTCTCGAGGCCGAAGTCATCAACCGGCCGGGCGAGTGGGTGGATCGCCTCCTCGTGGCCGAGGTACTTTCCGCCGAAAAACACCCAAACGCGGATAAACTCACAATTTGCCGGGTTCACGACGGCACTGAAGAGCGCGGGATTGTCTGCGGGGCGCCCAATGTCGACGCGGGCCAGAAGGTGGTTCTCGCTCCTCCCGGCGCGACGTTGCCGGGCGGTATGGAGATCAAGGTTGCCCGGATTCGCGGGGAGGAGAGCCAGGGAATGCTCTGCTCGGAGCGTGAACTGGGAATCGGACACGATCACTCGGGAATTATCGTCCTGGACCCGGATTCGGGGACTGGAGAGCCCGCCGCGCCGGTCCTGGGGCTCGATGACGTCATATTCGAGATCACTGTCACGCCGAACCGGGGCGATTGTCTTTCGGTGCTGGGCGTGGCCAGGGAGGTGGCGGCCCTCTTTGATAGTCCCCTGAAAATTCCCGTCCCGGATTTGGAAGAAGAGACCGGCGAGAGGGCCGATTCGCTTTGCGGCGTGGAAATTCTCGATCCGGATAAATGTCCGCGGTATGTGGCCCGGGTTATTAGAGGGGTCCGAATTGGCCCCTCTCCGGGATGGATGCAGCGCCGTCTCCGCGCCGCCGGCATGCGCCCCATCAACAACATTGTCGATATCACGAACTACGTCTTGCTCTCGCTGGGCCAGCCTCTTCATGGTTTTGATTTAGACAAGCTGGCGGAGCGGAGAATCGTCGTTCGCCGGTGGCGCCGGGAGGACGGCCCCTTCACAACGCTGGACGGGCAGGTGAGAAAAGTGACGGAGGAAGATCTCATGATTTGCGACGCCGAGCGGCCGGTGGCCATCGGCGGGGTGATGGGGGGTTCGAACTCCGAAATCAGCGATGCGACCGGGGATATCCTGCTCGAAAGCGCTTATTTCTCACCTTCGACCATCAGGAGCACGCGAAGGAGGCTGAACATCAGCACCGAGGCTTCGTTCCGCTTCGAGCGCGGGGTTGACCCCTCGGGAACCCTCCGGGCGGCTGATTGGGCGGCGCAACTCATTCGTCAATACGGCGGCGGACGAATCGCGGAAGGGGCGGTGGATGTCCATCCGGCTCCGGCAGCGCCCGTTCGCCTGGGCTTGCGCTCGGAGCGGGTATCGAAAATTCTGGGCGCTGAAATCGGGACTCCTGAAATCCGCCGCAATCTTGAGTCCATCGGGATGTCTGTCCTCGACTCGGAAAACGGACGCCTTGAGGTCGAGGTGCCTGTTTTCAGGCACGATATCGATCGGGAAATTGACCTGATCGAAGAGGTGGCCCGCCGGTGGGGATATGAAAATTTCCCCTCCTCCCTGCCCGCCACCGCCTCGCCGCCCGCCCTGCCGCCGTCTCCGAGAAGACTCGAAAAGGAGATTCGGGAGGCAATGATATCCGCCGGATTTACCGAGGTTTTGAACTACAGCTTTGTTGGGCGCTCTGACTTGGAGAGGTTGGGCAATGCCGGCGAGGATGTGGTTCCCCTTCAAAATCCCCTGAGCGCCGAGATGGATGTGATGCGGACGACCCTGCTGGCCGGTCTCATTGGAAACGCGGCGATGAATCTGAATCGCGGGGCGGGGGATTTGAGATTATTCGAAATTGGCCGGACTTTTCACCGGAATCCGGATGAAAAATTGCCCAATGAGGTGCGGCGCATCGCCGCATTGGTTTCGGAAGTTTCGCCCGATGTGTTATGGCCCGAGGGGCGATCCCCCGGGGGGGAGGAGGCCTTACCTGCCCGGCTTTTCGATCTGAAAGGCGCCCTGGAGCGGATGGGGCGCCAGATTCGGCTGTCCGATTTTCGGCTTGCTCCGGTTGAGGGCGAAATCTCCCCCCTCGACCCGAATGAGGCTGCCTGGGTGATGAGCGGAGAGCTCCGGTGCGGCACGATTGGGGGCCTCAACAAGGCTGTCCTTGAGGCATGGGGGGTCAGGCAGCGTCTTTTTGTTTTTGAATTGGATATCGAAGCCCTGGGCCGTGCCGGCCGCCGGTCGCAACGGCTCCAGCCGGTCCCCCGATTTCCGGCTACCCTCCGCGATCTGGCGATCGTGGTGGAAAATGGGGTGACAAACACCACAGTCGAGGAACTGCTCAGACGGATTGGGGGAGAATGGCTCGAATCGGCGGCGCTTTTTGACATTTACAGGGATGCGGCCCTCATCGGGTCCGGGGAAAAGAGCCTGGCCTACTCCCTTGTTTTCAGGCATTTGGACCGAACCTTGAACGACGAGGAGGTGGACCAGGTGTTCTGGGAAATTGTCCGGAACCTGGAGAGCCAGTTGGGGGCTCGCCTCAGAAGTTGAAGGGTTTTTCTTGACGGTATCCCTCAACAGATTCTAGAATAGGAATATATCTTATTTCCCATTATCGCCCTTTGGAAAGAATCCTCTAATGGTTATCGAAAAACTCGAAACCCTTGAGACATCCTTGAAAAGCGTACTTGGGGAATTGGAGGATCTGAGGCAATCTCGCTCGGATTTGCAATCCCAGGTTGAGCAGGCGCGCTCCGAGGCGCTTTCGGCGTCGGAGACGGTGAGCGGGCGCGACGAGGAGATCGCCAAGCTCCGCGAGGAAAACACCCGTCTCCAGGACGAGCGGAACGAAGTGCGTGACCGGGTGGAACGCATTCTTAATCATTTGCCTAGCGGATAGGGGACCTTTGAGAGGCTCGGTGTCCCGCCTGGAAAGGAAAGGGCAATGACCCCGCAAAAAATCATGGTCGAGATATTTGGACAGCTATTAAATCTCAAAAGCTCCGCCGATCCGGAATATGCGGCAAAGCTCGCCGAGTTCGTGGATGGGCAGGTTCGAAAGGTGGCGAGTCAGAGCAATGATCCGCTCAAAGTCGCGCTCCTGGCGTCGATGAACATTGCAAATGAGCTTTTTGAGGAGAGAAAAGCCCAGGAAGAATCCGATAATGCGCTGTCCCAAAGGGCCGATTCCCTTATCGAAATGCTTGAAAAAGCTATTTAATACCCTACCCCCGTTTCCCCGGTAAGTACCCAACCCCCCGGTTTGATGGCATACTATGTACCGGTATGCGTTTTGCCCTGCGGTGTACGTGATGTTGATGGGCATTTTGACCCAGTATCTTTGATCCGGGAGCCTTCCCCCGCGGTGGTGAGCTACTCCTCGCGAGTCAGCCTAAAGTTGCGGGCTCGGCGCCCACCTAGCGAATGCTGGGGATCGAACGCTCTCGGCACACGGCATTCCTGCGGGGCATTTAGATTCCCTCCTGCGCCTCATATGAATTCAAGGTGGGGCGTGGGGCGGGATTGTCCATCGATTCAGATGGACTTTTGGAGATGAAATTGGAGGGTTTTCCCAGGGAAGATCGCCAGGCACGGAAGAAGCGTTGGCGGAGGAAAATGAGCGGTCTGCGCCGCTCACTCACTCAGGAAGATCACCGGAGGTGGAGTCAACGAACGTGCGGCCGGCTGGATGGGCTGCTCGCTACACTGGGCGCGAGGTCAATCGGCGTATATGCCCCGGTAAAGGGAGAAGTAGATCTTGCCGGGCTCTGGGAGGGTGAAAAGCCCGGAGCCAGAAGTTTTTATTTCCCGCGCATTTCGGAAAACCACATGACTTTTCATGTGGCTGTGAATCCCGGCGAGGATCTGAGGCCGGGGGCACTTGGAATACCCGCCCCACCTTCTTCTGCTCCTTCCAAATCTCCATCCGCGCTTGAAGTAGTTCTGGTGCCCGGGCTGGCATTTGATGTGTTCGGCGGCCGTGTTGGCTTCGGGGCGGGATTTTATGATCGCATGTTCGGACCGTTGAAAGCTCGCCCCTGGCTCGTAGGTGTCGGGTTTATGTTTCAACTGGAGTGGGACGCTCCCCTCCCGGTGGAATCATATGATGTTTTGATGGATTGGGTTGTTACTAATCGGGAGTGTGTACGATGCCTCCCGTGTACCTATATCTAGGAGTACTTCAATGAACGCCATTTCGATAGTGGAACTCACAGCGGGAGCTGTTGGAGCAGTAATAGCGGCCCTGGTTGTGTTCTTTTTTGTGAAGAAAAGAGCAGCCGCGGAAATCGCCCGGACCCAATCCGAGTTTGATGAGCAAATCAGGCAAATCGAAGCCGCATCCGAAAAAGAATTGGCTCGCGGCCTGAAGGAAGCCGAAGTCGCGCAAAAAGCCGAACTGATCCGGCAGCGGGAGGATTTGGAGCGCCAGAACGAATCCCGGATGGAGGAAGTGCAAAGGGTAGAGCAACGCATCAACCAGCGGGAGGAGACCCTCGATAAGCGCAGGGAATCGCTCGATTCGAAGGAAGGCGCTCTGGAGCGGCGCGAGGAGCGCCTGGGTGAAAGAGAAGAAAAGATTAAGAAAGAAGAGGAGCGGTATAAAGAGCTTCAGGACGAGGCGGTCCGCAAGCTTGAGGAAGTCGCCGGAATGACCTCGGAATCAGCCAAAAAAGAGCTCATGGACAAGTTTCTCGAGGAGGCCAGGCAAGATGTCGCTGCCGAGATTCAGCGCATGGAGCAAAAGGCCAAGGAAAATGTCCAGAGCGATGCCGTAAAAGCCGTGGCGCTGGCCGTCGAGCGGTATTCCAACGATCACATCGCCGAGAGCGTGGTGAGCGTGGTGGACCTTCCCTCCGACGAAATGAAGGGCCGGATCATCGGCCGGGAGGGCCGCAATATCAGGGCGCTCGAGATGGCCACCGGCGTAGACGTTATTATCGACGATACGCCCGAGGCGGTTGTAATTTCCTGTTTTGACAACGTTCGCCGGGAAACGGCGAGGCTTTCACTGGAGTCCCTGATCCTGGACGGGAGAATCCATCCGGGCCGGATAGAGGATGTCGTCAAGAAAAATAAGAAGGAAATCGAAAACAGGATCAGGGAAGCGGGAGAGCAAGCCGTCTTCGAGATGGGATTGGAGGGAATCCACCCGGATCTCGTGAGACTGGTGGGGCGCCTTCATTACCGGACCAGTTACCGCCAAAACGCCCTGAAGCATTCCCTTGAGGTGGCGCATTTATCCGGAATGCTTGCATCCGAACTGCGAATCGATCCGACGATGGCGAAGCGGGCCGGTCTGCTCCACGATATCGGCAAGGCGTCCACCCATGAAATCGAGGGTTCTCATGTCCAGATAGGAATTGATATCTGCAAGCGCTACAACGAGACGCCCGAGGTGATTAACGCCATTGCCTCTCACCATGAGGATGAGGAGTCGAACTGTATCGAATCGGTCCTGGTGAAGGCGGCGGATACGCTTTCCGCGGCTCGACCCGGCGCCCGGAGGGAAATGGTCCAAAGTTATATCAAGCGGCTCGAAGCGCTTGAGAGCATCGCTGAATCCTTTAAGGGTGTTGAAAAATGCTATGCCATCCAGGCGGGGCGGGAGATTCGGGTGGCCGTTACGCCGGATGAGATCACCGATGCCCAGGCTTCTTTCCTGGCGCGGGATATCGCCAAGCGTATCGAGGAGGAAAGGACATATCCGGGCGAAATTCTGGTTACGGTGATTCGGGAGACTCGCCACACCGCAACGGCACGGTAAGTCAGACATGAAAATTCTTTTCATCGGAGACATAACGGGCAAAGTGGGCCGGAGGATGTTGGCGGCCCACCTTCCGGCGCTTATCGAGGAGCATCGGACGAGCCTGTGCATCGTCAACGGAGAAAACGCCGCGGGCGGATTCGGCATATCAATTGAAAATGCAGAGGAGTTTTTTCAGTCCGGGGCGGACGTTCTCACATCGGGAAATCACATCTGGAACCGGAAGGAAGCCAGGGAATTCATGCTCCGCGAGCCCCGTCTCCTTCGGCCCTCGAATTATCCTTCGAGTACGCCGGGAGCGGGTCTTTTCGTGGTCAAGGCGCCCGAAGGTCCCGTGGCGGTCATTAACCTGATGGGGCGTGTCTTCATGCCTCCGGTGGAATGCCCGTTTCGGGAGGCCGACAGGCTGATTGACGAGCTCGATTCCGATATACGGATGATATTTGTCGATTTTCATGCCGAGGCCACGAGTGAAAAAGTCGCGTTGGGATGGCATCTGGACGGCAGGGTCAGCGCGGTTGTAGGAACGCATACCCACATCCAGACGGCGGACGAAAGGGTGCTTCCGGGTGGCACGGCCTATCTTTCCGATGCTGGCATGACGGGTCCCGTCGATTCGGTCATTGGCATCAAAATCTCGCTCGCCGTCGGAAAATTTCTTACGGGCGTCCCCTGCCGGTTCGAGGTTTCCGGAGGAAAAGGCCAGATCAACGGAGTTGTTGTGGAAATAAATCCCGAAAACGGGCACGCGCTATCCATCGAAAGAATTTCGATTCAGGAAACTGATTCCTGAAAAAATGCCGGTCTATAAAATCAAAATCAGGGATGACCGTTTTTCGGTGAGAGCTGCCTGAGTCGGTCCATCCGTTTTTCCTTTTTTCGTGTTTCTTCGATAATTCGGATGAGTTCGGTCAGTCGTTCGCTCGTGGATTCCGATTCGAGGAGGAGTTGTTTATCCTCCAGTTCAGGGCGCAGTGAAGCCCCGGCCCAAAAAGACAATCTCTTCGGGTCGTTGCGAATGTCATCTGAAATTGGGCCCGCATCTTTTCGGTGTTCCGGCAGAAAGGCCAGAATTTTTTTCATCAATATGGCGGGAGGGGGATCCTCCGGCCGGTCATCGACAAATTCAATATCGGCTGTCAGGTAGGGCCGATCGTCGTAGGTGTGGAGAATTCGGAACCGGTCCTCTCCCTGTGTGAGAATATTCATTCGGCCGTCCGGGTATTCCTCCATGACTTTGACGATTCGCGCCGAGCAGCCGATCTTTCGAACGCCTTTCTCATCGGCGAGCACAACGCCGAAGGGGCGATCTTCCTCGCGGCATTGTCCGATCATCAGCTTGTAGCGCTCCTCAAAAATATGAAGGGGAAGGAACTCATCAGGCAGGAGTACGACTCGCAACGGAAATAGTGGAAAATAATTGGCGTCCATGGGGGTATTTTATCCCGAACCCATTGAATTTTAAATTGTTTTTTGACTTCCGCCCCCTCCGGAACTGGCAGGGGGTGGGGGAGTGTGATATTTTTTCCAGGGGGAAATTTCTTTCCTGGAAGCAACATAATGCGATTTCCGCGGTTTTTCGGGTGAATCCAGTCAGAAGGTGGCGTTGTGGTTGAGCCGAGCGCAAGTCAACGAGATCGCCCTTGGAGGGGGAACGCTGCGGCTGAAACTCATGGGCCGGAGAAGTGGGACGGAATATCCTTCTCGCCGGAATTTTCCATGAAACCGTTTTACGGCCCGGCGGATATTTCCGCGGATGCCTGCGCCGGTGACGAAGCGCCCGGCGCCTTTCCGTTCGTCCGGGGAATTTACCCCGAGATGTACCGGCGGCGTTATTGGACCATGCGGCAGTACGCCGGTTTCGGCACGGCACAGGAATCCAACAAGCGGTTTCATTATCTGCTCTCCCAGGGGCAGATGGGGCTGTCGGTGGCCTTCGATTTGCCTACTCAAATCGGGTTTGACGCCGATCACTCCCTTTCCTATGGAGAGGTGGGCAAGGTTGGCGTGTCCATCTGCTCGCTCGAGGACATGGAATCCCTCCTTGAGGGGTTGCCGCTCGATAAAATATCCACATCGATGACCATAAACGCCACGGCGCCGATTCTGTTGTGCCTCTACCTGGCGGTCGCGGAGAAAAGGGGAACTCCCGCCGGTGCTCTTAGGGGGACTATCCAAAACGATATTCTCAAGGAGTACGTCGCCCGGGGAACCTATATCTTTCCTCCCTCGTCGAGTATTCGTCTCATCACCGACACCATTGCGTTCTGCCGGGACCGCCTTCCCAAATGGAATGCGATATCGGTTAGCGGCTATCATATAAGGGAAGCGGGATCGACAGCGGTCCAGGAGACAGCGTTCACCCTGGCCAACGGCGTCTCCTATGTGCAGGCGGTCGTGGACTCGGGTCTCGATGTCGATGAAATTGGCGGCCAGATTTCTTTCTTTTTCAATGTGCATAACAATTTCCTCGAAGAGATCGCCAAGTTCCGCGCCGCCCGGCGGCTATGGGCGAGAATCATGCGGGAGCGGTTCGGAGCGAAGTCCGATAAGGCCTGTATGCTCCGGTTTCACGCGCAGACGGCGGGAAGTTCACTCACGGCCCAACAGCCCCGGAACAATGTCGTCCGCGTGTCAATTCAAGCCATGGCGGCGGTCCTGGGCGGGGCGCAATCGCTGCATACGAACTCGATGGACGAAGCGCTCGCCCTTCCCACCGAGGAGTCCGTCAGGCTCGCTCTCAGGACCCAGCAGATTATCGCCGACGAGAGCAATTTGACCGAAACGGTGGATCCCTGCGCCGGGTCATATGCCATTGAATCGCTGACTAATGAAATCGAACGAGAGGCGATGGATATCATCTCCCGGATCGATGAAATGGGAGGCATGCTGCAAGCCATCGAAAAGGGCTGGGTGCAGCGCCAAATCCAGGAGAGCGCCTACCTGGCCCAGCGTGCCGTGGATGAGGGAAGGAATGTGGTCGTGGGCGTGAACCGGTATCCGGGCGAGGAGGATATATCTATCTCCACCCTCCATGTCCGCCCCGAAGTTGAACAAGAGCAAAGGAGGCGGCTTGAGGCTCTTCGCAATAAGCGGAATTCAAGCGCCGTCTCGGCCAGTCTGGAGGCCGTTCGCGATGCGGCGCGCGGGGAGGGGAATTTACTCCCGGCCATACTCGAGGCGGTAAGGGTATACGCTACGGTGGGTGAAATTGCCGATGTCTTGCGCTCGGTGTTCGGTGTTTACAGGGAAAAAGTGGAAATTTAGGAGTGCGTATGAGAGGGTTCGTGGCCTTGATCGCTCTCGTTGCAATGGTTTTCGGGGTGCTGATGGCGCCGGAGCTAATAGCGGCCCAGAAGGCTCCTCATCTTCACCTGTGCAACCCCGAAGGCGGGATCCGTACCGACCGGACACCGGAGGGCTTGCGGATTCGTTATATGGATGAACGTAACCGGAAGCGGGGCCCCGATTTTATCATGCCGGGTTGGGATATCCGGTCCACGAATTCAAAAGGGAAGGGGGCCTGCATTGAAATTTACAAGGAAATGCCGGAGCCGAAAGCCGAGGTCCTGAACGAAAACCCGGAATCCGTCGAGGTCTTGAGCGCGAAGGATGAGGTAATCGTTTACGGAGGCGCGTTTCAGGATAAGGTGATTCTCCGCCGCGGTAAGCGGGTCATCGATTTGGGCGGCGAGAGAATTATCGTGGAAGATACGGAAGTGTCGCGGCCTGAAAAGAAAAACCGCACTAAGCGGAAAAATTAATGGCGGGTGCGATGTTTGCTGAAAATCCGGGAAGGGGTTGCCGATAATGACCGGAAACGAAATCCGGAGGATGTTTTTGGAATATTTCTCCGAAAAGGACCACCGGATCGTTCGCAGTTCTCCCTTGGTGCCCCTCAACGATCCGACCCTCCTTTTCACCAATGCGGGAATGGTTCAATTCAAGGACACGTTTACGGGCCTCGAGCGCCGGGATTATCTACGGGCGACCAGCTCCCAGAAATGTCTCAGGGTCAGCGGCAAGCATAACGATCTGGAAAATGTCGGCAGAACCGCCCGTCACCATACGTTTTTCGAGATGTTGGGGAATTTTTCTTTCGGCGATTACTTCAAGGAAAATGCGATTGAATTCGCGTGGGAATTCTTCGTGGACAGGGCCGGGCTTGAAGGAGATCGGATTTGGATCACCATCTACGACGAGGATGATGAGGCCGGGGAGTTGTGGCAGCGACTTGTCGGTGTCCCCGCCGAGCGCATTATCCGTTGCGGCGAAAAAGATAATTTTTGGGCGATGGGGGATACGGGGCCCTGCGGGCCATGCTCCGAGTTAATCTACGATCAAGGCGATCATATCGCGGGAGGCCTTCCGGGCAGCGGGGAGGACGAAGACGGAGACAGGTATCTGGAACTTTGGAATCTCGTTTTCATGCAATTCGATCGCGATAGCTCCGGCAAGATGAATCCGCTGCCCAAGCCCTCGGTGGATACCGGGATGGGGCTTGAGCGTCTCGCGGCCGTCCTGCAGGGAGAAAACAGCAATTTTCACACGGACCTTCTGATGCCGGTAATTCACCACGTCGAGGAGCTATGCGGAAAATCGTATGGCGGAAAAGAAGAACGTAGCGCGGACCCTGCGGCGGACGTATCTTTCCGTGTGATCGCGGACCACATCCGCTCGGTCGCTTTCCTCGTCGCCGACGGCGTGTTGCCTGGCAACGAGGGCCGCGGCTTCGTTCTCCGCCGTATCACCCGCCGGGCCATGCGCCACGGCCGGATGCTCGGAATCGAGGATTCCTTCCTCCACCGGGCGGCGGGTGTCGTCACGGACATGATGGGCGATGCCTTCCCCGAGCTTCGGGAGAATCTCAACTACATCGCCCGCGTGACGCTGGGCGAGGAGGAGCGCTTCGCCCATACCCTGAGCCAGGGGCAGCCCCGCATGGACGAACTCAGCATAACGACGAAGGAGGCTGGGTTATCGGTGGTGCCGGGCGAAGAGGTCTTTGTCCTGCACGACACCTATGGATATCCCCGCGACCTGGCCGAGGAGACGGCGGCCATCCACGGCCTCGAGATCGACGGCGCGGCCTTCGACAGCGCCATGGAGCAGCAGCGCCAACGCGCGAGGGCCCACTGGAAGGGCTCGGGCGAGGAAGGCGTCTCCCCAGTATGGCACGAAATCCGGGAGGTCCACGGCTCGACCGAGTTTCTCGGATACACCGAAAAAGAGACCAGCTCCGAGGTCGAGGCCATCGTAATTGACAATGACCGGGCGCAGAGTGCCTCCGAAGGAGTGGAGGTGGAGGTCGTCCTCGGCCGAACGCCGTTTTACGCTGAGTCCGGCGGTCAGGAAAGCGACCGGGGGAGGTTGAGCTGGCCGGATGGATCGGCCGAGGTCCTGGATACGCAAAAGCCATTGACCGACGTTTATGTCCACAGGGTTCGAATCGAGCGTGGCGAGCTCAAGCCCGGCCAGGAGGTCACGGCCGCCATCGACAACGGCCGGCGCGGCGACCTCCAACTCAACCACACGGCCACCCATATCCTCCAGTTCGCCCTCCGGGAGGTCCTGGGCGATCACGTCAAGCAGGCCGGCTCTCATCTCTCACGGGGCCATCTGCGGTTTGATTTTACGCACTTCGCCCAGATTACTCCCCGCGAAAAAGAGCGCATCGAAGACATCGTGAACGAGCGAATTCGCGAGAACGCCCCGGTCTCCACCGAGGTCATGTCCATCGACAAGGCGCTAGAGTCGGGGGCGACGGCGCTTTTTGGCGAGCGATATGGTGACGAGGTGCGGGTGGTCTCCGTCGGGGAGTTCAGCCAGGAGCTTTGCGGGGGAACGCACACGAGGGCCGCGGGCGATATCGGTCTCTTCTCGATTATCCATGAGGGCAGTGTGGCTTCGGGGGTGCGGCGCATCGAGGCGGTAACGGGCGGGAACGCCTTTGCGCATGTGCGCCGGGAGCACAGTCTTCTCGCCGAGATCGCGGAGATGACCAAGGCGCCTCCCTCCGAGGAGGCCGAGCGCGTCCGGCGGTTGATAGAGCAGAACCGTTCGATGGAGCGGGAATTACGCCAGATACGGGAGAAGCAATCCCGCGCCGAGGTGGGTGATCTTGTAAAAGACGCCCGGGACATCGGGGGAATAAAGGTTCTGGCCATTCGAAGGGATGGGCTCGAACCCGGAAGTTTGAGGGAGTTGATTGATGCCGCGAAGGGCAAGCTCAAGAGCGGTGTGGCGGTGGTCATTTCGGCTTCGGACGGTAAGGTTTCGATCGCGGCCGGTGTTACGAAGGATTTGTCGGGACGGTTTCATGCCGGAAACCTGGTGAAGGATTTGGCCACCAGGGTGGGCGGAAAAGGGGGAGGGCGGCCGGATTTCGCCCAAGCCGGTGGCCGCGATGTCGAAAAAGTGGACGAAGCCTTGGCGGCGGTTCCGGATATTATCGAAAAAATGGCCTAATTACCGCGCTCCCCTATTGGGAGGGTTTTGCTTTTGATTGGTGGATTGAGATTTGACTACAACGCTTGATGACGCACCTGAGAACACGAAGTTTCAGAAACGGGGCATTTTTTCTCTTGTAATCGCTCATATCGCAAACGACTCGTATTTCGGTTTTCTTCCACCGATCCTCCCTCTTCTCGTAGTGGAAATGGATCTTTCCCTAAGCATGGCGGGCCTCTTGGCCAGCATGTTCGCCTTCTCCGGGGCCATAGGCCAGCCGCTGTTCGGCTATTTCGCGGACCGGGTCAGGAAGGGATGGCTGGTTGCGCTGGGTCCCATCGGCGGTGCGTTCGTCACCCTTTTGGTATACATGCCGAACTACTCCTCGATGCTTTTGCTTATTTTCCTGGCAGGTGGGGGATCGGCCTGCTTTCATCCCGTTGCGTCGGTCATCGCGGCGCAGATATCGGGAAAGCGAAAAGGGCTCGGCGTTTCGGTTTATGTCGCCGGTGGCCGTCTGGGCGTTGGAATCGGCGCGGCGATTTCCACCTTTCTCGTTACGACCTGGGGACTCGATGCGATTCCGATAGGGGGCCTTCTTGGTTTAGTAATTGGAATCCCATTTTTCTTCATAGCCCCGAAAATTGAAAAGAGATCCTCGCCCCTGGCGATGAATTTTCAGGAAACGCTCAGTTCTCTTTCCGATGTTGTTCGCCCGCTCCTGATAATGTGGCTGGTCAATTTATGCCGTACGACGGTGACGATGCTGGTTTCGACGTACATGCCGCTTTACGTTGTGAGCGCCGGGGATCGGTGGGGGCAGGCGGGCGGTCCATTACCCTGTTTCTTTTCGCGGCGGCGATTGGAGGGATTTACGGAGGCCACCTTTCCGATCGATTGGGTAGGAGATTGGTCATGATCGGAGGGCTTTTATTCGGAATCCCGGTGCTCTGGGTCACATTTATGGTGTCCGAGCCTTTCCAAACTATTTTCTTGATGCTCGCCGGGGCGATTTTGTATTCTCCGATGGGCGCTTCCGTGACGTACGCCCAGGAGGTGGCTCCGGAGCACAAGGCGCTGGTTTCGGCAATGATGCTCGGTGTCGTGTGGTTCCTGGGGAGCTTGATTGCTATCGGTGTGGGCGCCCTGGGAGACGTTTGGAGTATTTTGACGGTTATGCCCGCTGCCATTGTCGTTACCGGGAGTATTGGCGTGGTTTTATCGTTTGGATTGCCAAAAGAGAACAGGGCCTGAGAGAAGATACCGGGTAGGTGTTTTTAAATAGAAGGCGAGTGCGGTGAATCATTTCGATCAGCTTCCGGTGGAAAAAGATATCGCGGAGGAAATAGCTAATACGCTGGGGCGAATTGGCCGCCGGTTCGCCGGATATCAGAGGGAAGCCTGGCGGGCCATGGAGGATTGGGAGAGGTGCCCCGAAGGCGCTTTGGATAAAAGAGACCTTAAGGAGGCGCTTCATCGGGCTCTCGATTTGGCCGAAAAAACGCGGTACCACTTGATTGTTCAACGCGAGGCGATTGGATTGCGCGAACATTCGGAGGTGGCGCGAAAGTTTCCTCTGCCAAGAGTGGATGGCCGCCCGCCCGCGGCGGGTGACCCTACTATCCCTCGTTTTTCTTTCGCCGGAGGATTTTTACGAGCCCGTCGTAGGAAGATCTCTTGATGATGCTTCGAAACTGTTGCCGGTAGGTATTGATCAAGCTAACGCCCTTGACCACGACGTCATAGACGCGCCATTTCCCCGCGACCTTATGAAGCCGGTAGTTGATGGCGATTTCTTTTTTTCGCTTCATGACGACTATTGTTTTTACGCTGGCGAAATCATCGTCAACGTCCTCTTTTTTGTACTTGATGATTTCGTCCGTGTAAGCCTCGATTTTTCCAACATAATTTTTTTCCATCAACACGCTGAATAAATCCACGAACTCGATCCGCTCCTCGGTCGAGCGATTTTTCCATTGCCGGGCGAGCGATCGGCGAGACATCTCGTTGAAATCAAATTGTTCGCCAATTGCTTGGCGGAGTTTAACGCGCCTTTCGGAGATTTTTTCATCTCCCTTGAGAGCGGGATCCCGAAGGATATTCAGAACGGATTCGATTCCCATTTTGACTTGATTGGTGGCCTCGCCAGCCTTGGTTTCGCTGGCGAGGAGCACCACGGAAAAAGCAGCAATGGCGATGGCGCGAGCTGCTAATCTGTGGGAGGAGGATTTAAGCATGGACGCTGCATCTCCTTAAGTAATTGATTATAGCAAGTTTGTTCCCATAATGTGCTCCGGGGGAAAGCGCCGGAGCATCGAACCGCTTAATTCTATCGGAAATAGGATGTTTTATAAATACCGGGAAATGGGCAATCTCGGAGGGGGTGATGGGCGATAATCTCGAGGCCGTGTGTCCTGAAAGCTACTTCACCTTTCCGAAAATAAAGTCGCCAATGAGTTTTTCGATATCGATGGGTGGTTCGGTTTCCCTGATTTTTCCTCCAGGTTTGATAATGGTGTCAGATCCTCCCTGGGAAAGAAGAATGTACTTGTCTCCTAAAATCCCTTTTGTCCGGATGGAGGCGATCGAGTCTCTGGAGAGTTTTATGGAATTATCAAGATGCAGGGAGACGAGAGCGTCTTCTCCAACCAGGTTGATTTTTTTGACCTGGCCGATTCTTACACCCGACATTTCAACCGATGCACCTACCCTCAGACCGGAAACGGTGGAGAACTTGGCGGTAACGCCGTATTTGCCGGTGCTGAACAGGTCCAGCCCTCCAAGTTGGATAGACAAATATCCCAGTGCGACGATCCCCGACAAAACAAAAACGCCAACGATAAGTTCGATGCCCCGTTGTGACAATTTACATTCCCTCTTTTATCAGTAAAGGAGCGATGTCAGAATGTAGTCCCCGATTAGCACCAAAACCGTGGATAAAACGACAGCGCTAGTGGTGGCTTTTCCCACTCCCTCTGCTCCATGCCCGCAATGATACCCCTTGTAGCAGGACACCCATGTCACCAGAAGTGCGAATACAAGGGATTTTATGAATCCTCCCGAGATGTCCGACATGTTTACCTGGAGTTCCATGTGGCCGAAATAGGTTCCCGCGCTCAGCCCGAGAAGCTTAACGCCAACCAGATAACCGCCGAAAATTCCAACCCCGTCAAATATGGCGGTGAGAAGAGGAATCGCCAAAAAGCCACCGGCGATTCGGGGCGAAACAAGTCTTTGAAGCGGATTCACGGCCATGCTTTTTAACGCATCGACTTGCTCGGTAATGACCATTATCCCGATTTCGGCGGCCATCGCGGACCCTGCGCGGCCCGTTACCACCAGAGCGGTTAAAACGGGACCCAACTCCCGGATCAAACTCAGCGCAACGGCCGTTCCCAACAACCCCTCGGAGCCAAACTTCTCTAAAGTGTAGAAACCCTGAAGAGCTAATACCATCCCGGTGAAAAGAGAGGTAAGGAGGACAATAGACAGAGAGCCCACCCCGATGAAGTAAATTTGCCGGATAATGAGTCCGGGCCGCCACGGCGGCCTGACAAGGAGGAAGAGCGCGGAACCAAGAAACATCGCCATTTTCCCCATTTCGGCGACGATACGAAGGGTGTGCCTCCCAAGGGAGGAAATTTTGTCAGTTATGGAGGAGGCCGACGGGGATTGGGATATGGATTCTTGATTCGTCACAAGCAATCTGGCCATATGCGGCGGGTGGTCAAGCCTTAGCCTATGGCCGGTCTCCAGGGGCGGTACCTTTGGGACTACATGGGGGTTGCTGAAATAATCCTCTCGCTAGTGTATCTTTCTCTGTTGCCTAAAGGCAATTAAATTATAAATTTCTTATAAGACTTTGTTAACCAAAAAGAACCCTTGGGTTCTGGAGATGTGCCGTATGACCGGAGAAAGGAATTTGAGGGCGCTGTCAAAATACCTGGAGTTCGGCGTTCGGCTTCATTGGGAGGATTTTATCGGGTTGACGGCGGGGGCATTGTTGGCGTATTTGCCTTTTTCTTTGCTCGCTATCTATATCCATCCCTCGGTGGAGGACATTTTCAAAGGCAGCGGTCCGGCTATTTCCCTTGTTCCGCGGATCCTTTTCTCCCAGTTTATTATCCGCGTTATCCAAACTTTTGTTCTGGTTTTGATCATCCTGCGGTTGGAATCGAGAAGGGCGGGGGACGAGGATGTATGGGATGTGGCAGAGGCCTACTCGCGGCTGGGCCGGGTAGTGGCGGTGGATCTGGCCTACTTCGTTGGAATTCAACTATTAGGGATTCTGGCTTTGTGGCTGGGATTGATGATCGTAGGCCTGTTCTTAGGGGATGGACCCATGGGACTTCCCATCGCCATTTCGGTTGCCGCTTTTGTCGTTATCGGGCCCGCCGTACGCTACTACTTTGCTTCGTTGGTCTCCTTGCTCCATGGAACATCGTTTTCAGAATCGTTTCGCATGGCAGGAGATGTATCTTCCGGGGGAGAACGCCTTATCGCCGCGCTTGTCATGACCTATATGATGGTCTGGTTCATTGTCTGGCAATTGTTCCATGGACTATTCGGGGGAGAAGTAATAGGGCAGATTATTGTGCAGGCAGGGATGATGACGACCTCGATTCCTTATTTTTTCTCGGGCTATTTGCTTTATCTCGATCTTGTGCCGGAAACCGACGATCGGGTCATGCTCAGCGGAAAAGGAAATGAAATCGAAGATCATTTTGAAGGCAAGCAGGAAGGCGCGGCTCCGGAGGAAAATCACTCCGAACCGGAATGAAAATCAGATTAGAGATTGATATCCAGTGTTAGTCCGTCATACGCCATCTCAACACCGGAAGGTAGGCTTCTGTTGGTTTCATGGTATTCCAGTTCGTAATTGGTGTGGGTGAAGTAGGTTTCCTTGGGCTTTAGTTCATCCACGATTTCCATCGCCTGCTCAACCGTGAAATGTGAAGGGTGTTTCCGGTGCCGAAGGGCATCGATGATTAACACCCGGACTCCACTCAGGATTGACATCGAATCCTCCGGAATGGAGCTGCAATCGGTCGCATAGGCAAAATCTCCAATCCGGATTCCCATTACCCGGTTTCCTCCGTGTCCCAGATCGAATGGTTGAATTTTCAGTCCCGCCGCTTCGAAGGATTCATTGTTCACTTCCTCGAGCGTTAAATTTGGCCTGAACCCGGAATAATGGTTTTCGTTTCCGAATATGTAGCTGAAGTTTCTTCGAAGTACCGTAACGGAATCCGGATAGGCGTAACAGGGGATCGGTTTTTTCATGAGAAAATTGAAAACGCGCAAATCGTCAATTCCGTTAGTGTGATCGGCATGGTAGTGCGTGTAAATCACCGCATCGACCCGCCGCAAACCATGAGTCAATGCTTGTTGCCGTAAATCGGGGCCTGTGTCGACCAAAAGATTTGATTCGCCGTTTTCGATGAGGATGCTTGGCCGCAGGCGTTTGTTTTTAGGGTCTTCCGAAAGGCACACCGGTTCGAGGCAACCAATCGCCGGAACACCGGTGGATGTTCCGCAGCCGAGGACAACAACGCGAGCCTGTTTGCTCACGCGACGGCCTCGGCTAATGCCTTGGCCCCCCTGTCTATATCCTGGCTCGAAATATCGATGTGTGTGACCGCCCGAAGAATTGTCTCTCCGGGAATGGAGAACGCTACGCCGTTTTCTTGGAGCCGTTGGTTTATGCTCGACGCTGTTTGACCCGTTTCGGCCACATCGAGGTAAACGATATTTGTTGGTGTCGTTTCGTGGACATGGCGGACGCCGGGAATGCCCGATACCAGTTCCGAAAACCGCTGGGCGTTTTGGTGGTCCTCCTCAAGACGGGAAACGTGATTGTCCAGCGCGTGGAGCCCGGCAGCTGCCAGTATGCCAGCCTGACGCCAACCCCCGCCCAGCATTTTCCGACGCCTCCGGGCTTCCCGGATGAAATCTCTTTCTCCTACGAGAATGGAGCCCACGGGGCATCCCAATCCTTTGGAAAGGCAAAAATTCAGGGAATCGCACTCTTTGGCCCATTGGTTTGGCGGGATCCCCGAGGCGACGATGGCGTTAAAAATTCGAGCTCCGTCTATGTGAAGCGGAATCCCCTGCTCGAGGGAAAGCGCCCGCAGCTCTTTTAGTTTTTCGATGGGGAAAACCTGACCCCCGCCGGCATTATGCGTATTTTCCACCCATATAATCGCGGTTCGAGGAGACCTTTCCGAAACCGGATGGAGAGCCTGTTCCGCCTCTTTTCGGGAATAAACCCCTCTGAGGGCGGGGACAAAGGAGAACTGAATTCCCGATATCAAGGCGGCGGCTCCCAGTTCGCTTCTGTAGGGATGACAGCCCACATCGGCAATTACCTCCTCGCCCGGCTGGGTGTAGACCTTTATGGCGATTTGATTGGCTTGGGTGCCCGAAGGAACAAACAGGGCCGCTTCTTTTTCGAACATATCGGTGACTTTTTCGAGGAGGGCGTTGACGGTGGGGTCTTCACCGGAGGAGTCGTCGCCCACCTCGGCTCTGCTCATGGCCTCGCGCATCTCCGGCGTCGGCCGGGTGGCGGTGTCGCTTCTCAGATCGATGAGGCGGGGAGTCACAGAAAACTCCGATGGATTAAGACTTCGGTTCGGGTTCTTCGTATTCCTGGTCTGCAAAGGCTTCGACCACTTGGTAAACTTTATCCTTGATAAAAATATCGACCAATTCGGGGCACAGATGGTTATCTTTTACTTCGAATTTGAGGATTTGAATGGCCCTCTCGAGCGGAGCGGCCTTTTTATAGGGGCGGTCCGAGGCGGTCAAGGCGTCAAAAATATCGCAAACGCACATCATTTTCGCCTGAAGGACGATTTCCTCTTCGTGCAGCTTTCTCGGGTATCCCTCTCCGTTCAGTTTTTCATGGTGGCCGTGGGCAATTTCGGGAATTCCCCGCAACTCCCTCGTCCAGGGTATTTGGACCAGGAAATTATAGCTGTGGGATACGTGAGATTGAATCTCGGCGAATTCGGAGTCGGTGAGATTGCCTTTCTGGAGGGTGAGGCAGTTCAACTCGTAGGGGGTCAGGTAGGGTTTTTGTTCTCCGTCGAAATCCGTGTAGGTCATTTCCCCCAGCCTCAGCAATTCTTCGAATTCCCCGCCCGGCATCATTGTGGGTACGTCCGATCGGAGCACGAGGTCGATCATCTTGTCCGACTCCTCGAGGCGCAGTTCGAGTTCGGTCTCCAGTTTTTTGACCTGCTCCTTTTCCCCTTTGAGCGCATAGTGAAGCATTTTTTCCTGATATTCGTTCAGGATGCAGCGCTTGATGATGGCGAAGCGGTTTTTGACGACCTCGAGCTCCAGCGGATAGAGTTTATTGGCTTTGACGAGGACGCTTTCTCGTACCCCGATCTTTCCAAAATCGTGCAGCAGTCCCGCGTAGCGGAGTTCCTTCATCTGCTCCTCGGTGTATCCGACGTCCGTATAGCGGCCCGTTTTGGTTTTGCTCACCGCTTTCGCCAGCTCGCAGGTGAGTTCTGTTACGCGTTCCGAATGACCGGACGTGGTCGGGTCCCGTTGCTCGATAGCGTGGACGGACGCTTTGACCAAGCCTTCAAAGGTTTGTTCGATACTTTCCAAAAGCATGGCATTCTCGAGCGCCACGGCGGCCTGGCTGGCGAGCGACCCGATAATCTGTTGTATCGCCTCATCGAAGGGGATGACGTGCTCCTCGGCCGCCGCGGGCTCGGGCAGCAAGATTTCCGGGGAGCGCTTGGCGTTGATGAGCTGGAGGACGCCGGTGATATGGTTTTTGTGATCGGTCATCGGGACGACTAACATCGACATGGAGCGGTAGCCTACGCTTTGATCGAAGCTCTGGTTGAAGCCGTATTCGACGCCTTTGGGAATCTGGTAGACATCGGCGATGTTGAGCGATTCTCCGGTCACGGCGACATAGCCCGAGATGCTCGCCTTGGTGGCCGGCATGACGAATTCCTTGAACGGAATTGTCTTCGAGTCGTTCTGGGTGTGCTTAAAGCGAAGGCTTCTCTCCCCCTCGGGGGTTTCCTCGACGAGGTAGAGGCTCCCCGCGTCGGCGTTGGTGAGTTCGCGGCTCCGGGTCAAAATCATATCCAGAAGGCGGTGGTTGTTCTGCTCTGCCGAGAGCGCGATTCCGATCTGGGTCAGGTTGTCGAGGTTTCTTGAAATGATGACCCGGTGATTTTCCTCTCTGTGCGCTGCGAGGCGATAGGCGGCCTGGCGGAACGCGGCCCGGATGGAAATTTGAAAAGGCTCGATGGCGATGGGCTTGGGCACGAGCCCGGCCAGCAGGGAGGATGGTTCTCCGTCGCGCTTGGCCCCGTTGCCGGGAGACTCGACGAGGACAACGGCGGCGGGAATCTCCCTCCCGCACACCTCGTCCAGGGCGCGGATTTCGTCTTCATCGCTTGAATCTCCGTCGACGATGATGATGTTGAGCGATTTCGAGTCGGGCCTGATTTTCTTGATGGAAGTGAATTCCTTGAGCGAAATGCCGCCCTCGGCAAGGGAGTCCTTCCACTCATCGAGGGAGAGATCGAAGGGGTGGTGCAGGAGTTTCGGGAACTCTATTTCGATGGATTCCATGCTGCTGGAGGAATCGGAGGGCGGTTCCTGGTTCATCACTTCTCCGTATCGCGTTCAGAATGGTTCGGCTTTGAGGATTTTCCTTATCCTTGAGTGTATCATTTTGTTCGGAATGAAGGGGAATGTCAAAAACGTTGTATTTTTTATGATTAGGCGGAAAACGCCAATGGGGCGGGCGGAGATATCCTTGGATTGATCGAATTTTTCGCTCTCCTTCCGGAGAAATTCATTGATCGCTGAAATCCTGGGGCCCGAGGAGGCCAACCGGGCGAGACGGTATCAGATGAAGCGGCTGTGGCTCGATCTCGCCGCATCGGCGGTGGGGTTCGCCGTGGCCGCGGGTTTCTGGATAATGGTGCCCGAGGATTGGTTCCGTGAGGCGGGAGGCTCGCTCTTTTGGGCGGGGGCGATGTATTACGCGGCGCTTGTCACCGTGCCCCACATCGCGGCCTTCCCGCTTGATTATGCTTCCGAATTTCACTTGCCCCGCTCGGTGGGATTGTCGAATGAAAGTCTCGGCGGATGGCTTAAGGATCAGGGAAAAAGCCTGGTCCTGATTATCTTGATTGGAGGAGCTGTGGCCGGGGCGCTAGCCCAGATCATGGCATGGCGTCCATACGATTGGTGGTGGATTTCCTCTGTTCTCGGAACGGTATTCGGAATTTTTATGGTCCTGGTTACGCCGGTCCTGATCGCCCCTCTTTTTTTCAAGTTAAAGCGAATATCGCATTCGGACTTAGTGGAGCGGCTGGAGAACCTTCTGATCAGGACGGGCTCTCGGATAAGAGGCGGAGTCTGGGAGATGGACATGAGCCGGCGCACACGGGCGGGCAATGCCGCCCTTGTCGGATGGGGACCCTCCCGGAGAGTTGTTTTGGGGGATACGGTTTTGGATTACGCCCCCGAAGAAATCGAGGCCATTCTGGCTCATGAAATTGCTCACCACGTTGGAAATCACATCTGGCTGCTCATCGCGGGGCGTGGAGTATCTCTCACGGCAGGACTATTCCTGGCCCACCAGCGATTCCGGTTTCCGGAAGTTTTCATGTCATTAGGGGCTCCTGTACCGATCCCAGGGGGACCCTCCTCGATAGGGGCACTTTGGATTTTCATGACCATATGGGGAGTCATCTTGGCGCCATTTTACCGGTGGATATCAAGGCGGCTGGAGTTCTGGTGCGACCGATTC
>JAVEPB010000234.1 GCA_030922375.1 bacterium | reverse complement strand
CATTCACTCCTGCGGGTTTTACCGCCAGAAGGCGAAATCCATTCGCAATAGCTGCCGGGCCATCGTCGAGCGCCACGGCGGGGAGGTCCCGCGGCGGATGGCGGATCTGGTCGAGCTGGCGGGGGTGGGGAGGAAGACGGCAAACGTCGTACTCAACGAGGCCTTCGGCGAGCCGGCCATCGCGGTGGACACCCATGTCCTCAGGACGGGGGGCCGACTCGGCTGGCTATCGACCGCGACCCGGTCAAGGCCGAATTTCAAATCATGGAGCGGATACCGAAAAGGTGGTGGCGCAGATACTCGATTCTCATGATCCACCACGGCCGCCGGCGTTGTGCCGCAAGAAAACCCGGCTGCGGGGAGTGCCCGGTGCTTCGCCACTGCCCTTACGGGCAGGAAGCCGGAAGTTAGGAGCCGGAGGCCTAGGAGGCCTGTTTTTTGGCGGGTGTTGACTTCTTCGGGGACTTTTTCGGGGCGCGCGATTTTTTTCGGCGCTTTTTCCTTAGCGCGGTTTTCTTTCTCCGCTTTTTCCTCTTTTTCTTGGAACCCGGAATTTTAATCTTCGAGCCCACTTCGAGGAAGCTCGGGTGCTCGATGGTGTTCCGGTTGAGCCGCATCAACAGCTTGGCGTTGGTCTTGTAGCGGCGCGCGATTTTGAGCAGCGTGTCTCCGCGCTTGACGCGGTGGGTGCGGTAGGATTTTATCGCGGCCCGCCTCTTTCGCGATTTTCGCCGGGCGGCTCTTTTTTTCTTCGCGCGGCGGCGGCTTGGTTTTTTACGGATCTTTCTCCGGACCTTGGATTTTTCGGGGACGCGGATGACGATCCCGGCGTCGAGAACGGTGGGATGTTCGATGCGGGTGGTGTTGAGCCCCATCAGAACGGCCGAGGTCGTGCCGAAGCGCCTGGCGATTTTGGCGATGGTGTCGCCGGGGCGCACCCGGTAGGCGCCGGGCTTGTTGGGGTCGATTCGCTCCTCCTCGGCCTCCCTGCCGGGAGGCGCTCTGCCCGGAGGCATCTCCTTCGCCTCTATTCCCCGGCCGAACCCTCCTGCGGCCCCGCCGGGTACGGTCGTTTTCTCCGGAGCGGAGGGAGGCGCCATCTCTTCCCTGGGTGGGGGGATCTTCTTCACCGGCATCGCCCGCGTCACGAGCGCCTTGGGGGCCTTTTTCTTTCGCTTCCGGACGTGGGTGAGGATATCGTTGTTCTTCCCTTCCTTGAAGTAGAAATCCTCCATCCCGTAGCCGACGTTGACCGAGGCGGGACTGAGGGAGATGGCGATGTCGAGTTCACGCTGCGCCTCCCGGCTCTCGCCCTCGGTTTCGAGAATGGCCGAGAGGAACACCCGCGGAAGGGCGAGCTTGGGATTCAGGCGGATGGTCTCACTCAACTCTTTTTTCGCCCTTTGCCGCTCTCCCTGTTCCTGGTACATGGCGCCGAGGAAGAAGTGGGGCTCGGCCAGGCCCGGGTCCGATGAGATGGCGCCCTTGAAGGTCTCCTGCGCCGCGATCCGGTTGAGGGCCGCGTATTCGATGACCCCGCGGTTGTAGAGCGAAAGGGGGTCGGTCTTGTCCTTGGCGGTGGCCAGCTTGAAGTATTCCTTCGCCTTTTGCGTTTTCTTTTGCTGCCGGTAGATGATTCCCAGGTTGTAGTAACCGTCCACGAATCCCGAATCGCTCTTGATGGCTCGTTCGAAGAATTTGATGGCGGGGTCCACCTGCTTCTTGTTGTAGGTGATGACGCCCATCCGGAAATTGGCCTCGGGGTGACCGGGGCATAGGTCGAGGGCCTGTTTGAAGTATTGGACCGTCAGCGCGCTCTCGTCTCCGAACTCGTTCGCCTGCTGGACGATGTACTTCGCGCGCTCGCACCTGCGGTTGCTGAGGCGGGTCTCCTCGGACGACATCTTGGCGCCCCGGCGGAGGGGATCAATCAGCCCGCCCCGCTGGGGGGGGAGCGGGGTGCGGGTGATATCGCCCGTGACGGGGGGAGGTCCTTGCGCCCCCGGCGGAGGGGTAGCCCCCGGCGGAGGGGCGGCCTGGCCTGCCCATGCGGAGCCGCCTCCAGTGAGGGGGTCGTCCCCGGAGAAGGCGGCCAGGGAGAGGGCGCCGACAAAAAGGATGCCCCTCAGAATGGGAATACGGATTCGAAGTATGAGGAGAAAGACCAACGGCATGACCTGGCAATCCCGCGGCGGAGGGGGTTGCTGAAGAACGTATTGTTTTTATTGTAGTTGGATGAGACCGCTCAATGCAACACCATAATGAGGGTCCGGGGCCGGTTTTCCGGGGCCTGAATCGCCGCCGATACGCGGCCCAGGGGGTCAATCGCCCCCGGATCTAGAACTCCAGGACCCCGGGAGCTAGGGTTTAAGGTCTTCCTCGAGCTTCTCTTTAAGCCCGGGGAAGGTTGCGAGGACGCGCTTGAGCCCGCTCCGGGCGAGCTGATCGTTTCGCTGCCAGAGGAGCCCGTGCACGGCGTAGCGGGGAAACAGGAGGAGATTGTCCAGCAGGAAAATCTGCTCCTCGTTGAAGGACGCCTCCCAGAGGATTTCGCCGTTCCTCGTGCTGACGAGGTAGGCGGTGTAGGTGACGTGGGGGCCCTTGTCGCCGAGTAAGGGCCCATGCGAGCGGTTCCGGTATTGGGTGATCACCCCGGTGAGCACGGCGTCGAGGGGGGGCTCGTCCGAGGCCTCACCCGAGGACCGGGCCACAGTGCCCCGGAGGGGTTTCCGGCCCGCCGGTTCAATCCGGCCCTCGAAGTGCTCGCCCGGATAGACGATCTCAAGGTTGGTTATGTAGGGCTGAACGCTCGAGACGAAAGTTTTCACCTTGTTCTGGAGCCAGGCGGAGTCTTCCTCCTGGTTGCGGACGCCCTCGCTCCGGCCCCCACGCAGGCGGAACTTGAACCGGACGCCGCCCTCATCCGGGACCTCGGGTGGGGGCTGGACCTCGTAGCGGGTGGCGGGCGCGATACCCTGATAGAAGATATTGGCGATCTGGACCCCCGCCTTCTCGACTCCCGACTCGTTCCGGAAGGGGAGGACGGCTATCCGACTGATCGGGTGAACGGCGAGTTTCGGCGAGGTGTGCGAGGTGACCCCGGAGGGCGCGGCGAAGGTCGCTCCCGACTCGATATTTTTCAGGTTCACTCCGCAGCCCGCCGCGAGTACGGCGGCGAGAACAGCGATCAGGGCGCGTCGGGGGTTCACCTCAAAAAATCCTCCGAGGGGCGGCCAGGCGGCAGCCGGGCGGCGGAGAGGCCGCCCACGAGGCCATGATGCCACCTGGGCGGGCGGGGAACAACCACCCGTTTTTGTCCGGGGGACCGCCGTCCAGGAGACCGCCGTCCGGGGGAGCGCCTACCGCCGGAGGGCCTGGCCGGGTTTAGGGGGTGGACATTTCGCCGTCAGCCTCCCTATAATTGCGGCACGGTTTATATATCCACGGCGACAGGGCTTTCTATATAGGAGCAATTCGATGTCTCCCGGGCAAAATGGCGGCTCCGAGGTGATCCTCGAGCTTCGAAATCTCAAGACTCACTTCCACACGCCCGACGGGGTCGTCAAGGCCGTGGACGGGGTGACCTACTCTCTCAACGCCGGTGAGACGCTGGGCGTGGTCGGTGAGTCGGGCTGCGGAAAGTCCGTCACCGCGCTATCGATCCTCCGCCTCATCCCTGAGCCGCCGGGACAGATATCAGGTGAGGGCATCTTCTTCGAGGGCAAGGACCTCACGAAGATGGATACCACCGAACTCCGCCATATCCGCGGAAACGAGATCTCGATGATCTTCCAGGAGCCGATGACGAGCCTGAACCCGGTCTTCACCATCGGGTTCCAGATCGCCGAGGCCGTCATGCTCCACCAGAATATGGGAAAGAAGGACGCCTACGACAAGGCGGTCGAGATGCTCGACCTGGTTGGCATCCCCCTTCCGCGCCAGCGAGTGGGGGAGTACCCCCATCAGCTCTCGGGCGGCATGCGCCAGCGAGTGATGATCGCGATGGCCCTTTCGTGCAACCCGAGGATCCTCCTCGCCGACGAACCCACGACCGCTCTCGACGTGACGATTCAGGCGCAGATCCTCGACCTGATGTCGAAGCTCAAGGACGAGCTCGGCACCGCCATCATCATGATCACACACGACCTGGGCCTCATAGCAGAGACCTGCAAGCGTGTCGTCGTCATGTACGCCGGGAAGGTGGTCGAGGAAGCCCCGGTCGAGGAGATCTTCGCCAACCCGATGCACCCCTACACGATCGGGCTGCTCAACTCGATACCCAAGCTGCGCACCTCGTCCAGCGCCGCCGAGCAGGGCCGCCTCGAGGAGATCCCGGGTATCGTGCCCAGCCTCCACCGCTTGCCCACGGGCTGCACGTTCAACCCCCGGTGCTCGAAAGTTTTCGGGATGTGCGCCGAGAGCGAGCCCGAGCTCAAGGAAGTCTCGCCGGGCCATTTCGCCCGCTGCTTCCTCCACTAGGCCCTCTTCGGGGGAGGCATGATTTCCGGTCGCAACGCGGCACGCGAAGGCGACCCTAATGGAAATCCCAATGGATATTGAAAAGCGCCTGGCCGATCTCGGCCTTGAGTTGCCCCCCGTCCCCGACGCGGTGGCCAACTACATTCCCGGCGTCCTCGTCGGCGAGACCCTCCACCTCTCGGGTACCATCGGCAAGATCAAGGACAATCTCGTTTACCGGGGAAAGCTCGGTTCTGACCTCACCGTCGAGGAGGGCTACCAGTCGGCCCGGCTGTGCACCCTGAACCACCTCGCCATGGCCAAGTCCGTCATCGGCGATCTTGGCCGAATCGAGCGCGCCGTCCGCCTCGTCGGCTACGTCAACAGCGCCCCCGGCTTCACCGAAGCGCCCTGGGTGGTGAACGGCGCCTCGGACCTCTTGGTCGAAGTGCTCGGCGAGGAGCGCGGCCGCCACGCCCGCGCCGCGCTGAACATCAACGAGCTTACCTTCGACGCTCCTGTCGAGACCATCCTCACCCTCCAGGTCAGGCCCTAGCCCCGCCTCCGGCGCGGGATGAATCCGGCGCGGGATGCCGCCTCGGGCGTGGGGGTGCGAGATTATTGGTCGCGACGCACAAATTCCCCTACTGCGGTGCATCAATCCCCGGACGCAAAGCTGCCCGCGAGGGTGCGACTCTATAATAGCTGGGTAGTTAAGCGGCGCGGCCAGGAAGTGTCGAGGGGGTCGAGCGGTAGTAGCCGACATAGGCGGAGGGCATGTCGAGCTCCATTCCGTGGCACCAGTGCTTCATGAAAAAGAGCAGAAAGCCCAAAATCATCGGAAGCATCGTCCAGGTGGTCAGAAACATCTTCAATCCCTCTCAAAAGAGTGCTAGGTGTGCCCCGCCAATTTAATATAAATAGACCCGAAGAACTAAGTACTAATAATTATGAATATACCTATTTTTATCAAAGTAGTCAAATCTTTCGGTGGATCGCTCCGTCTGGTCATTCCGCCAGGAACGAAGGGATCTTCTGATCCGTCTCCTTCAGGGGATAGGGATGGGGTTGCTCCGACAGGTCGTTCCATCAGGAAGGAAGGGTTTTGCTGGTTTGCGTTGAATTTTAGGGATTGCTGAGGAGGGCTTTGTGGCAGGGTTGTTCGGAATCGGACACTCGGCTCTGTGGAATCCAAGCGCTTAAAGCACTGGGACTTGAAGCCTTGGGGATTAGGGCCTATGGCTTGAGCTTAGAGGTGCGTCGAACTCTCCCGGTACCACCGCGCGAGGAAGTAGATCAGCATCGCCGTTATCCAGCCGATCAAGACCTCGTTCGTGAGGAACACGGGCAGTCCCCCAGTCTCTAGGCGGCTTCCGCACGAGGGCGGAGGAGAGGCGGTCCGAGGGGGCGCACCACTACCCTAAATATGGGTCCTGCGGTGAGCGGCTGCGAGGTGAGGGGCGGCTGAGCGCCCCTTTGTCAGGAACGAAGGGTTCTTCTTCTCCCCTTCTCCTCGGGAGAAGGATGGGCCGAGAGCAGCGGCGTGCATCAGGAAAGTCCGAAAGAACCGATTCCCGAGTAGGCCCGCACCCTGATCGGCGAGAAGCAGGCCTCGCTGAAGGTGATGGACATCGAGCCCTCGGCCGGGCCGGTGAACCCGATGATCCCCGTAATGTCCCCCTTCGCCTGATCGTCAACCTTAAGCTCCGGCTTTCCGGGGGTGGGCGTGAGGTTCGCCATCGTCTCGAGGACGTGGATCGACGCCTGGAGAAACGGCTCGATAAATTCGGCTTTCAGGTTCGCCCCCATGAAGGGAAAAGGGGATGGGTCCAACGGGCGGAACTCTTTCCTCCCCGATTATGGCAAACTGTATTCCAAAAAACGAAATTATTAAAATCCGGATGTGTTTTCGGGCTTATAGCGCTGGGCGCACAGCGCCCTCTATCGACCCCGGCAGGAGCCGCCTTGGGCTCAGGCGATCCGCCCCATCGGCGGCTATTGCACCCAGTCGGGATTCTCCTCGCCCTCCCCCAGGGCCTGGCAGAGCTCGATCACCAGCCCGCCAGAGCTCTCGGCCTCGGTGAAGGTGATGATCGCCCGGCGCGAGCCCGAGGCCCCGAGCGGCGGGTCCATCGCGAAGCGAACGCCCTTGGCCTTCCACTCGGCCATCGTCCCGCGAATGTCATCGACCTCGAAGGCGATGTGGTGAATCCCCTCGCCCTTCTCTTTGATGAAGCGGTTGTACATCGACTCGGGGTTCGAGGACTGGACCAACTCCATTGCGCCACCGTCGAAATCATAAAAATCCAGGATATTCGTATTGTCCGTCGCCTCGCGGACCAGGCGGTAGCGGAAGTCGCAGCCCAGCAACTCCTCCATCAACCCCCGCTTCTCCTCGGTGTCTCGGACCAAAAAACCCACATGATCGAATTTAAACATGAAAAAAACTCCCCCCTCATGGACGCTGTAAAAAAACCCTCCCCATCGGCGCGCCAGCGACGGGGAAATCCTCAATAATCATGAGTATAGGAGTTTCGGATAGGAAATACGAGATTAGCTGGGTCGTTCCGGCAGGAACGAAGGCTTTTCCCCCATCCCAACCTTCCCCCGGAGGGAGAAGGGGTCGTTCCGTTAGGAGCTCCGCTAGGTCGCTCCATCAGGAACGAAGGGTTTTTCTGGTTATCGCCCAAAATCAACGGGGCCAGTACATGATCACCCCCACCCCGGCGAGGCAGATCGCGCCGCCGATGATGTCGAAGCGGTCCGGCGGCGTGTTGTCCACCGCCCAGCCCCACAAAAGGGAGAGCACGACGAACCAGCCGCCATACGCCGCGTAGACGCGCCCGAAGTGCGCCGGTTGATAGGTGGGGACAATCCCGTAGGAGACCAGCGCTGCCGCGCCCACCATACCGACGAGCAGCGGCGCCCCGCTTCGCCACCACCGCCATACGAGATAGCCGCCCCCGATTTCCAGAAGTCCCGCTACGATAAAAAGGGTGATGGATTTCGCCGCGAGCACCATGCCAGGTCCCACCTCCATGAAAGGTTTTGTGTGTGAAACGCCGTGAAAGACCTTCTATCACACCTGCAATCTCACCCGTCCAATTTCCCAATCCCTTAAAATTTTTCCTCCTCCCTCTCCCCTCGGGAGAGGGCTGGGGTCGTTCCGGCAGGAACGAAGGATTTATTAAAACCGCCGCCCGGGAAGGCCGCCAGGGGAATGTGTGACTCGCCCGAAATTTACAAAGGGGCTCGCGCCCCCGCATAATTCCCCGATGAAACGAATTCTTCGAGGCGTATCGGTTTTATGGGGGAGACAAGAGAATGCCGTACTTTTCTATATTTGAGCTACTTCCGGGCCCTCCGTCCGAAATCTCCATCGTCGATGTCGGCGCCATGCCGGACTCGGGCGGGGATCGCTACGAGAGGCTCCTCGCGAGCGGCCGCGCCCGGGTGATCGGTTTCGAGCCCCAGGCCGATCAGCTCGAGCGCCTGAGACGCGAGGCGGGGGACGCCCGCGCTTACTTTCCCTACTTTCTCGGCGACGGGAAACCGGGGACCTTTCACCGGTGCCGCTACCCGGGCTGCTCTTCTCTTTTCCGGCCCGACCCGGGGGTGATCGATCGGTTCTCGGGGATTGACGCCTCGCTTCCCGAAGGGAATTTCACCGTCATCGGCACCGAGCAGGTGGAGACGACCCGCCTCGACGATGTCCCCGAGCTCGAAGGCTGCGACTTTTTGCTGGTGGATACCCAGGGCTCAGAGCTCGATGTCCTCCGGGGAGGGGTCCGGGCGCTCGAGCGCACCGCCGTGGTCGAGATGGAGGTCGAGTTCGTCCCGCTCTACGAGGGGCAGCCCCTGTTCGCCGAGATCGACCTGTTCATGAGAGAGCGCGGCTTTTTGCTCCACAAACTGATCGACATCTCGGGCCGGCCCTTCCGGCCCTTCGCCGATTCCAATCCGGCGATGCCGATGAGCCAGCTTCTATGGGCGGATGCCGTCTACGTGAAGGATTTTACCCGCTTCGGCGACCTCGATTCGAGCTTATTGCTCAAGGTGGTCGCCATCCTCCACGAGACCTACGCCTCGGTGGACCTCGCCGGTGCGGCGCTCAGGGCCTACGACACGCGCGAGGGCGCTTCCCTCTGGGAGAGCTATATAGAGCGCGTCGTCGCCGACATGAAGAATTTCAACTTCCAGTTCATTAACGTGAAGAACTGGATTTAGGTCCCCCCGGGCCTCTCCGGGGTCGTTCCGGCTAGGTCGCGCACGAAGGTGCGCGAAGGCTTTTGCTGTCATTCTGAGCGGAATGGAATGGAGTGAAGAGTCTTGGAGCTTACACCTGACAGGCAAGACTCGAATTTACAGGCATCTCGTCCCACGTAATTCCTTGAAGAACCCGGCCCGTTTTCTTTTTACGAACTCCGCCCCACTGCTTAAAGAAAAACGGCACTTCAGCGTCGATGCATTGATCTCTGATGTCAGTCACCCAGTCTTCTTTTATGGCCCGGGCCTTGGGTCCTGACTCTCCACCTACGATTACCCAGTCAATATTTTCCAAATCCATATTGGAAACAGGCCCAAGCAATGGTTCCAAGGATAGAAATTTGATTTGAGCACCGGTATTTCTGAGATCATCGATTCTCGATAAATAGTCTTCATTTTCGACACTGACACCCATCCACACGTTTTCCGGCCAATCAATTTTTGGACTCAATTTCAATAATCGCTCGGATCTCTTCGTAAGAATTTGAAAGTGATGCCAGTGAGCCCGGCGCATGATATCGAAAACTTGCCGAATATATTTTAAAGGGACACGATCGTGGAATAGGTCGCTCATGGAGTTTACAAAAACAAACTGAGGCCTTTTCCACTTCAAAGGAATTTCGAGCATGTGGTTTTGCAAGGTGAGTTTAAAGCCATTTATGTAATTGGGTTGTCCCATCGCTTGTAAACGAAGAGCCATTCTTTCTGCATAGCAGTTTTTGCAGCCTGGACTAATCTTTGTGCATCCGGAAACAGGGTTCCATGTGGATGTTGTCCATTCGATGGATGATTTAAGAGCCATTATCAAGCCATCCTATGTCTGTATTTATTGAAAATATCGGTGACAATTTTTTCGGCTGTCGGATTGTGGCTGGCAAAAAATAAATAATAAATGACTGCCCTTGTTGCATTCCTCATGGGAATGGGTTCTGGGACATATTTAAATCCAGCAACCTTTTTGAGTCTATCACGAAAAGTCTCGGCTACTTCTCTATGCCCAGCCCTTTCTTCCATTGTTTCAAATAGGCCTGGAGTTCGCCTTACAATCGCATCCCGCCAAGTCTCGTCTCCCCAAAATGAGTTCATTCTTTTAATATCATTTTCGTTGACACCTTCAGGGTTATGCCAGAAAATATTTCTATTCATATCTTGGGTCGGAAAGTTTAAAAAAATTTCAATACTCTTTTCTTGGCCGGCTGTATAAATAACCTCCCAATTAAGATGAAGGCCATATGGGTCAAGCAGGCAAAGCCCTCTCCGATAATTGGAATACCTTGCCCTTGGAAAAACCTCTTTTAGGAGTACGGAATTGCAATCTTCCTTATAAAAATGAACGTTTGAGTAACCCCCCGCAAGTTCCCTGAGGTGGTTTAGTTTATCGCCATCTAGATCAATGAAATGATATTCATCAAATGGTGGTTCAACTTTGAGTGCATTTAGTGGACTTCCTGGGGTCATTTCGCCACTAGTTTTGAGATATGCTCTCCAGGGCCCGAAAATGCGTCAATATAAACATGGGTCAGTTTTGGATTTTTTTGTGCGCTTAGGATAGTCGAATAAGCCTTAGCGTATTCTCTAACGATTTCTAGCTTGATTTCAGACCAATAACCAATTTTATCAAAATCAAGTTTGTTAGGCTGAATCATAGTATCCTCCAGAACAGAATCAAATAATTGATTGGATCATAACATACTTTCGCCCTATATACGTATATATTTTAATCAACAAAAAGCCCCCGGAACCTTCGTTCCGGGGGCTTTTTGTTTTCTCTTTTCTGTACTGTCTTTACTTCATTTTCCTAGTGATTATGCCCGTTCGCCTCGGCGCCGACGGGCGCTTCGGTGAGGCCGCAGAAGAACTCGTAGTCGATCAGCTCGGTGATCGTCGGGCTGTCGCCGCATACCGGGCAGGAGGGGTCCCGCCGGGCCTTCAGGGTGCGGAACTGGCTCTTGAGGGAGTCGTACATGAGCAGCTTGCCGACGAGGGGCTCCCCGAAGCCGACGATGAGCTTGGCGACCTCGGTGGCCTGGATCGAGCCCATGGTGCCGCAGAGGGCGCCGAGGACGCCCGCGTCCTGGCACGAGGGGACCATGCCGGGGGGCGGGGGCTCGGGATAGAGGCACCGGTAGCAGGGCCCGCCGTTCGCCGGGTCGTAGACGGTGGCCTGGCCCTCGAACTTGAAAATGGAAGCATCGACGATCTTTTTGCCGAGGAAGACGGCGGCGTCGTTCACGAGGTAGCGGGTCGGAAAGTTGTCGGCCCCGTTCACGATGATGTCGTAGTCCTTGAGGATTTCGAGGGCGTTGGTGCGATCGAGGCGCTCCTCGATGGTGATGACGTTCACGTCCGGGTTGAGCGCGGTGAGGGTGGCTTTGGCGCTCTCGACCTTCGAGGTGCCGACGCGGTCGTTGCTGTGGATGATCTGGCGCTGGAGGTTGCTCATGTCCACCACGTCGAGGTCGATGATGCCGATGGTGCCCACGCCCATGGCGGTGAGGTAGAGGCCGGTCGGGGAGCCGAGGCCGCCCGCGCCGATGAGGAGGACCTTGGCGTCGAGCAGCTTGGCCTGGCCCTTCTCGCCGATCTGGGAGAGGAGGAAATGGCGCGAGTAGCGGTCGAGCTGCTCGGTGGACATCTGCTTGTCCACGGCGACGGGGTGGCCGAGGTCCTTCCATTTGGCGTAGCCGCCCGACATGGATTTCACGTCGTCGTAGCCCATTGCCCTTAAAGCCTGGCCGGCGAACAGGGAGCGGACCCCGCCGGCGCAGTAGGCGATGATCGGGGTGGCGCGCTCGGGGACGACCTGTTCGATCTTGAGCTCGAGAAAGCCCCGCGACACGTGCTCTGCGCCGGGGATATAGCCGGCCCGGTACTCGTCTGGCTCGCGCACGTCGATGAGGGCGAACTGGCCGCCCGAACCCTGGAGCTCGGCGACCTCGTCGGGGGTGATTTCGGTGATTTCCTGCCGGGCGGCATCCAGCAGGTCGCGTCCGGTGGTTGGCATGCTTTGATCTCCTAGGCTTCGTGTTGAAAAAACCGTTAGTGATAAAAAAAGTAAATGGAATCGGCCCCAACCTGTAACAGAAGGGGACGACCCCGGACTCAAAATCAGAAGAGGGCGGGTTACACGCCCGGATATCCGCTTTCCCGGAAAGGGGGGGCTAGCCGCCCTTCACCGGGAAACCACTATCATCGTCTGGCTACTGAACAGCTAGGGTACTGAATCACCGGGTTCCTGAACAGCCGGGCTTCTCTCGTGAAGGGACTAAAATTTGATGCGCCGGGGGGGGGACTACCCGTGTCCCGGCGGGGCCCCGGAATTCGGAGGATAATCTATATCATTTCTGTCAGGAATAGCAAGTAATTGTTGGGAAAAGGGGCACAAGAGCCGATCGGGCGGCGCAGGAATTTGTTAACCAATTGATAAGTAGTCGGTTAAGGCGGAATCCTGACGCATTGCCGTGGCGCCTGGCGGCAATTGTACGGTGCCCGGGAGCAGGAACAGCGAAGTGATGATCGATATTTTCGCCCCAGGCGCCCTGACGCCCTCCTCGCCGCCCTAGTGAGGTGCTGGGCAGTTAGCTGGGACGGCCTAGCCCTCTGCCCTCATGCCCGCGCCCGCCTCGAAGTACTCGACGATGGCGTTCTGGTCGGCGTCCCCGTGGCCCAGCGCCGCCGCGCCCAGGTAGACCTGCCGCGCGATCGAGCAAAGCGGGGCGGGCGTCTTCGCCTCCTCGGCGAGGGCGGCGATCATCCGCAGGTCCTTGAGCATGAGGTTGACGGTGAAGGTGGGGGTGTAGTCCTTGGCGATCATCGGGCTGCCTTTATAGTCAAGGATCTTGGGGATGACGCTCGCCTTAAGGAACGCCATCATCGCCTCGGGGTCGAGCCCTGCCTTGGCGCCCAGAGTGGTGGCCTCGGCGATGGCCGAGATGTGCACGGCGAAGATGTGGTTGGTCACGAGCTTCATCTGGAGGCCCGCGCCGTTTGGGCCGAAGTGGTGAACGGCCTCCCCGATGGCCCCGAGGACGTCGGCGTGCTCTTCCAGGGCTGCCTTGTCGCCGCCGGCGATGATGGCCAGTGTCCCGGCCTTGGCGTGGGGGACGCTGCCGCTCACCGGGGTGTCGAGGAAGCGGACGCCTCGTTTTTGGGCCTCCGCGGCGATTTTCTGGCTTCCCTCGACCGTGATGGTGGAGAAATCGAAGCAGACCGCTCCCTCGGGCGCGGAAGCGAGAGCGCCCTTTTCACCCAGATAGGCCTCCTCGGCGTGCCGGGTTTCGGGGACCGAGCTGCAGATGACCCGGGCTCCACCGGCCGCCTCGGCGGGGGAGGCGAACGTTCGGATGCCCTGCTCCTCGGCGTGCGCTCTCGCGGTGGGTGAGGGGTCGAATCCGCGGACATCGAACCCGGCCTTGAGCAGATTCGCCGCCATGGCGCCTCCCATGTTTCCCAGTCCCAGATAAGCCACTATCTTTGCCATGAATCAAATCTCCCCGGAGCTTGAATTATTTTTTGCGGCCTCGACCCTTGCTCTGGCGCTTGGGCTTCTCTCCGGCCGCGTTCAGGTAGCTCTCGAAAACGGCGTTGAAATCGGCCTGGCGCAAGCCCAGGGCGGTTGCCGCGACGTATTGCTGAAGAGCAGCGACGCCGAGCGGAACGGGAGCGCCGAGGTCGTTCGCCTCCCCGACGCTCAGCCCGAGGTCTTTTTTGCTGAGCTCTACCGGGGCGATGACCTTCGAGTAATCGCGGGCGGCCATTTCCATCCCTTTGTAAAAAAGAAGATTGGGGACGGCGCTTTCCTGGAGGAATTTCACCATCTTGTCGGCCTTCAGCCCCCCCTTCATCCCGAAGGCGACCCCTTCGGCAATACCGGCGTGGTGGATGTAGAGTATGTGATTCGTTACGAGCTTCATGATCAGGCCGGCGCCGGACGGCCCCATGTATGTGATCGATTTGCAGAAGGTCTCAAGAACGTCCCGGTGATTTTTCAGGGCCTTTCGGTCGCCGCCCACCATGGCAGCGACCTGTTTATTCGCGAGGTGGGGGACGCTTCCACTCACGGGGGCGTCGAGAAAGGCGACACCTTTTTTCTTTCCGGCCGCGGCGATCTCGCGGGCCAGATCGACGGAGCTGGTTGAGAGCTCGAATATTACGGCGCCGCGCCGGGCCGCCTTTAGCGCTCCGACCGAGCCCAGATAAACATCACGCACGACAGCGGTGGTCGGGAGCGAGCTGCAAACGATGTCGGCCCCTTTTACAGCCGCGGCGGGGGTTTTCGCTGCTTTTGCCCCGTTTTTCCTGGCCGCCGCCATCGCCTTGGCCACGGGGTCATAGCCCGTAACGGAATAGCCCGCTTCGAGGAGATGCTTGGCCATCAAGCCCCCCATTTTTCCAAGACCGAGAAAAGCCACCTTTTTCGCCATGATTCCAACTCCCCTTTTGGGAAATCCAGCAAGAATTTCGGTATGGATATTCCGGGTAAACGAAAAATTTCGATTTCGATTTAGACCAATTAATCCGAATATAGCACGAGAAAAGTATCGGCGCTCGCGAGAGCCGAGGTTTTGTCTAGGTGGTCCTTCCGGCCCGCACGAGCCGGATAAGGAACGGGATGGCGATGAGGGTGGTGAGGATCGAGACGCTTCCGCCGCCGATAAAGGCCATTTTATAAGCTTCCGAGGCGGGTGATCCTTTAGAAAGCATTAACTGGACGATGCCGCCTCCGAGAAGAGGGCCGGCGAAAAAACCGAGCGAACCGGCGGAATTGAACGCTCCCATCGCGGTGGAGCGAATCTCGCTTCCCGCGAGGTCGGTCATGATGGCCAGGCTCGGCGAGAAATTCAGGGCGCTGATGATTCCGAGGAGGAGCATCGATGGAAAAAGCCAACCGGTGGGAATCCAGCCGAGAAGGGAGACGAAAATAGCGTAAAGCAGGGAAGCGGCAACGATAAGAAAGCTTTTCGACCATGTTCGGCAGAGTCGCCCGAATGGGTAGCAAAGCAGCCCGAAGGGAATCAGAAGGGTGGACATCAGGAAGCCGAACTGCTTGGGCGACCAGCCGGCCGTCTGGACCAGGTAGAGGTTGAACGAGGAGATCATGATTCCTACGAGAAGGCGGTCGGCGAATGTGAACAGGCAGGGGATGAGGGTGGCTCTTTCCTTGCGGATAATCCGCATGAGTTCGGCCGGATTTCGCCCACCCTTGGTGGGGCGGACCCGCCGATCGTGCCGGAGTACCCAACCGCTGACGAGGGCGCCAATTAGACCAATCACTGCCGCGGCAACGAGTGGGCGGTGAATTCCGCCATTTGAGAGCGCGCCGCCCAACCCGGCGCCCGTGGCGACTGCGAAGATAATGGACCCCCCCACCGCGCCCATGATTCCGCCCGAGCGGGCCGGATTCCGGTGGGCCAGGGTGAGAGCGGCTCCCATGACACCGGTCAGGGCCGCGATATGGGTGATGCCCTCAAGGAAGCGGAGCGCCATCAAGGCCGTGTAGGTGGGGGCCCATTCGATGCCGAGCAAAAGAAGAGCATCCAGGATAAAAGCGATTACAACGATGGGCTGGCGTTTGCCGATCCGGTCAACGATCAGCCCCACGACCGGAGCGGCGAGAATAGCGCTAATCATGTTGATGGAGAGAAAGGCGTGGGCGGCAAAAGGCCCCACGGGGAAGCGATCCAGGACCAGGGGTTTCAGGATGGGGACGAGAAGGGTGACGGGGATGACCGCGAGAAATACGAGGAGACACAAAACGGGCAGTGTCGGCTGATGGGGGACGATTTTTGTTTGTTCGTTTGGTTCGTTCATCGAAAGCCGTTGTTCGAGGTATTCAATCGATTCAATGGACTCGGGCGTAATTAATGAACATCCCCTTCTTTTCCGTATATTTTATGGCGCGGCCTCCCCTCGAGGATCTCCGCTTTCCCCCAGTCGGTTACTCCTTTAAAGGCGTCACTTTGAATGAATTCCTTGAATGCATCCTGTGAGTCCCACTCGGAAAGAATGGTGTATGAGTTTGGTTTCTTGACCTGATGGTATAGGAGGCTTTGCACATGACCGGGTGAACCATCGAGCGCGGTGGTCACCGCCTCGAATTTCTCCTCGAATTCTTCTTCTTTCCCTTTAATAACGTCGTAGTACATGCCTACCGTGATCATGGTATGCCCTCGGTTGTTGTCGGAAAATAATTAAATATCGCCACCCTCAAAGGCTATCAGGAAGCGGCGATAATCTAAACATCCGAAAATGGTTTCGGGGATGTTATTGGAGGAGCGTACAGGGGTTGCAGCGGATGAAGAGTTGCATACTTGTCTACCGGACGGATGGAAGGATAAAGTAAGGGCAATATTGCTTCACGATGCCCGCCGGAGACGTGTTTCTGATAAAAAGATTTTTTTATGCTCAGGTGGAAATTCCCCTGTTTTTCCGTTCGCCGTTTAATTTTCCGTCCGCCGAGAATTTTTTTCTCTTTCCCCACACGACCACGGGGAGTATATCGGTTTGAGTAGGCCGCTACGGATTTTGATGGTCATTGACAGCTACTTTCCGGATAGCCAGGGCGGGGCGGAGCGGATAGTGGACGGCTGGAGCCGGGAGATGGCCGGCAAGGGCCACGAAGTATGTGTGTTGGCGGGCCGGATCGGAGAAGGGTCTGGACCGGACGAGGAGAGGGGAGGCTACCGGATCCGGAGATGGTCCTCGCGGAGGCGCTCATTCGGGGACGGGTATCTTTCTGCGATTTTCGCTTGCACCAGGGCGGCCGGTAAACTCGCGGAAGAATGGCGGCCGGACATCATTCACTGCCACCAGGGGTTGTCCGCCTATGCAGCGCTCCACGCGGGAATTCCGGCCCCGGCGGTTTGCACATTTCACAGCCCCTGGCGCGACGAGTTTATCGAGGACGCGCGGACGAGAGAGGAGACCCTCTCACCCGTCATTCGCCTGCTCTACCGATTGATAGCCCGCCTGAAAGCGGCCCGCATCCACCACATGGAGGGCGATTCTCTCATCCGGTGCCGGCGAGTCGCCGTCCTGAGCGAGTTCAGCCGCGATCGTCTTGCCGGAGTTCACGGAATACTTCCAGCGGGAATCGATTTCCTTCGAGGGGGAATCGACCTGGATCAATTCTCGCCCGCCCAAGGGGAGCGTCGGGAGAGTATCCGGCGACAACTGGGCTTTGACGGCCTGACCTTGTTGACCGTGAGAAGACTTGTGAGGCGAATGGGCATCGATCTTCTTCTGAAAGCGATGGTCCAAATCTGCTCCCGCGTGCCGAACGTTCGGCTTGTGGTGGTGGGAACGGGTTCGGAGAGGGAAGGGCTCGAGCGGATGGCGAGCGAACTGGGCGTCGGCTCCTCCGTTCGATTCGCCGGTTTCGTTCCGGATGGGGAGTTGCCCGACTACTACAAGGCCGCGGATCTTTTCATCCTGCCCACACGCTCTCTCGAGGGATACGGAGTGTCCACGCTGGAGGCGCTCGCGTCGGGTACTCCCGCCGTCGGAACGCCCATCGGAGCCACGCCCGGGATTCTGGCTCCTCTTGAGGAGGGATTGATCGCTCAGGAAACGTCGCCCCAGGGAATTTCGAAGGCGGTTCTCCCCTGGCTGTTGTTCCCGTCGGCTCTGGCAGATTTGCGTCCCCGATGCCGGAGTTACGCCGAGGAGAATTTCCGGTGGTCCGATGCGGGAGATCTCCTCGAAAATTTCTATCGCCGCGTGATTTCGGATTCGAAGGGAATAGGGTAATCGCTCATGCGGGTTTTGATGGTTTCCCATGCCTGCGCGGAGCCGATAAATCGCGGCAAGTTGAAAGCGCTCACCCGCCGGCCGAGCCTGGAGATATCCCTTTTGGTTCCTCGCCTCTGGAAGGAAGGGGCGCGCACTCTCGTTACCGATCCGGGGGACGGGGAGGGATTTCCTCTTTATGCGGGGGCCGTATTATTTCCGGGCCGGGTTACGGGGCATGTCTACCGAAGCGGCCTGATGCAGGCCATAAAGAGCGTGCGTCCCGATATCATCCATCTGGAGGAAGAGCCGTGGAGCCTCGCGGCGGCGCAGCTCCTCGTCCTTTTGCCGTGGTATCGGCCACGGCCGAAGCTGGTTTTGTTTTCCTTTGAGAACATGGATCTGGAGCTTCCGTTTTTCCGCCGCCGCATAGAACGGAAATCCATTGCCGTGGCGGAGGAGATAATCGCAGGTGGGGAGACTGTCCGGGACCGTCTCCTCCTCCGGGGAGCCTCTCCCGGGAGAATCACCGTGATCCCCCAGTTCGGCCTTGATGCGGACCTGTTTCATCCGCCCGGCGAGGGTGGTCGTTCCGAAGAATTCACGGTTGGGTTTATCGGCCGCCACGTCCATGAAAAAGGGATCGATGTGCTCATCCGCGCCCTGGTGGATTTAAAGGGAAATTGGAAAGCAATTCTCGTGGGGGACGGTCCCAGGCGAGCCGAGATGGAGGCCCTCGCCCGGTCGCTGAACCTTTCCGGGCGAATCGAATTCCCGGGGTGGGTGGATCATTTTGAAATTCCCGGGCTGCTGAGAAAGATGAATGTCCTGGTCCTGCCGACCCGGAGCGTCGAGCGGTGGAAGGAGCAGTTTGGCCATGTGCTTATCGAGGCGATGAGTTCCGGGGTGGTCCCGGTGGGCTCCACATCGGGTGAAATTCCGAACGTCATCGGAAAGGAGGGGTTTGTTTTCCCCGAAAACGATTCCCTTTCGCTCGCGAATATTCTCGCGGAGCTTCAGGAGAATCCGGAACTGCGCCGGCGGATTTCGATTTCCGCGAGAGAAAGGGCCAGGACTGAATTTGGTTGGGAGGTAATCGCCGAGAGGACGCATGCCGTCTATGAGCGCGCATTCGCCGCGAAAAGTGCGGGTGCAGGGCGGGCGGCCCCATGAACCGCATGGAGCAGGCCGCCAGAAATTCCGGCTGGGTGTTTGTCGGGCGCGGCGCGGAGCGCTTGATTCGGATCGTGGTGGTTGTTGTGCTGGCCCGGATTCTCGGGGTGCGCGGGTTCGGCGTCTATTCGTTCGTATTCGCCTTCGCGGAGGTGTTCGCGATATTCACGGACGTGGGCCTTCAGACGGTTTTGGTCCGCGAGATCGCCCGCGATCGCGAATCGGCGCCCCGGCTTTTGGGCAGCGCTCTGGTTCTCAAGACGGTCATGGCCGCCAGCTGCTGGATCGCGGCCTGCCTCATCGCCATCTGGTTAATTCCCGCGGGCGAGTCCCTCTGGTCGGTGCTTGTGGCCTCGTTATTATTGTTCGTTTCCTTCAGGGTGACATCTCTTCGAACGATTCTCGACGCTCCGTTCGAGGCCGGTTTGCGGATGGCCGTGCCCATCAGAATTGGAGTCTTGACCGAGTTGGCCTCCGCGGTCTGCCTCATCGCCGCCGCTTTGGCGAGATGGCCCCTTCCGGCGCTCATCGGCGTTCAGTTGGGGGTGTTTCTTCCCGGCGGATTGTGGCTTGGGCTGCATTTCTTTCGCGAGGCCCGGCCCGTTATTCGGTTCGATCCCCGCCACTGGCTCGGGCTCCTTCGAATGGCGATACCCATCGGAGCCGCCAATATCTTTCTCATCGCCTACACGCGTTCCGATCTTTTAATGCTGGAGTGGTTGTCGGGCGACTCATCCGTCGGCATGTATTCCGCCGCATATAAACTGACGGGGTCGCTGGCCATTGTGCCCATGGCGATTACGGTATCGCTCCTTCCGATGATATCCAGGGCTTTCGAAGAGGGTGACGGCGAGATGGTGCGTAAAATGTACCGGGGCGCGGCCTCCCTGGCGGTAGCGGCGGGCCTGCCGATCCTGATTGGCGGGCTGATTTTTTCGAGAGAGATCATTGGCGCGGTTTACGGCCCCAAATTCGCCCCGGCGGCGGATGCGCTAAGCGTCCTGGGGGCGGCGACGATCTTGAGCTTCATTCTCTATGTAATGACGACGACGGGGGTGGCGGTGGGCATGGCGGGCCTTTTCACGGTTTATGCGGGTGTTCTGGCGTTGTTGAATATCGTCTTGAACGCGGCGCTCATCCCCTCGTTCGATTTCCTGGGGGCAAGCTGGGCCACCCTTATCGCGGAGGGATTCATGCTGGCGGCGGGGCTGGCGGTGCTTAGGCCCAATGTGGGCCTGCCCTCGGGAGGAGCCGCCCTCCGCGCCGCTGGCGCGGCGGCCGCGTCGGCGGCGGTGCTCGTTTGGATCCCGGCCCCGCTGGGGGTAAACCTGTTTATCGCGCTGGTTTTGTACGCTACGCTTGTCTATAAGGGCCGGGGGCTCACCCCCGAAGGGGTAGCTGCGGTACAATCGCTGTTCGTGTCGAAATTCCGCCATCCGAGAGGCGAGTAAATCTGATCATGAAAGGAGCGGATCGAAAACCATCCAACCCTTTGTCCGATTCTCCATCGGGCGTAATCGGAAATTCCGAGTTGCCCAGGATACCCTTGCCCGTACTGGATCCTGAACTCGGGCGGATTAAGCCGCCGGAAGGTCTCCGGGGGGTGGACTCTTTTCAGCATGAACCTTCCCCGCGCCAGTATGCCTATCGCAATCCCTGGACGGTGAGGCTATTCCGGTTGCTGGACAGCGTGTGCGGCCGGCTTTTCGGCAAAATACGAGAGCGTCCCAAAACCATAGAGCGCGTTCTGGTGATGCGCCCTGATCATCTGGGCGATTTCCTGTTCTCGCTACCCGCCCTTAAAGCCTTGAGAGACGAGCTTCCCGATGCCCGAATCGACGTACTTGTTTCTCCGTTGGCGCGTCAATTGATTCCAAACAACTGGAAGGAGTGGCGGGGGTTCGAACCTCTGGAATTTTCCGCGCCTTGGCTTCAAAGGCCCAAGAAAATCCGATTTGGCCTGAGGGCGACTTTGGGTTTGACCCGGCTGCTGCGAAAACGGCGGCGCGATCTGGGTGGCCGGTACGATCTGGCCATCGATCTCCGGGGGGACTTTCAATTAATTCTGGCTTCCCGGCTTGCCGGCGCGCGCTACCTGGTGGGAAAGGGACACACCGGGCTTGGGAGCCTCCTCGATGTGGAGGTGGACGGAGCCAGCGGCCGCCACCAGGTCGAGATGAATCTGGCGCATGTCGAATCGGCGGGTTTCGAACCGCGGGAAACCACCAGTCCCGAATTGATCCCGAGCAAGGAGGATGAAGGACAGGGGAAGTCAATTCTTCGCGCCCAGGGGGTGGACGGATCCAAAATATTAATCGGTATGCATGTTGGCGCCGGGCAGCCGACCAAGTTGTGGGGAGTCGATAAATATGCCGAATTGATTAGGCGCATCATCGCGGGCCGGCCCTCCCAGGTGGTGTTGCTCGGCGGCCCCGAAGATCGGGCCATCACGGACGATGTCCTGATTTCCTTGAAGGGAAGCCGGACAGAGGGCCGTGTTTTCGATCTTTGCGGAAAGCTATCCGATTTGCGCACGTTCATGATGGTGACTAAGCAATGTGCCCTGTTCGTCGGAAACGATTCCGGACCCAGCCATATCGCCGCGGCGCTTCAGGTTCCGGTGGTCATCGTTTTCAGTGGAACGAACGACCCGGCTGAATGGGGCCCCCGAGGACCGTCGGTCGTCATCGTCCGCAAGCGGATAGAGTGCGAGGGTTGCGGGTTGACCCAATGTGATCACCATTCTTGCATGACTGAACTCGATGTCGATGCGGTTTATCAGGCGGTGCGGAGATGCGTATAGGCATTGATGCCCGCATGATTTTCATGAGTGGTATCGGGACCTACCTGAGAAATCTGATTGAAGGTTTGCACCGCCTGGGCGAGGACCATGAATACGTCGTTTTTATACAGGACGGCGATCGGGAGCGGTTTCATCCGCCGGGCGAGAATTTTTCCTTGATTTTTTCGGGAGCGCGGCCATATTCGCTTTCCGAGCAGGTGGGACTTGCGCGGTTGGTGGAGGCTCAAAATCTCGATCTTGTTCATCATCCCCACTACGCCGCTCCGATGTTCGGGCGCACTCCGATGGTAGCGACGATTCACGATTTGATTCACCAACTTTTCCCCGAGCAATGTCCTTCCAGGTTGGCTTGGCGGGTATCGCGGCTCCTTGCGAATCGGACCGCCGGCCGTGCCCGGATTATCCTGACGGTATCGGAGCATTCGCGGAGCGACATCATAAAACATCTGGGGGTGGCTCCCGACAAGGTTCGTCTTACCTATAACGCGCTTCCTCCGGGCTGGGGAGAGAAAGGACAAAGAGAATCGTTCTCCGGATTGAAGGCGGGGGACCCTTTTTTTCTTTATGTTGGCAATCATAAAAAACACAAGAATATCCCGCTGCTCCTCGAGGCGTTCGCGGGGGTCCGTCGCCGGATGAGCGGGGTGCGGCTTGTGCTGACGGGCAGTGGGGACGGATTGAAGGATGAGATGGCCCGGCGCAATCTCGGCGGCGAGGTGGAGTTTCTGGGAGATGTCCCGCACGAAGCTCTTGAGGGCATTTACGCCGCCGCGAGGGCCCTTGTTTTTCCCTCAAGCTACGAGGGGTTCGGTTACCCGCCGCTCGAGGCGATGGGTTGCGGAACTCCGGCGATTGTCTCCGACGCAGCGTCTTTGCCCGAAGTGGTGGGAGAGGCGGGGATCGTCGTCCCCGAAGGGCGAGCGGAGCCGCTTCGGGAGGCCATGGTCCGCCTGCTCGAGGACGAGTCGCTTCGGTCCAACCTATCCTTGAAGGCCCGGAAGCAGGCGCGAAAATTCTCCTGGCGCGCTCTGGCCGAGGAAACCCTGAAAGCCTACCGGGATGCCTTGCCGGAAAACCGCAACAGTGCCGCCGCATCGGGGGGCGGGACTTGAGCAACGACCGTCTTCACCGGGAACGGGATTTCCATGTGAAAAGAAGCGCTCTTCGCGCAGAGGCGCTTGCCGATGAGGCGCTTTGCTTCGAGGATTCGGTATACGTGGACCATGAGAACTGGGTCCGGGACACTTTCGAGCTTTTGGGCGATCTCCAGGGAAAGCGGGTGCTCGACTATGGGACGGGGGACGGAATGAGCGCCACGGTTCTGGCCCGTCTCAAGGGGGATGTTTTTGCGTTTGATATCGCTTTCGGCAATGTGGTTCTCTCCGCCCGCCGCGCGTTCGCGAACGGGGTGGGCGGGCGCGTTCATCTCCAGGAGATGGCCGGCGAGTCTCTCGGGTACCGGGACGATTCGTTCGATGTCATTTACGGAAATGCGATTCTTCACCATCTCGATTTGGAACTCGCCGGTAAGGAAATGGCGCGTGTGCTCCGGCCCGGAGGCATTGCCGTTTTCAGCGAACCTTGGGGGGGGAACCCGATTCTCGAATTTGTCCGGAAAAGAATCCCCTACCGGGGAAAGGACCGGACGGAGGACGAGGAGCCCATTCGCCAAAAGGATATCGAAACCCTCAGGAAGGATTTCCCCCGGGTCGAGATGCGGGGGTATCAGCTTTTATCGATGATTCGCCGCCAGTTCAGGTGGATGGCGCTGGTCGATGTGCTTGAGGAGATCGACAGGACACTTCTCCGGGTGTTCCCCTGGCTTCAGCGCTACTGCAGGTATGCCGTCATTGTCATGCGGAAGGGCGGACCGCCGGCGGGGGAGGGTGCGCCGATTATGCCTCCCGGAGCGGGAAAAAATTGATGCGGATTGCAATTGTTCACGATTGGCTAACGGGGATGCGCGGGGGGGAGAAGTGCCTCGAGGTGTTTTGCGAGATATATCCCGAGGCTGACATTTTTACCCTCCTTCATGTGCCGGATTCGGTCTCGAAGATAATTGAAAACCACCCCATTCATACCAGCCCGATTCAGCATATGCCGGGCGTCGAGAAGAAATACCGGTATTTTCTTCCGCTAATGCCCTCGGCCGTCCGGATGTTTGACCTTTCGGGATACGATTTCATTCTCTCGAGCAGCCATTGTGTGGCGAAGGGCGCCCGGGGCAGAGAGGACGCCTTTCATCTTTGCTACTGCTACACCCCGATGCGGTATGCATGGTCGGCCTATGATGAATACTTCAGCGGAGGCCGGGTGGGGAGGCCCCTCAAGTGGGTCCTCCCCCGGGCGATGGCCTACCTTCGCGGGTGGGACCGGGAGTCCAGCAGCGGCGTGAATGAATTCGTGGCGATCAGCCACACGGTGGCCAACCGCATCCGCAACCACTACGGCCGGGAGGCGGATGTGCTTTATCCGCCGGTCGATACGGACCGGTTTTTCCCCGGTTCCAGGGCGGGAGAATACTACCTCGTGGTCTCGGCCTTTGCTCCCTATAAGAGAGTTGATGTGGCTGTTGAGGCGTTCAATCGCCTGGGGCGCCCTCTTAAGGTGGTGGGGCACGGTCAGGATTTCGAGAGGGTCCGGGGGATTGGAAAGTCCAATGTGGAGTTTCTCGGGTGGCAGGATGATTCAACCCTCGCCGAACTCTATGCCGGCTGCCGGGCGTTTATTTTTCCCGGGGTCGAGGATTTCGGAATTACCCCGCTTGAGGCGCAGGCCTCGGGAAGGCCCGTCATCGCTCTGGGCGAGGGCGGGGCGCTTGAAACCGTGGTGGCGGTGAACCGCGATAAATTCACTCCGCCTCCGGGGTTTCCCGCCTGGGAGGAAGGAGACGATAATCCAGGGGAGCCGACCGGTCTTTTTTTCAGGGAGCCGACCCCCGAGTCGTTGGTTGAAGCGGTTCTGGAGTTTGAGAAAAAGGAAAGCGCTTTCCGACCCGAAGCGGCGAGACGGCAGGCCGGGAAATTCGGCCGCCTGCGATTCAAAGATGCCGCCCGGGAGCGTTTCGCCTCCGGATGGGCGGCTCACCTGGCGCATCTGGCTGCCCGCGTTTAGGAATTCGTCATGGTAAGAAGATACGGCCAATTGAACGTTGCCTTGCTTTTCTCGGGAGATGTGGTGGCTTTGGGGCTCTCGTGGATCGTTTCCTACCTGCTGCGCTTCCGGTTGGAAATCATACCGGTGACTCGCGGGTTTCCTCCTGTTTCGGATTACCTGGTTCTCCTCCCGTTTGTATGGCTGGCATGGGTCATGGCTGCCCGGTTGACGCACCTTTACTGGTTTCGTGTGGGCCTGAAGAGCACAGTCGAAATCGGAAGGCTGACCCGGACGATGGCGTGGACTGTTTTGATGATCATCGCCCTGACGTTTTTCTACCGCGAGAAGAGCTACAGCCGGATCATGGTGGTTTTCTTCATGGTGATGGGTCCGGTTTTTTTGTTTCTGTGCAGGCGCATCACCTGGTCCATCATCAGGCGGCTGAGGCGGCGCGGGGTGGATATGAGGCGGATTCTTGTGGTGGGTACTTCGCCTCTTGCCCGGCAAACGGCGTCCCAGCTCGAGGCCTACCGGTTTTTGGGGTTTCAGGTGGCGGGACATATCTCCGACAAAAGGGAAGCCGGAGAGTTGGCGGGAGATATGAACGTCCTCGGGAGGCTCCCGGATGTCCGGGAGGTTGTTGAGCGGGAGGAGATACACGAAGTGTATGTGGTTCTTCCGGCCGATAGGCTGAAGGAACAATCCGATCTGCTCGACACCCTGGCCGACTCAAGCGTGGATCTTCGGGTGGTGCCCGATCTGGTGGGAAGAATGAGTCTTAACGCGGGCATCGAGGAGTTAAACGGCCTTCCAGTCATTCTCCTTTCGCAGACCCCCCTCCTGGGCTGGAACCGGATTGTGAAGCGGATGATGGATATTGTCTGCGGGCTTGTGGCGCTCTTGGTTTTCAGCCCCCTCATGGCATTGATCGCGGTCCTCGTTAAGCTCTCCAGCAGGGGGCCGGTTTTCTACGCGCAGGAGCGGATGGGCCTCGATGGAGTGAAGTTCGAGATGTTTAAATTTCGTTCGATGCGTGTGGACGCCGAGACGGAAAGCGGCGCCGTCTGGGCGAGCCCCGAGGACGACCGGCGAACCGGGCTTGGGGTTTTACTCCGAAAAACAAGCCTGGACGAACTCCCGCAGCTCTTCAACGTCCTGAAAGGAGATATGAGTCTGGTGGGGCCTCGGCCCGAGCGCCCGGTTTTCGTCGATAATTTTCGCCAGTCGGTCCCCGGCTATATGTTGCGCCATAAGATGAAAAGTGGCATGACCGGCTGGGCTCAGGTCAACGGATGGCGCGGGGACACCTCTATCGATAAACGGATCGAATACGATTTGTACTATATCGAGAACTGGTCGTTGGCCTTGGATATTAAGATCATGTGGCTGACGGTTTGGAAGGGGTTCTTAAGTCAAAATGCCTACTAGACAGGACCTGCCAAGGAAGAGGAATCCGGGTGTCCATGAGTGAGACCCGAGGCGGGGCTCTTGCGGTGATACCAGCTCGCTGGGGCTCGACGCGTTTTCCGGGAAAGGCGCTCGCGGATCTGGCGGGACGCCCCATGATCGAGTTCGTCTACCGGCGCACCCTCAGGGCACACCGGGTGGATCGCGTGTTGGTGGCGACCGACGATGAGCGAATCGCCGGCGCGGTCAGGGCCTTTGGGGGTGAGGCGTACATGACCCGGGCAGATCACCAAAGCGGAACGGACCGGGTAGCCGAGGTCGCCGCGACCCTGAAGGGGGCCGGGGTCGTTGTGAACGTCCAGGGAGACGAGCCACTTATCCATCCCGGGGACATTGATGCGGCGGCCGGGCCGCTTCTTTCCGGCGCCTCGGTCGAGATGACCACCATCGCCGTTCCCATCCCGGGGGTGGAGGACTTTTTGGACTCAAACGTGGTAAAGGTGGTGGTGAGCAAAGAGGGCGATGCCCTTTATTTCTCGCGGGCTCCGCTGCCCCATATGCGCGATTTAATGGGGGGGACGTTGGACCCGGCGGGTGCGCTTGGGGAGCGGTGGGCGGAAATTCGGCCCCGGCCGATGAAACATTTGGGGTTATATGCCTACCGCAGAGAGTACCTTACTCGGCTTTCCTCGTTGCCGCCCAGTGGGCTCGAGATGGCCGAGCGTCTCGAGCAGTTGCGCGCTCTCGAGGACGGCGCCCGCATCCGCGTCGTTGAAGTCGAGAACGATTCCATCGGAGTGGATACTCCCGGGGATTTGGCGCGCCTGAGCGAGGACACCGCCTTGCGGGAAAAAATCGAGCAGGAGATCGATCTGTGGCAAAATATATCTTCGTGACGGGAGGAGTGTTAAGCTCTCTCGGCAAGGGGCTTTCCTCTGCTTCGATCGGTGCGTTGCTGGAGGCCAGGGGCCTTCGCGTCACCCTCCAGAAGTTCGATCCCTACCTGAATGTCGATCCCGGGACGATGAGCCCCTTCCAGCATGGTGAGGTGTTTGTCACCGACGACGGCGCGGAAACCGATCTCGATCTGGGCCACTACGAGCGGTTCACCCACGCTTTGATGCGCAGGGAAAACAACTTCACCGCCGGGAAGATTTACTACAACGTGATTTCCAAGGAGCGCGAAGGAGATTACCTGGGCGGCACCGTCCAGGTCATTCCCCATATCACCGATGAGATCAAAAATTGCTTTCGCGCCGTGGATCACGGGGAGGACATCATTTTATGCGAAATCGGCGGAACGGTTGGCGACATCGAGAGCCTGCCTTTTCTCGAGGCGATCCGCCAGTTTCGCTACGACATGGGTTCCGAGAATGTCCTGATTGTTCATGTGACATTGATCCCGTACATCAAAACTTCCGAGGAGTTGAAAACGAAACCGACCCAGCACTCGGTCATGAAGCTTCGTGAAATCGGCATCCAGCCGGATATTCTCCTTTGCAGGACAGAGCACCCCCTCGATTCCGACCTCAAGAGGAAGATCTCCCTTTTCTGCAATGTTCCTCCCGGCGCCGTCATTACCGCCATCGATGTAGATACAATTTATGAGGTCCCCCTCAAGTTCAACGAAGAAGGATTGGATCAAATTGTGGTGGACAAACTCGGGTTTCTTCAGGCTCAGGAGCCGGACCTTTCGAACTGGCGGGAAATTGTCCGGAAGTCCCGAGAGAATACGATTGAGACCGAGATCGCCATCGTGGGCAAATATGTTGACCTCAAGGAGTCCTATAAAAGTCTTTCCGAATCGCTTTTCCACGGGGGGTTGGCGAACGACGTGAGTGTCAGCCTCCGGTATGTGGATAGCGAGGAGATCGAAGAGAAAGGATCTTCTCAATTGCTTTCGCAGGTTCACGGAATCCTGATTCCCGGGGGATTTGGCCAAAGAGGGATCGAGGGAAAAATCGAGGCGGTGAAATACGCGCGCGATCGTATCGTGCCATTTTTCGGGATTTGCCTGGGGATGCAATGCGCTATTGTGGAATATGCCAGAAATGTGTGTGGTCTTACGGATGCCAATAGTTCCGAGTTTTCCGAAGACACCCCATATCCCGTTATCGATCTCATGCCGGGTCAGGAGGACGTGGCCAAGGGTGGGACGATGCGCCTCGGCGCGTACCCCGGCATTCTCCGGCCGGGGTCATTGGCTTCCAAGGTGTATGGCGGCGCCACTCGAATCGAAGAGCGGCACAGGCACCGCTACGAAGTTAACAATACCTACCGGGAGAGCCTTGAGGAGGGGGGCCTGAGATTTTCGGGCCTCTCGCCTGACGAGAGGCTCGTTGAAATGATCGAATTGCCCGAACATCCGTTTTTTATTGGCTGCCAGTTTCACCCTGAGTTCAAGAGCGCTCCTTACGCTCCTCATCCGATATTCAGAGAGTTTATCGCAGCAGCAAAAAAGGCGCGTGGGGAGCTCTTCGTCTAGGCGGTTGGCGCAGGTTATTTTTTCTTCCGGAACTCTTGTTTGGCCCGGAGCCACGTTTTTGCCGCTGGAGGTTCCACGATTTGTCACCTCTTTCCGTGACTGTCGAAATTGGCGGTGTGCCCATCGGTGGGGGTTTGCCGCCGGCGTTGATCGCCGGGCCTTGTGTTCTCGAGAGCGAATCCCTTGCCTTGGAGTGCGCCGCCGCCATTCGTGAGGCCTCCGAGGCCGCGGGGATGAAGGCCGTATTCAAGTCCTCCTACGACAAAGCCAATCGCAGCTCGGTTTCATCGCCCCGGGGGCCGGGTCTTTCGAAAGGGCTCGATATGCTGGCCGCCGTTCGAGAAGCCAGCGGGCTCCCGGTGCTTTCGGACATTCACTCACCCGATGAGGCCGGGCCGTCTTCGGAAGTCCTCGATGCGCTCCAGATACCGGCTTTTTTATGCAGGCAAACGGATTTACTTCAAGCAGCCGGGCAAACGGGGAAACCGGTGAATGTGAAGAAAGGCCAGTTCCTCGCTCCCCAGGATATGGGGAACGTGGTTGAGAAACTGCGTGAGGCGGGTTGCCGGCAAATATTGTTGACCGAGCGGGGCTCGTCATTTGGGTATCATAATCTGGTTTGCGATATGCGCTCTTTGGTCCTGATGCGCGAGACGGGATGCCCGATTGTTTTTGATGCGACCCACAGCGTCCAGGCCCCCGGCGGACTGGGCGATAGGAGCGGCGGTGATCGCCGGATGGTGGAGCCCTTGGCCAGAGCCGCCGCTGGCGTTGGCGTGGACGCATTTTTTATCGAGTGCCATCCACACCCGGACGAGGCGCTCTCGGATGGACCCAATATGATTTCGCTCGACAGCCTGACTCCCCTTTTGAAGTCTTTGGCGGACATCGACGCCGCCCGGCTCAAGGGGGAGGAAAGTTAATTCAATTGAAACCGATTATCCTTCAATCCTTTCTATTTATTCTTCTGTCCGCTCTGAC
>JAVEPB010000233.1 GCA_030922375.1 bacterium | reverse complement strand
GTTAGGACACGGGATTCCCGAGGCGACAAGATTTGCCACCGTATATTTTCTGGGAAAGAAGTATCGAATGCTAGATGGGTGAAAGGTAATTTCTAAGCCGGTTTTAATGGCCTTCTCCATGACTACTGGCTCATTTCGCTTGCAGCATGACCGGGAATGGAGTTTTTGCGGAGTACAAGTGGGCCTTCCTGATCATATTTCAGTGCATTATAATGGGCACTGTCCCGGCTTTCTATTTTTCTCAAAGGTGATTCTGAGCTTTCTCCCACTGGCACATCAAGCTAGCGCAATGTAGGCGGGGTGGCCATCAAATACCGAAAGGAGGATCGAATGGCGAGCAAAAAAGAACTCGGGCTGGCCGTTGTCGGCTGCGGTGTCGTCGGGCGCATGCGGTCTACGCTGGCCAAGGACTTTCCCGGAATCGGCTGGATCGGCCTCTCCGACATGAACGAGAAGGTGGGCAACAGGCTCAAGGAAGATATCCAGGCCGATTTTTTCACCACCGATTTCCGCGAGCTGATCGCGCGCCCCGAGGTCGATGCGGTGATCATCGCGACCTCGACCTGGGCGCATGTAGAACCCGCCCTCGCCGCGGTGGAGTTCGGCCACTCCATGTTGATCGAAAAACCGCTGGCCACGGATGCGCGTGAATCCGCCGAAGTGCTGGCCGCGATCGAATCGGCCGGCCTGGACGCCGTCGTCGGCTATACGCAGCGCTTTCGTAGGCGTTTTCTCACCGTCAAGGAGCGGGTAGATAACGGCCAGATCGGGGATATCACCGCGGCGGTCACCCGCGCCTTCATGAACCGGATGGCACCGACCGGCGAGACCCGCCTCACCCGGGATCGCCGGTATCTAACGCCCATGGTCGTTTCCGGGACCCATAGCCTGGACATGTGCATGTGGATTATGGGCGATGGCGCCAAGCCAGTCTCGATCTTCGCCCGTTCGACGGATAAGGTGCTGGGCAGCATGGGCACCAAGGATGCCACCTTCGGGGTTTTCACGATGGAAAACGGCGCGATCTGGAGCATGAATATCTGCTGGGCGCTGCCCAAGGAATGGCCCGGCGCGGTCTACGGGCTCGAAATCGGCATCGTCGGGACCAAGGGCGTGATCGACATCGAAGACACCCACCGCGATGTGGTTCTGGCGTCGGAATTTTCGCAGGGGCCCGCCTACAAGCCGGACGATTTCGTCATGGAAGCGCAGCGGAACGTCGATTTTCTGACCAGCTTTCCCCCGGGCGACATCTACGACGGCGAACTGTGGGGACCCATGCGCGAGGAGACCAATTCTTGGTTCCAGCGGATTTACTCCGGCAAGCGGACGCCCCATGCGACCGCCGCCGAAGGTCATCGCAATCTGATGCTGACCATGGCCATGGACCTGTCGGCCAAACGCGGCACCGAGTTGAAACTCCCCATAGACCCGGAGGAATTAATGGCCGGTCTCGACGGATAGGGTGTGTGCATGGCGAGTTCCTACCTGTTAGTAGATGAGAATCTACTGTGATCCGCAAAAAGTGGATCCCATGTAGATTGAATGAGTTGAGAAGTTGGCTTGGTGGGGACACGACGAGTCAAAATCCCCGCCATGGACACGATCAGAATGATATTCTAAATCCTCATTGACCTGGGTCTAGTTCAATCCCTATCCCGCCCACCAGAAAAGAGGTGCCCCCTGGTTTTCGGCTCGGGAGGAGGTGTTTCCTTTCGAATTTGGAGAGAATTCAGTATTTGCTGAGACAATGTTGCCTATAGCCCCAGCATTTTCCGCGCGGCTTCCATTGTCTTCATTCCGGAGCGAACGCCGCGCGATTCGGCCACCTCGTTCATGCATGAAATTATCCCTTCATTCCAGGTACTCATAGTGTCGCCAATGCGGGCGGACATGGCAGAGACTGCAGCGGCCGCGATTTCCGCCTGATCCAGCGGTTCGAAAGCGGCGATGCCCGAGTCGCCCATCCCCCTTCCGGCGTCATTCGTGATTACTCCCTTCACTTGGAGCCGGATAATCTCCTCCGGGAGAGTCTGGCCAGCGTGCGAGCCCTGGACGAATACCGCATCCGGGTGGGGATCTTGTATCTCTTTCAGGACCGGAAGCCCCCAAGAGGCGTATACTGTTCCGTTCGGGGTCTTTTCCAGGGGGGTGAGGATATTGTTTTGATTTACTTTCGCGGTCTCAACTACCTTTCCGGCAGGGGCTTTCAGCATCAGACGGGCGGCTTCTGCGATTGGCTGGCCAGGTCGGACGCCGAGGCCCATGGCGGCCTCGTTGGCATGGCCGACCTTTCCTGTGACATAGACTGAAGCTCCATCGGCGAGACGGGCGGACATGGTTTCGCAAGCCACCACGGGTATTCCGTACTCCTGGCCGGCAGCGAGACCGGCGATCCCGGCGCCGTCCTTTCCTATTCCGCACTCATGTGCGATGGCACCCTTGGCCCCCGTTCGGTGCACCCATCTCATTGAAGACGCCGCACAATAGGAGCCGCAGACGATGATGTCCTGGGTCGTAACCCGTTCGTCGAAAAAAGTCATCGAGTTGGCCGTCAGTATCCGACCGTTTTCCCCTTCGTGAACCACATCAATGGGGTCATTTTCCATCTGGACGCTCCTCGGCATTAAATCGAATACCTGAAATTTCCGAATAGAAAAATTATCATAAAAGAATACCCGAATGGCGATTTGTTGTAGTCCGCACCATGCTGGGCTTATTAATAGGGCCTCCCAACGATTGATCAATTAAGCGTGTGCCCCGCAAAAACCAGATCCCACATAAAATTAGTGCCTTGGCGAAATCGTTGAATCGAGAATTTTTAGGATTTCGGTCTAAGAAGGGAGTTTCTAAGCGGCTTGTTCAACCAGAGGGACGAATATTAAATAGGTCCCGAATCGGTTCGGGTACTCGAACCTGAAAAATCGGGTAGCAGATGCGCACCTGTAAGGGTTTCCGGGCCTAGGGTGATATTGGTAGCGGGTTCGGGGGCAGGTCAATAGGCATCCCCTCGCGGTTCCCCCACTCCCGCCAGGAGCCCATATAGTTCCGCACCCTGGGGTAGCCGAGAAGCCTGAGGACAAAATAGGCGTGAGAAGATCGGCCGCCGGATTGGCAGTAGGGGATGATCTCTTTGTCAGGGGTGACGCCGATTTGCTCGTATAGAGCAGGGAGCTCAGAGGCGGGTTTAATGGTCCCCTCGGAGGTGAAGTGTTCGGTCCACTCCAAGTGGACGGAGTTCGGGATTGAGCCCCCTTTTGATGCGCGGAGGTCGGTTCCCACACGTTCCTGCGCGGAGCACGCGTCGAGGATGACCTTATCCGGATCATCAATGGCCGATAGGACGTCATGGTGGGTGGCCATCCGTTCTAGATGGAGGGTGGTGTATTGAAAATCCTCTGGCTTGGGCGCCTCGGCATCGCGCGTTGTGGAAAAACTCGCGCGCTCCCAAGCGGCGTAACCCCCATTCAGTACGTGAACATCCTCGTGGCCGAACAGCTCAAGAAACCAAAACGCCCTTGTGCAGGGAGAGCGGGAGTAGTCGTCATAGAAGAGGATGGTGTTCCCGAAAGAGACATTTCGTTGGCCTAGCAGATAGGCCCACATCCGAATGAAAGAACGGAGCGGGGCTTCGTCGGTATCGTCACAGGTGAGGTATTGGGTATTGAAGTGGCTCGCGCCAGGAATATGTCCCAGAGCGAATGGCTCGCCGGGACGTGTGTCGACGATCCTAAGGTTGGGGTCTCCGATTCGTTCGTGAAGCTGTTCGGGAGACCATATGAGATCCGGATGAGCGTATCCCTTCGGATTCTCGGTGTTCATAAAAGATTGATCCTCTTTTAGATTGAGAAATTTAAAATTAACCCGGAGCACGTACCTGATTGATCTGTCCCCGATAGTGATACCACTCCTTATGAGAATCCTGTGGCCGCTGCCTTAGCGAGGAATCAAGATTTCATTAGTGATTGAGTCAAGATCAGAACACCCGGCCAGCACCATGACCTGCTTTAGCTCTTTGTTCAGCATCTGCAGGATCTCCTCTACACCGCCGGCGTCACCGGCGAACAAGCCGAGAAGAAGACCCCGACCCATCAATACCCCTTTGGCGCCACGGGCGAGTAGCTTCACCACGTCCTCCCCACGGCGGAGGCCGCTCTCGGCCAGGACGAGGATATCGTCGCCCACTTCGCGAACGACATCCGGCAAAATTTCCAGGGGATGCCCCCAGGAGGGCCCCAGTGAGCCACCGTGGCTGGTGACGATGATGGCGGCAGCCCCCGAGTCCCTTGCGATGCGCGCAGCTTTCAACGAACCCACCGCCTTGACGATAAAAGGAAG
>JAVEPB010000232.1 GCA_030922375.1 bacterium | reverse complement strand
GATGTCTTTTGCGTTGAAAAATATAGCGCGGCTCGTTCCGCCCCGGTAAAAAACGGCTGGAATTTTTCGCTGTGTCATGGGTCCTTGGGTCCGTGCCCTGGTTGAGGCGTGGACTCCTCCTTAAAGAGAGAAGCTAGTCGTAAATCTCCGGATTTACAAGCGAGGTGGCCCGTTCGCCCTCGACGGCGCGGCGGATGTTGTCGCAGAGAAGCTGGGTGCTTCGTTGCTGAACGCCTGAGGTGTGCGAGGCGCTGTGAGGGGATATGACGACGCTGGGCAGACCGAGAATCGGATGTCCCTCGGGCAGGGGCTCGGGTGCGGTCACATCAAGTCCAGCCCCGGCGAATTTTCCGCCGGCGATGGCTTCGGCCATGGCGTCGATATCCACGTGCGCTCCTCGGGCGATATTGATCAGGAAAGCCGTGTCTTTCATCAAGGCGATCTCTTTTGCGCCGATCAGGCCCCGGCTCTCTTCGGTGAGCGGAAGGGAGAGCAGAAGGTAATCCGCCCGGGGCAGGAGTTCCTCGAGAGTGGCGGTTTCCTCGACGGTGAAGCCCTCGGGCCGGAATTTCCCGGGCGTGCGCGTGTGGGCGATAATTTCCATTCCGAACGCGGCGCACCTTTTGGCGACGCCCCGGCCGATATTACCGAGGCCGACGATTCCGAGGGTGGCGCCCATCAACTCGTTGTGCTGGATGGTTGTGTGGCCCTCCTCCCAGAGCCACGGCCTACGGGAGATCATGAGCATGAGCGTAATCGCGTGTTCGGCGATGGCGTCCGAGCGGAGATGGCCGGGGGTGTTCAGCACCGGGATTTTCAGAGCGGTGGCCGCCGCGACGTCGATGGAGTCCACCCCGGTTCCGCCCTTGCCGACGGCGCGCAAATCGTCGGCCGCCCTCATCATTTCGCCGGTGAGAGGCTCAAAGCTGGTGAGGATCACGCGGGCGCCCTTCGCCGCGCGCAGGATGGTTTCGGTGTCGAACGACTCGGGGATGACGAGTTCGTACCCCTCGGGGAGGCACTCGCGCAAGAAACGCTGCCGGTTCGGCTCCCGGATGCGGTAATCCACATTGAGTACGCGGTGTGCCATCTGGATTCACTCCAAGGGCGTCTTCGGCGGGTTCCCTGCCAGATTAGTCGTAAATTTCCGGATTGACGAGCGACTCGACGCGCTTTCCTTCCACCGCCAGTCGGATGCTCTCTGAGAGAAGGGCGTAGCTCTCCCGCTGGGTGCTTTCGGTCTGCGCGGCGCAGTGAGGCGATATGACAACATTGTCCAGTGAGAAAATCGGGTGGTCGCCGGAAATCGGATCGGGGTCGATTACATCGAGGCCGGCCCCCGCGATATTTCCCTCTCCGAGCGCGGCGACCAAATCGTCCGTTACGACGTGGCCGCCCCGGGACACGTTGATGAGAAACGCGGAGGGTTTCATCAGGGCGAACTCCTTGGCTCCGATCAGTCCCCGGGTTTGGCCGTTTAGCGGGAGGGAGAGGATCACGTAGTCCGCCCGGGCAAGGAGTTCCTCGATAGTGCCGGTTTCCTCGACCGAGAATCCTTCGGGCTTGAATTTGCCGCGCGTCCGCGTGTAGGCGAGGATGTTCATGTCGAATGCGGCGCAGCGCGCGGCGATGCGCTGGCCGATATTGCCGAGGCCGACGATCCCGGCCGAGGCGCCGGACATCTGGATATGAAGAGGAGGCCTTTTCTCCCCGCGCCAGAGCCAGGGCTTCCGGGAGAGCATTATCATCAAGGTCAGGGCGTGTTCGGCCACGGGCGTGGCGCGCATCCAGCCGGGGGCGTGGGCGACCGGTATTTTCATGGCCGTCGCGGCGGCCACGTCGATGGAGTCCACCCCCGTTCCCGCCTTGCCGACCACACGCAAATCGGGTGCGGCCTCCATCATCTCGGCCGTGATATCGCCGAGGCCGGTGACGAGAGCGCTGGCTGTTTCGAGTTCCTTGCGCATGGCGGCCATTTCGAAATCTTTTGGAACGACAAGTTCATATCCCTCGGCCAGATGGTCGGTGAGAAATTTTTGACGCCCCGCGTCTTTCCATCTGGGATCGACCGCAACTACCCGGTAGGTCATTCGCTAAACTCCATTCTCTGGGGCGGGGTTCTTGTTTCCGGGCTTCTCGTGTGCATCGGTCATGATCGAAACGCCCGGTTCCCGCGGGGAGGACGGGTCCGCCGCAACGCGCGCAAATCCATTCCGCTCTGCGCGGACCTTGATGCCGCGATGTGCCGGATTCCTCGAAAGGGAGGAGGTATCGGGCTCATGGGGTCTCCTGATGAGCGGTTATGCCGCCCGAGGGGCGGTTTCCGCCCGCCCGCGCTGCATGAGGAAGGAGGCTCCCAGAAGGAGGACGCCTAAGACATAAGTCGGATAATGGTAATCTCCTTCCATCGAAAAAATAAATAAAATGAATCGTTCAACGGGCAGGAGCAGACAAATCGAAGAGAGGAAAAGTAAAGCTCGCTCCGGACCCACGGTTGTTTTGATGAGAAAGCCCTCCAGCCATCCCGCCCAGCCCAAGATTCCAAACAGACAGGCAATGAAAGTGATGGTGACCTCGGCTGTGGTGCCGGTAAGGAGAATCGGTGTGTATACAAAAAGAAAGGGCATGACGAAGAGCCAGGAGGCGAGCTTCAGCGCCTGGAACCCGGTTTTTAGCGGATCGGAGGTGGCGATGGCGCTCGCCGCATAGGCGGCCAGGGCGACAGGCGGCGTCACGGCGCTGACGACGGCTACCCAGAAGCAGATGAGGTGCGCCGTCAGTGTTGGGACGCCCAGGTTCGTCAGGGCGATGACCCCGAAGATAACGAGGACGACATAGCTTGCCGTGATGGGCAGCCCCATGCCCACGACATAGCCGGCCACGATGACCCAAAAGATAGTAAGCGGCAAAAGGCCGAAGCTGAACTCGGTGAGCACGATGGAAATCCGTCCCGACAGGTCGCTCTGCGTGGCGCAGGAGAGGAGGATTCCGAGCACGCCGGCGATGCAACCGACCACAAGCGTGTTCTTCGCCCCCGCTTCGAGGGAAATCCAGATCACTTTGACCAACTCGATGAAGGTTTTTCCCAGGCGGGTGAAAAGCTCGCTTCCCGTGGCGAGGGCGATATCCTCGATTTCACCCGGGTTCGCCGGCCGGGGAGAAATCTCGGGGGCGGTGAATCCCGCCGCGAGGATTTCGCCTATCTTCAGGAAAAGGTAGCCCGCGACGGCCCAGAAAAGACCGTCCCCCATGTTGAGGCCGCGCAGCGTGTCGGCGAACCAGGAAAAGGGCGCCCCCACCATCAGCCCCAGGTAGTAGGCGAAGACTCCGAACAAAAGAGAGAGACCCAGGAAAGGCCGCCAGGTTCGATCGGACCAGGGCGTCCAGATTTCGTTGAGCATGTCGGCGCTCTTGAGCATGATGATCAGGCAGATGGTCTTGAACGCCGCGAGAAACGCCGAATCGCCGATCGTGAGGTAGTAGATCATGAAGGGGATTGGCAGGAGGAAATGAATGCGCGGCAGGATTTTCGACCACGGAGGAAGTTCGTCGGTGGGAACGCCGAGCAGGCCGCGCCTCACCGCGCGGAGAAACACCATATAACCGACGGATAGATAGTAGAGAATCGCCGGAAGGGCCGCGATCTTGATGATTTCGAAATAGCTGGTCTCGGTTAGCTGGGCGATCAAGAAGGCGCCGCCGGCCATGATCGGAGGCATGTAGGCGCCTCCCGTCGAGGCGGCGGCCTCGACCGCGCCGGCGAATTCCGAGCGGTAGCCCACGCGCTTCATGAGCGGAATGGTGAAAGTGCCCGTCGTCACGACGTTGGCGACGCCGCTGCCCGAAATCATTCCGAACAGCCCGCTCGATATGACAGCGGTTAGCCCGGGCCCCCCGGTTTTATGGCCGGTAAGACGGAATGTCGTGTCGATGAGGATAGCGCCGAGCCCGGTTTTTTCGAGAAACGCCCCCAGAACGACGAAGATGACGATATAGGTGGCGAACACCTCGACGATGAGGCCGGTCATGCCGTCGGCCTCGAGCATGAGGAACTCGGCCACCCGGCCCAGCCCGAAGCCGTCGTGATAGAAAATGCTCGCGGTTGATGGCAACTGGGCGATGGGCTTGAAGGTGTATATGAGAAAGAAAAAGCCGATGAGGGGGATGACCGGGCCCACCACGCGCCTGGCGATCTCGAAGCTCACGGCCGCCAGCAGGCCGGAGAAAATCACCACCGACGTGGGCACCGGGCCGCCGACCCGCTCGACCAGTTCTACATTGCTGATGACCCACCAGACGATGGGAGCGATGCCCGCGCCCAGATAAAGCCAATCCGATATCAGGGGCTTCTCGGGGATTTTCTCCATGGTGGCCTCTTTCCAGTAGAGAACCGCCCCGAGAATCGCTCCCAGCAAGGCCACCACCGCCGTTGCGCGCCCGGTGAAGTCGTTCCAGAGATAGGTCCGGCCGGCGAGCGTCCAGTAGGCCCAGAGGAGATAAACGGCGCACATCAGCGTATGGGTGAGGAACAGAAAAATCTCATCCAGCCACGAGAAGTTTTCCCGAATCGAGGTTTGACGGCCCTTGTAAACCATCACGCACAGCGCCGCGGTGCACAGAATATAGGTGCCTTTGAAATATTCCGATATGGGCGGGCCGAAAAAAGAGATATGAATGAAGAAATAAGAGAAGCAGACCGCGACGACGGCGACGACCATGCGCGCCGGCCCCGTCAATTCGCGGGGCTTGATCATGCTTTCGGCGACGAGGCCGAGCTTGATGAGGAAAGAGATAATATTTTGGAGCATGGTTCCCCTTCGGGGGGCGTTTACAGGTCAAGAGGTGAAAATTCAGGGGGGGGGCAGGGGAGCGAAATGACTTCGCCCCCCCGCCCGAATGCCGACCCCCTGTCGCCGGCGGTCTGTTGTACTGCCGGCGCCGGAAGAGATTCCTAGTATCCTTTTACGACTCCGCCGGGCACGTCCACGCCGCGCTCTTTCCAGTAACGGGCGGCGGCGGGATGGACATGGATACCATGCTGCTTGAGAGCGCTGAAGTTTCCGCTCAGGTCGCGCCAGTAGCGGGCCGTCTTGGTAAGTTGCTTGAGGTTGTCTGGGGCCGCGATGACCTTGAGCATGTTGTAGACAGCGTCGTTGGACATCTGCTTGTGCGCAATCCACCAAACGTCGTAGGCAATCGAGCGGGCGGGTGCGTTCATGCCCTTGACTTCCTTTTGGACGGGGATGGTCTTGGGCACGTAGAACTTGAAGCTGCCCGTGACTTTCTTTTGTTCCGCCTCGGTAAAGCTGATGTAGCGCACCGGCTTGCTGATCGAGAGCCGGGTGAGCGCCGGGATGGTGAAGGGGGCGCCGGCCGAGCAGTAAACGTCGATCTGGCGGTCGCCCAGGGCGCGGCCCGCGGCGGAGAAGCCGAGGTAGCGCGGCTTGATCGCCGATTTCTCGGGGCTTTTGACGTTATACAGACCGAGGGTGGAGAAGATGTTCCGGCAATTGACATGGCTTCCCGTTCCCTGCTTGAGCAGGCTCACGACCTTGCCCTTCATATCGGAGTAGGACTTGATCGGGTTGTCGGCGAGAACGGCGATGATCTGCGATTGAGAACGCACGTTGGCGACGATGCGGAAATTTTTGTTCGCACCGTCTTTCTTGAAGAGGCCGGTTCCGGTCCAGGATTGATAGACCTGGCCCACATGGCCCCATGCGGTGGCGAATTCACCTAGGCTCACCCGGCGGACGTTGGCCACCGAGCCCGCCGACGGAGAATACTGGAAGTAGAACTTTGTGCCGATTTTTCTGTTGAGCAGCTGGGTGCCCGCGCTCGTGGCGGGGTGCCAGGCGCCGCCCGAGGGACCGCCGCCAAAGCGGTAGCGCTCGGCGGCCAGGGCCGAGTTCGCAACGAGGACGACAGCGGCCGCGGCAGCAACCATCAAAGACAGTTTTTTCTTCATCGGACAATCCTCCTGGAGAGAGATTTACATCCATGCCGTCGTGCATCGCACTCTGAACTCATGAAGGCGAGCGGCCGGCGCTGTGTGAACTGGAACGAGAGATGATGAATTTCGCAAAAACAACCGCTTTGACCCCAACAATTCCAGAGGAAAATTTCTTACTTATTCCTTTTCTAATTATTGGAGCTATTATCCCATGCCCGAAATGAATGTCAAGATAGGCTTTTGGCCCTGCTTTGAGGTTAAATGATCGCGCCATCTTCGTGTGGTGGCTGGGCACCCCCCGCCGGATTGTGGTAAGGGGGGTATCTCGATTCACAAAATCACGGTGTGCCGGGGGCTTCGTATTCCGGTTGTCCGGAACCGGACCCTATTATTGGATTATTGATCTATTTTCGGAACACCCGCCGCAGAAGGGGCGATTCCGGGAGGGAGGCTCAATGAAAGCGATACATGTTCATGAATTTGGCGGCCCGGAGGTGATGAAATACGAGGAAGCCGGGGACCTTTCGGCCGGGCCAGGCCAGGTGCTCATCGAAGTGCGGGCGGCCGGGGTGAACCCGGTGGACACGACATTCCGCTCTGGCGCTCATCCTCTATCAAAATCCCTCGAGCTTCCCTGGACGCCGGGGATCGACGCGGCCGGCGAGGTCGTCGAGGTGGGCGCGGGCGTCGAAGGGTTCAAACCGGGGGACCGCGTATTCGGCGCGGCGATGACCGGGAGCTATGCCGAAAGGTCAGCGTTGAACGGTCTCCGAACTGCGCATATTCCCTCAAATCTCTCGTTCGAGGATTGCGCTTCGTTCCCGGTGGTGCTCTACACCGCGTTCTACGCTGTTGTCGTCAAGGCCGGAGTTCAGCCGGGGCAGACGATTCTCGTTCACGCCGGAGCGGGTGGCGTGGGCTCGATGGCGATCCAGATCGCCAAAGCAGCCGGCGCCCGGGTCATTACGACCGTGAGTTCGAAGGAAAAGGCCGACATCGCCTCTTCGCTGGGGGCGGATGTCGTCGTGAACTACCGCGAAGAGGATTTCGCCGATAGATGCACGGCGGTGACCGACGGGAATGGGGTGGATTCGGTCATTGAGATGGTTTCGACCGAGAATTTCGACGGAAGCTGCCGCGCCCTCAAAAAGGGGGGGAAACTGGTTCTCCTGGGCGCCGGGACGGGGAAAAATCCGGTCGGCTCGGTCACTTACCCGCCTTTTTACTCGAAGGACATCGATGTTCGCGGGATGAGCCTGTTCAATGCCGATCCGGTGTTTTCCGACATGCTCCGGCAGGTGAACCTTCTTCTGGAGACCGGGAAGGTCCGCCCGCTCGTTGGCGAGGTGATTCCGATTGCCGAGGCGGCACGCGCCCATGAAGTCTTGATGACTGGCAAGGTGCCGGGAAAGATCGTTCTGAAGGTGTAATTGGAGGGGGCGCCGTGGGCGCACTGGAGGGAATTCTCGTTCTCGATTTAACCCGCTATGTGGCGGGACCGTTCGCCACGCTCGCCCTCTCGGACGCGGGAGCGGACGTGGTGAAAATCGAGCCGCCCGGCGGCGACACGATTCGCCACTTTCCCTCGACGCTCGAGGGCGGCAGCCGCCTGTTCCTCGGTCTGAACAGGGGCAAACGAAGCCTGGCCATCGATCTCAAGAAAGAGCAGGGACAGAAAATCGTCCGGCGCATGGCCAGGAGAGCAGATGTCTTCATCGAGGGAAACCGCCCCGGCGTCGCCGAAAATCTCGGACTCGGCTACGAGTCGCTTTCCGCCGAAAATCCGCGGCTGGTCTATGCCTCGGTCTCGGCCTACGGCCAGAAGGGCCCTCTCCGAAAACGCCGGGGGCTTGACCCCATTCTTCAAACCCACGCGGGCATCCCCTCCCAGCAAACCGAAAATGGCGAGCCGCGCCTCGTTCAGGGGCACTTCGTGGATTATTTCACCGGCTCGCTGACCATCGGGGCCGTGATGATGGCCCTCTTCGAGCGCACCCGCACCGGCCGGGGCCAGTATATCGACACCTCTCTGCTCGGGAGCGCCGCCGCCATGCAGGCCGGGCGGCTTGTCTGGGCCTCGGATCGCGAGCCGATCGAAGAAGTCCGGGACGCCCTGAACGATAGGATCGCGCGAATCTACGACTCGGCCGACGGGCGGTTTTACCTTTATCTGGACGCCGACGGTTTTTGGGAGCGGGGCCTGGACGTTCTGGGCCTGGAGGAGCTGAAACGCGACCCCCGCTACGCGACTCACCTCGGGCGCCACGCCGAACGGGAGCGAATCATCGCCGAGGTCCAGGAGGTATTGTTGACCAAGCCTGCCGTCGAGTGGGTCGAGCTGTTCGAGGAGGCCGGTGTCCCCAGCGCGTTGGTGCGGCCGCCCTCGGCCCTGCTCGAGGACGATCAGATGCGGGCCATGGGTTTTTTGACCCAGGCGGTCCACCCGGAGCTCGGGACCCTGCGTTTGATGGGCGCTCCCTACCGTCTCGAGGCGTCTTCCACCCGGGAGGGGGCCCCGCCGCTGCTGGGCGAGCACACCGACGAAATCCTCTCCGGCGAGGGATACGGCGCCGATGAAATCGCCGGTCTTCGCGAGAGCGAAGTGGTTTTTTAGAGCATTCGCCGAATCACTATCTTCGTTGATCTCTCAAAAGCGTAGCCGTACCATTGAGCCGATCCCCTTCAGTTTTAGCCGAAAAGGATTCGTTTTTTTTATTTATTGCCGGCCCATTTGCCGGCGAAGCGATTAAGGAGAAAAAATGACAATCAAGAAACTGAGAACAGAGCGCGATAATCAACAGTGGATGCTCGATCTGGCTCTTAACATGCGCGGCCGCGTTCAAAACTTCGAGCGCGACTACCTCGAACTCCCCGCCGGGAAGCGGGCCCATAACTATCAGATGCTCCCCAAGGTCTGGCGCGAGGCGGCGGAGTTTCACGAAAAACTCGCCAAGAAGGCGCAGGCCGAGGGTTTCGACCAGACCGCCACCGAGCACTACGACCACGCCATCGAGTCCTACCGGATGGCGCAGCACCCGATTTTCTACGATGACAACCCCGTGAAAATCTATCTCTGCGACAAGATGAAGGAGATGGTGGACCGCCGCTCGGAGTGTGCTTCCTATCCCATCGAGCGCGTTCAGGTCCCCTTCGACGACGGGAAGTCGATTTCGTGTCTTCTCCACCTGCTTCCCGACCGCCGGAAGGCGCCGTGCATCGTCTACGTCCCGGGAATGGACCAGACCAAGGAGGTTTTTCCCTTGGCGCGGCACAACGTCGCCGCCGAAAGGGGCTTTCACGTGATCGCCATGGACGGCCCAGGCCAGGGAGATTCGAACATCCAGAAAATCCGTTCAGTGGGGGACAATTACGAACGCGCCGGGGCGGCGGTCATCGAATACCTTCTGGGCCGGGAGGAGATCGAGCCCTCGAAGATCGCCCTCTACGGAATCAGCATGGGAAGTTTCTGGTCGCTTCGTCTGGCGAGCTACGACCACCGGGTCGCGGCGGTGGCGAGCGCGGTGGCCTGCTTCAATCCGAACAACACCATCTTCACGCAGTCCTCTCCGCGATTTAAGCAGGTGTTTATGTACATGGCGGGGATCAGCGATGAGGAGGAGTTTGACGAGATGGCGAAAAATATGACGGTCAAGGGTTATATGGACAAGGTCCAGTGCCCGACGCTGCTCGTCACGGGCGAGTTCGATCCGCTTTGCCCGCTCGAGGACGCCATCGAGGTCTACGATGATCTGACCTGCAAGAAAGAAATGTGGGTGGTCGAGAACCAGTTCCACCCGCTGGTGAACCTGAAGAACCTGGGCGGGCTGGACAATCATCAATACATCGTTGATTGGCTCCACCGCGCCCTGTTCGACGGAAAGGTGAATGACGACCGGATCGCCTACGTCAAGGAAAACGGAGACGGCCCCTTCGGCGACTGCGAATGGACTCCGCCGGTGGGACCCGGACAGCCCTACTTTTAATCCCACGGTTATCGCTCCGACCCTCCCGGACGGGCTGCTCGCGTTCCGTCCGGGAGTTTTCCCTAACCCGCCGAGGCCCGTATTGAATACCTATCTCGCCGTCGGATTGGCCCTTTGTGCGGCATCGACGTTCGGCGCGTTCAGCGTCATGGCCCGGAAGGCCATGGACGTGGGCAGCGCCATCTCGGCCTCGCTGATTTCGGTCATCGTCGGTCTTCCGTTTATGGTGGCCTTGTCCTTTTATTTATCCGATTGGGGAAAACTCACCCTCGAGGCCGCCTTCTGGTTTTCTCTGACCGGTTTTCTGGCGCCCGGCCTCGCCCGGCCCTTGGTTTATCTGAGCATCCGCTATATCGGCGTCGGGCGGGCGATGCCCCTGATTACGGTGACGCCGTTCGTCTCGACCGTCGTGGCGGTCGTCTGGCTGGGCGAGCAGCCGGCCCCAGTCATTTTCGGGGCGACCGCGCTGGTGGTGTCCGGGTGTTTTTTGATCGCGCTCAAGCCCGAGGGCGATAAGGACTGGCGAAGGATTCACCTTCTCCTGCCCTTCGCGCATTCGCTGGTCATGGCATTCGCTTCGACCACCCGGCGGTACTCGCTGCTGGTGATGCCGGACATCATGATCGGTATCATCATCGCGAGTCTCGCGTCGATCCCCGCTTTTTTTCTTTTCCTGCCGTTTCTCCCGCCGGAGGAGCGGTGGCGGGTCGAACCCGGGGGGTACAAGATGATGATTCTCACGGGCCTGCTGAATTCGTTCTCGTTTCTCGTTTTCTTCTCGGCGTTTCAGTTCGGACCCGTTTCGATCGTCGTCCCGATCGGATACGCCGCACCGCTGTTCGCACTGGTCTTTACGCGAATTTGGCTCCGGGACGAGGAAGTCCTGACCTGGCAAAAATGGACGGGCGCCGTCACCCTGTTCATCGGTGTGGTTCTGATCGTGACGAACGCGCCCTGAGGCACAACGCGCCCTAAGGCGTTGTGAATTCCTTCCCCCCAGGTTTGCTCTCCGGCGGCTCAAAGACAAAAATAGGGGCGGCGCATTTCGCGCCAGTTGGACAAGAATAGGGGCGGCGCTTTTCGCGCCTCTCGGAGGTGGGAAATGTCTCCCGAGAGAAAGCGGGGTTCCAGGGAATGGGCGCTCGATATTCTGGGTCTTTCTCCGGCCGCTGGCGCTGAGGATGTTCACCGCGCCTACCGGCGGTTGGCGTTCGAGTTCCACCCCGATCGGCACGCGGGCCAGCCCGAGATGGAGGCGCGCTTCAAGGAGATCGTCGAGGCCTACGAAGCGCTGAGGTCCGAGGCGGCGGACGGGGATTCCCATCATCCCGGCGAGCCCCCCCGGCGGGGCCGAGATCTTCATTACGATATCCGGTTGGATTTTCTCGAAGCTGCCGCCGGCGGTGAGGTGAGCGTTCAGATTGAGCGCCCCTTCGTCTGTCCGGACTGCGGCGGGGGAGAGGGGAGCGGGTGCGGCGCCTGCGGCGGGTCGGGCGAGGTGCTCGAGGGGGCGGTCGTCCGGGCCATCATCCCCTCCGGAATCGAGGACGGCGAGGAGGTCCGCGTCCCGGCCGAGGGGGCTCCCGGCGGCGCCGGAGGCAGGCCGGGGGATCTTGTCCTCAAGGTGGCCTCGGCGCGCCATCCCGCCCTCGAACGGCGGGGGCTCAATGTGCGCAGCGAGGTCCGCGTCCCCCGATTTCGCCTGGTCGAGGGGGGCACGGTTCGGGTGTTTACGGTGCGGGGGGCCGCCCACGTTGAAATCCCGCCGAAGACGAGGCCGGGCCGCACCTTCCGCCTCAAGGGGTGGGGGATCAGCCGCCGCCGGAGCGGAAGGATGGTCACGGGCGATCACGTTGTCCGGATTCTCGAGATGCCGGCCAAGCCGCCCAAGGCGCCCGGAAGGCGGTAGCGCTATTCCGCCTCCACCAACTCCCAGAGCGTTCCCATCGTGCTGCCGGGCTTGATGAAGGCGATGATGTGGCCCCCGAAGCCGGGCCGCGGAACCTCGTCGATGAGATCGAATCCCTCGGATTTAAGGCGCGCCATTTCGGCTTTGATGTCGGCCACCTCGTATGCGACGTGATGGAGGCCCTCGCCGTTTTCCGCGATGAATTTCGAGATGGCGGAGTCGCCCTCGATGGGCGCGATTGGCTCGATCAGGTCGCCGCCCAGGTCGAGCATGGCGAGATCCACCCGGCCGTCCTTTGAAGACTCGCGGGCGAGCAGCTTCGCCCCCGCGCTTTCGTAGAGGGCGATGGCCCCGTCCATATCCTTAACGGCGACTCCGATGTGATGAATTTTGGTGAACATTTCTTTCTCCGTTCGTTGAAGTGTGTCGTCCTAGGCGTTTCTCGTCAGCCAAACCACGTCCTCGCCGTCCACCTCCCGGAGGCGGACGTTCACCCGCTCGGCCGGGGCGGTGGGTACGTTCTTTCCAACAAAATCGGGCCGGAAGGGAAGCTCCCGGTGTCCCCGGTCGATGAGCACGGCGAGCCAGACCCGGCGCGGCCGCCCGATCTCGGTCAGCGCATCGAGGGCGGCACGGACCGTGCGCCCGGTGAAGAATACATCGTCCACTAAGACGATCTGGCGCTCGGCGAGGTCGAAAGCGATTTCGGTGGGACCGAAAATTTTCTGTCCGCTTGGGTGATCCACGTCGTCGCGGTGCACCCCGATGTCGAGGATGCCGACGGGCGGGTCGATTTTTTCCATCTCGCCGAGCATGTCGGCCAGTCGCCGGGCGAGGGGCTCACCGCGAGTGCGCACCCCGATCACGGCCAGTTCGGGGTCTCCCGCGCACTTCTCGATAATTTCGGAGGCCATGCGGCGAAGGGCGAGTTCCACCTCCCGCTCCTTCATCAACAAGGCGCTTCCGCTCCCCTCGGCGGCCAATGGCCTCTCCTGATGAATAAGATTCCGCTCCAAAAAGCGCGGCAAAAGTTTTCCGCGGCGACAGGGTGACCCTGGGGCGACAGAGTGCCCCGAATCCCGCAGGCGGGAAACCCCCCCAGACTCTATCCGGCCTCCCCCCCCTCTTCAGGCCCGAGGCGGGCACCGAAGCGGCGGCGAACAAACGCCTCGGCCTCCTCCATCGATCGGACGCGGCCCTCGAGTTGTTCGTCGTCGAGCGCGGAGAGAATTTCCTGAAAAAGGGGCCCCGGTGCGAATCCCATCCGGGCGAGGGCGTGTCCGTCGAGGACGCGGGCGGGCCTCAGCGCCTCCTCGCCGAATTCGGCCCGCTTGTCCAGGCAAAACCGGTGCGCCGTGAGGTCGCCGTGGCTCGCCAGGCGGTCGATCCGGTGCAACTCCAAAAGCTCGGCGAAAAACGGCTCGCGCAAAAACCGCTTCAGCGTACTCTCGCGCAATTTTTCCACGTCGAGGAATTTCATGTGACTCTTCACAACGTCGCGGATGAGGCGCTTCTCCTCGACCGGCATGTTTAGCCGCCCGCAGATTTCCTCCGCTATTCGCGCGCCCGCCTCGGCGTGGTTGATAAACCGGATTCGGTCGGTTTCCGAGAAGGTCTCGGGTTTTCCGGCATCGTGCAAAAGAACCGCCCAGGCGAGGGCGGGGGCCGGCGCGTTTAACCGGGCCAGGGCCTTGATCGTATGCTTCCACACATCTCCCTCGGGGTGCTCGTCGGGTGGTTGGGCCACCCCCTCCATTTTCGCCACCTCGGGCAGGACTTCGGCGAGCAGCCCCGTCTCCCTCAGCATCTCGAAAGCGCGGTCCGCCCTCCCGCCGGTGAGCATCGCCGTGAGTTCGCCGTACTTTCGCTCGGCGCTGGTGCGGTGGATTCGCCGAGCGCACCGGTTAATGGCGGCGAGGGTCTCCGGCTCGATTTCGTAGCCGAACCGCGCGGCGAAGCGCACCGCCCGGAGCATCCGAAGGTGATCCTCCCCGAAGCGTCCGGCGGGATCACCGATGGCGCGGATGAGCCGGTCCTCGATGTCCTCCCGGCCGCCAACGTAGTCAAGGAGCTCGTTAGCAACGGGGTCGAAAAACATTCCGTTGATCGTGAAATCGCGCCGCTGGGCGTCCTCTCTTTCGTTCGCGGGCTTGACTTCGCTCGGGCGGCGGCCGTCGAGGTAGGGGCCCTCGGTGCGAAATTGCGCGACCTCGAAGGAGGCGTCGCCGACCATGACGCGGACGACGCCGAACTTCGCGCCGACCGGCACCGTGTGCTCGAAGAGGCCCATGATCTCCTCCGGGCCGGCGCCGGTGGCGATATCCCAATCCCCGGGCGTCAGGCCCATGAGGTGATCGCGCACGCACCCCCCCGCGAGAAGCGCCCGGTGACCGCTGTCGCGCAGTTTCCCTAAAATTTGAAGAGCCCCCCCGGGGGGCCTGATTTCGGTCATGAAGCCGCTCTCCGCCGGGTGTGAAGGGCAAGGCGCCCCCCCGCTTTCCGGGGAACGATAGCGGAATCTCCCTCATCCATCGAGGGGCGGCGGGTTACGCGGGCGGTCCCCAAAAAATCGGTTGATGGCGCTCCGGGCACTCTGATAGCGTGGCGTTCACAGGGAGAAAAACCAATGCGCTACGCAGTATTGCCGGCCATCGCGCTTTTCATTGCGCTCGCCGCTCCGGTCGTCCCGGCCCCCTCGGCCGCACCGGTCGTCCCGGCCGCCACCCGCTCCGGGGAATTTCTCGGTCGAGGCCTGCGGGCGACCGCCGCCGGGCGCTACGGCGATGCCATTCGCCTCTTCGCGGGCATGGTGAAGGAAGCCCCGGGGGATGCGGCGGGTTATTTTTTCCTTGCCTCGGTCTACAACATCCTGGCCGGGCATTTCGACGATGCCGCCTACCGCGAGGGATTTGACCGAAACATTTCCCGATCCCTGGCGCTCTCCGAGGAGCGGATCAAAGCGACCCCCGCCGATGCGGAGGCCCATCTCATCGCCGGCCTCACGATGGGGATACTCGGGATGGACGCAGCCCGCCGGAAGAGCTATGTCCGCGCGTTCGTCAGAAGCCGGAGATCGAAAAGATATCTCGAGCGGGCCGTCGCGCTCGACCCGGGTCTGGAGGACGCTTACTACGGGCTTGGGCTTTACTATTTCTGGCGCGTGCGCGCGAAATGGCTCAGGCAGCTTGCGCCCCTTCTCGGAGACACGGGGGAGAAGGGTCTCGCCTTCATGCGCCGCGCGGCCGGGGGGAGAGGGTGGCTCCGCGACCTGGCGCGAATCGAGCTGGTCTACTCGCTCTACGCTGAAAAACAATACGAGGAGGCCGGTCGCCTGATCGACGGGCTCATCGCGGACTATCCCGGCCAGCCTCATTATCTGTTCGCCCGCGCCGAGGGCTATTTCATCCGCGAGGACTTCAAGCGGGCGAAAGCGATGTTCGAACGCCTCCGCCGGCGCTTCATGCGCACGAAGGGCCGGGTCGAGGCGCTTTTCGCGGATTACGCCGAGTGGCGCGTCGTGCGCTGCGACTATCGGCTGGGCAACATCGAGGCGGCGCGGCGGGGGGCCGCCTCGGTCGCCGCGAAGCCGGATCTGAATTCTCCTCTGATACGCCGGGTGCGCGCGGCGGCGGTTGGCCTTGTGAAACTCATCGATAACGAAGATGATGCGCGGGATAGATTTCCTGCCTCCCGAAAACCCAAGTGACCCTGGAGCGCGAGCCGGCGGATAGCGCCGGGGTCCGGCAGCGGGGGTTGCGTTCATTCGCGGATGATTTTTATTTTTTTTAACGAGGAAGGGATGCCATGAAAACGGTTCGCGTTCACAAATTCGATCTTTCCGTACCGATGCAGGAAGAAGAAATCGAGAATCCCGCCCCCGGGCCCGGCGAGATATTGGTCCGGTCGGGCGCGATGGGGGTCAACCCGGTGGACATCGCCATCCGGGCCGCCAAGCATCCATACGCAAAGCTGGTGACGCCCCCCTATATTCCCGGCGCCGAGGCGGCGGGCGAGGTCGTCTCCCTCGGGGAGGGGGTGGATGGCCTCAGCGTGGGCCAGCGGGTCTTTGGGCGCGTGCTGGAGGGTGGCTACGCCGAGTTGGTACGGATGCCCGCGAACACCACCGCCCTTCTTCCGGACGCCTACAGCTACGAGCAGGGCGCGGGGATTACGGTGCCCTTCTACACGGCCTGGAACGCGCTGGTCATCAAGGCCGAGGCCGGCGCGGGGGAGACCGTCCTCGTTCAGGGCGGGGCGGGCGGCGTCGGCAGCGCCTCGATCCAGCTCGCCAAACGAATGGGCTGTCAGGTGATCGCCACCGTGAGTTCGAAGGAGAAGGCCGATTTTTGCGAGAGCATGGGCGCGGACGCAACGATCAACTACCGCGAGGAGGACTTCGCCGAGCGCTGCATGGAGATTACCGGCGGCCGGGGGGTCGATATCATCGTCGAACTCGCCGCCTGCGATAATTTCGACAAGGATCTCGACGCGATTCGCGTGGACGGCCGCATCATCGTCATCGGCACGGGAACCGGCAAGGGCCCCCAGGCGGAATTCAGGGTCCCCTCGGTGATGACGAAGGACGCCCATGTCCTGGGGTTGGCGGTGGTGAATCTTATCCCGAAAATGCCCGAGGTGGTCCGCCGCTTCACACCGGTGCTTGAAGAGGGGTCCCTCAAGATTCATATCGATCAGGCGTTGCCGCTCGAGTCCGCCAACAAGGCGCACGAGGTGGTTTTAAGCGGTAAATTTCTCGGAAAGGTGGTGCTCACGCCATGAAAGCAGCCAGCGTTCACGAACTCGGATTGGAGAATCCTCTGGTGGTGGAGGATGTGCCCGACCCCCAGGCGGGGCCGGGGCAGGTGTTGGTTTCCGTGCGGGCGGCGGGGGTAAACCCGCTCGAAATTTCAATCCGCTCGGGCGAGAATCCCCGTTCGAAGGGGATACCGCGCCCCTTTATCTGCGGTTCCGACATCGCCGGCGAGGTCGAGGCGGTGGGCGAGGGCGTGGAGGGGTTCAAGGCGGGCGACAGGGTTTGGGGCCGCTCCGTGACGGGCGGATACGCCGAAAAGGGCGTGCTCCCCGCGGCCGCGACCGGAATTTTGCCGGAGGGTATGAGTTTCCAGGAGGGCGCGTCGCTTCCGATTCCGCTGGTCACGGCCTGGAACGCTCTTGTCATCAAGGCCGAGACGGGTCCCGGGGAGACGGTCCTCGTCCAGGGCGGTGCGGGCGGCGTCGGTCATCTGGCGATTCAGCTCGCCCGGCGGATGGGCTGCCGCGTTCTGGCGACGGTGAGTTCCGGGGAAAAAGGGGATTTTTGCCTCAAGGCGGGGGCCGATGCCGTCATCAACTACCGCGCGGAGGATGTCGCCGCCCGGGTGATGGAGGAGACGGGCGGCAGGGGCGTTGAGGCCATAGTCGAAAACGCCGCCCTGGACAATCTCGCCGCCGATCTCTCTCTCGTCGCCGTCAACGGGCGAGTCGTGATCGTCGGCACGGGCACCGGGAAGGAGGGCGAGATTATCTTTCCCATCCGGGCGGCCATGGGGCGCGATGCCCGGGTCATCGCCCTCTCGTCGGGGCACCTCACCCCGCACCACCCCGGCATCATCCGGCGCCTCGCCCCCCTTTTAGAAGGAGGCGCCATCCGCCCCCATATCGGCAAGGAGCTACCGCTCGAGGCGGCCGGCGAGGCCCACGAACTCGTCCTCAGCGGAAAGTTTCTGGGGAAGGTGGTGTTGATGGTTTAGCGGGGCGGTTTGCCCGGCGATTTTGGATTTTAAGGCTCCGCCGTTGCGCGGCCCCGCCGTTATACGGCGGGGCTTTTTTCAAGCTGCGTTAAATGAAACTGAAATTATGCCTCGGCGGGGAGGCCGAGGCCCTTTCTTAATTTTTGAATCCTTCCGGCGTGGTTGGAGTGGTTCGTCGGGGGGACGTGTTCGTGATTTTCGACGGGGCAGATGACGAAGTGGGGCCCCTCCTCGGTGAGGAGACGGGGGAGGGCCTCCTCGAAGGCCTCGATCGTCTCGATGCGCTCGATCTTTCCCTTGCCCGCCTCCCCGCCACCCTCGATTCCCGCGCCGCGAGCGAGGGCGTCGAAGTCCACGCGGTCCGAGAAGGGCTGGGAGCCGGTCTGCTCGTAGACCCGGTTCTCGAGAAAAAGGACGAGCAGGTTCCCCGGCGCGTAACGCCCCAACGTGACGAGCGACCCCAGGCTCATGAGCTGGCCGCCGTCGCCCTTGAAGACGATGACCTTTCGCTCTGGCCGGGCGAGGGCGAGGCCCAGCGCGAAGTCGCCGGCATGGCCCATGCCGAAGGCGAGAAAATCGAAGTCGAGCTCGTGGTCCGAGACGAGGGGATACTGGCGCGTCGCCGCCATGGTGAGGACGGCGATCTCGTCGGTGCGCCGGGCGTGAACGGCGCGAAACAGGTCCATGCGTTCGATCATGGGGATTCCTCTACTAATCGGTGAAGGCGTAGCCGGTGATGACGGCGGCGGGCATCGAAGTCTCCTCGGCCGTGCGGTCCATCTGCTCGAGCGCGGGAAGATCGTCGTCGCTCATCAGGAGCCAGTAGGGGATCCCCCAGGCCTTCATCAGCGGTTCGGTGTAGGTGTAGGCCGAGTCGATGGGCAGTTTTTCCGCCATGGCGCCGCCGTAGCCGCGCCAGCCGACCATGAGCCGGAGGGGGACCCGGGACCCCATTCCACAGCCGCGGAGGGCGTCGCCCGCCTCCATGAACCCGGTGTTCTGGATGAGTACGAGCGGTTTCTGGCCGCCTGTCCAAAGGCCCGCGGCGATGGCTATCGACTCGCCCTCGCGGGTGGGCAGGATCAGCTTGATATCGGGGTCTTTCTCGAGGGCGTCGTAGAGCCGCGCGCTCTCGGAATCGGGGATGGACAGGACGTGGGTGAAGCCGAGGGTCTTGATTGCCGCCAGCGTCTTGGCGGCGCTGGCGCCTTGGGTTGCGGACAATGGAACCTCCTTGGGTCTGTGCGACGGTCCATCTATCCTGCCGCCTGAGGTATAACCATGTCAACAATCGCGCCGCCCGCCGGGGGAGTTTTTATCCGGCGCACGAATGCGCCGTGTACGAAGAGGGTTGCGGATGAAAAAATTGCCTTTGGTGGCTATCACGATGGGGGACCCGTCCGGGGTGGGGCCCGAGGTCTGCCTCAAGGCGGTGCGCTCCCCGCGCGTTCTTCGAGGTTGCGTTCCCCTGATCGTGGGCGATTTGAAAGTACTTAGGCTTCACGCTAAAAAAATGCGCCTGCCCGGGCGGCTGTCCCCCGTTTCTCCGGAGTCCCTGGAGGAGGCCGGCTCTGCCGGGGTCACGCCGGTGTTCGATCTGGCCAACGTCGCCGCGAGGGACCGCGTGTTCGGGAGGGTCCGGTCCGGCCTGGGTCGTGCAGCGGGCGCTTACATCGAGGCTGCCGTGCGCCTGATTCGGGAGGGGAAGGTGGCGGCGATGGCGACCGGCCCGATCCATAAAGAAGCCCTTCAGGCGGGCGGCTACCCTTTTCCGGGGCATACCGAACTACTGGCCCATCTCGTGGGGAAGGGGAAACCGGTGATGATGCTCTCCCACGGGCGGATGCGAATCGCCCACCTGTCGACCCACTGCTCCCTCCGGGAGGCGCTACGGCGCGTGAAGCGGCGGCGCATCCTCTACGTCGGCCGCCTCTTGGCCGAGACGCTTGAGAGGCTCGACGGCCGGCCCCCGCGGGTCGCGGTGGCGGGGCTGAATCCGCACGCGGGCGAAAACGGCCTATTCGGAGCCGAGGAGGCCAAGGAGATTGCGCCCGCGGTCGGGGACCTTCGGGCACAGGGCATCGACGCGGTGGGACCCGAGCCTCCGGACACCGTATTCGCCAAGTTGCGGGGCGGGCAGTACGGCGGCGCCGTCGCCATGTACCACGATCAAGGACACATCGCCGGAAAGATGATGGCGTTTCGGTTCGGGGGAAAGGGAGGAGGTGCGGTCCGGGGGGTGAACGTCACCCTGGGGCTTTCGATCATCCGCACCTCCGTCGAACACGGGACGGGATTCGAGATTGCCGGCCGGGGGAGGGCGGACGCTTCGAGCATGGTGGACGCCGTGGTTCTCGCCGCGCGGATGGCCAGGCCTGCGAGAAAAACGCCACTCAATAGCAACCGGCAAAGGTAATTAAAAGTAATCGGCAAAAAAAAACCGGCTTCCTCAAAAAGGAGAGCCGGTTTTTATTCGTATCCCGTCAAAACGAGATTCGGTGTTCCAAATATTTTATTACGGCATTTTCTGCCAGACCCAGATGATTCGCCCGATAATGATATTTTCGATGCGGTCGCTGGCTTTGAGGTCGAGATAGTCGAATTCCTTGTCGGTGCGATCCTCGATGAACCAGAGCCTTGAGCCGCTCTGGCTGAGGCGGCGGATTCCGGTGACGCTGGCGTCGCGGGGGGATTTTTTCTTCGACGCGGAATTTACGGCGTAGTAGGCGTTGGGGCGGATTTTCTTGTCGTCGCGGTCGATGACGATTCGGCCGCCGGCCCTGAAGGGCGGCGCCATGTTTTTCACCCAGTCGGCCTTTGTTTCGAGGGCGACGAGGTTGTTGCGGCCGGTTGCTTCCTGAAAGCGGACGATTTCCCAATCCTCGATGCGGTCGGTTTGCACCTTGCCGGGCCTCGCGGCCGATTTCGGATCGACGATGGGAATTCCGAGGAATCCCGACTTTTTCTTTCCTTTGGCCAGGGTAGCTTCAAGGCTTTTCGGAAGGCGGACCTCGATTTCCTTCTGCACTTTTTCATGAGGGGATTGGCCTGTCCCGAAGATGAGCCAATCGCCCGATATGTTGAAATTTTCCGCCAGGAACTTAATGAACGACAAGCTGATCTCGGTGAGCCCTTTTTCGTATTGGCTGATGATCGCCTGGGACAGGCCCGCCCGGTGGGCCAGCTCTGTTTGCTCCAGTTTGTTGAAGAGCCGGACTTCCCGGAGCCTGGTTCCGATTGCTTCTCTACTTGTTTTCTCCAATCGTAATTTCATTTTTCCTCGTTTCCATTATTTGCGGCAAACTCATTAACGAACTCGATGGCCACCTGTCCATTCTTGACAGTGCCGTTCGCCGTGGGTTTTAAAAATAAAGGTTCCAAATAACTGAGCCCTAATCCTCAGTTACTATTTAGCATTTCGAAATATATTACAACCTCGTCATTGCTTCAATAAATTTTTTTATTTGGATTGGTTGACTTTTTTTTATTATTTTATTTTTTCATTGTAATACGTTTGAAAACAATAAGATAAAAAATAAAACGGAGCCCGCCGGAAACCTACCAACTGGCTCTTCTTTGTATCACAGTATGACATATGGTCAAGACGCTTACCGACGCGGCGCCGGATTTCTTGAGGACCCTGGAGCAGGCCCCCGCTGTCGAACCCGTCGTCAGGACATCGTCCACAAGAATGACATTCTTTCCCGACACCCGCTCCGCGGAGGGGGCCGAGAAAACACCCCGAAGGATTTTTCGCCTGGCCGAGGCGGGAAGGCGCGTTTGCGGGGAAGTGGAGGCCCCTCGTTCCAGGGTGGAGGCGAAGGCCAACCCCAAGTGGTCCGCGGTGCTTTGGGCGAGAATTTTAGCCTGGTCGAATCCGCGCTCCCGCCATCGGTCCCGGTCGATGGGAACGTGTGTAATGAGCGAATCGCTGGAGATAATTTCCGGATACTCCTCCCTGGCGAGCCGGCTGAGTTCGGAGCCCAACTCGGTGGCGAGTGAGGTGTAGCCTCGAAATTTGATTAGTTGAATCAATTCGCGAAGAGATCCCTCGTAGGGGCCAAACGCCCGGGCGGCTTCGAACGAGGGCGGGTGTTCCCGGCATTCGGAGCATAAATGGTCCGGCGAGTGGGAGAGAGCGGCCTCGGAGCGAAACGGCTTTCCGCATGTGGGACACCAGGGAGGCCGGGAGCGGTCGAGCGACTCAAGGCAGCCCTCGCACAGGGCCCTGCCGTCCCCAAGGGGGATTGCCTCTCCGCACAGAGGACACGATTTCGGCAGAAATACATCGGGTATCGCGGAAAGAAATTTAAAAAGGGGATGCATCGCGGGTCCTGCCTCGACGAGAGAAAATCCGGCGTTGGCTAGGATTTTCTCCGGAGGTTGATCCGCTTGTTCGAGAGCCCTTCTTTCGCGGATTCCTCTCCCTGCCGCCGGAATTGAACGAACTCGGCGACGATTGCAATTCCAATCTCGCCGGGTGAATCGGCGCCGATGTCGAGGCCAATCGGTGCATGGACGCGGCTGATGATCTCGTCCATGTCGAAGCCCTTGTCGCGAAGGTGGCGGTAGGTGAGCAGGACCTTTCCCTTCGAACCAATCATCCCGATGTAGCGGGCCGGGGTTTTGAGGGCCCACTCCAGGGCGACTTCGTCGTTGGCATGGTCGCGGGTGATGATGGTGATGTAGTTGGATTCATCAACGGGAATCTCGTCGAAAATCGCCGGATGTTCGCCGATGTGGAACGACTCGGCCATCGGGAAGCGCTCTTTGTTCGCGAAGGTGGGTCTGTCCTCCACGACGGCGATCCGGAAGCCGGCCATATGGGCGGCTTGGGCCACGCAATAGGAGACATGGCCGCCACCGAAGATGTAAACCAGCGGCTGCGCCGTGATCGGCTCGACGAATATCTCGGTCGCCTCCCCGGGGTCCCGGCGCTGTTTGTCGGAGCCGGCGTCCTCACCCCAGAAATGCATCAGCTGCGGCTGGCCCTGGCGCATGATCTGTGCGCTCTCGCGCCAAACCTCGGCCGAGAAGGCGGGAATTTCGCCGAACGTATCCCCGTTCCGGTTCACCATCAATTTCTTTTTGGCGTCGGGGGCGGCTTGCCTGCTTCCGTCCTGAATCATGGTGGCCAAAACCGCGCTCTGCCCCCGGTTCCGGGTGCCGATAATTTCGGCGAGAATATCAGGATCGTAGGCCTCGAAGGGCTCGATGAAGATTTCGACCGTTCCGCCACAAATGTGGCCGCTGTCGCCCGCCTCGTCGGCGGTCAGATCGAAGGCGACTTTCTCCCCCGAGCCGCCGCTCATGACATTCATGGCCGTTTCCCAGACTTCGGCCTCGAGGCATCCGCCGCCGACGGTCCCCATGGTGCTTCCGTCCTCGCGGACGAGCATCTTCGCGTCCCCGCTCATGGGGGCGGAACCCTTCCTGGAGACGACGGTGGCGATGGCGCCCCGCTCTCCTTTTTCGATTCTCTCGGCCATTTCCTTAAAAACGTCCTTGCTCATATTTTCGCTCTCGCCTTTGGTTCCCGCCGCGAGAGCCGTCCTGGAGCGGACTCTCCGGCAATGATTTGAATAATTAAGGAGCCCGGTTAAGCACCCTGAGGCCGGAGGGAAGGCATTCCGTGAAAAGAATACCATCCGCCGGGCCGCCCGGGCTTAGCGCGGCTTCCAAAATAATATAACCGATTCGCTCAAGATTTTCCATCGAGCCGATTTTGTCGCATTTGTTCAGGATGATGTGCCGCCGGGCGCCGCCGGGAGCCCCCCGGAACAGCCCTTCGGGGTGCGCGGCGAGCCGGGCAACCGCGGCGGCGTCAACGGGCGCGCCGGTGGGAAGCCCGGTCAGCTCCGTGAGGCGCCCGGGGCGGAAAACGTGGTCCTCATCGAGGGGCGAGCCCAGGGCGTCGAGGCCCACGACCCCGAGGACGATGTCCGTGCCGGGCGGGATGACCGGCTCCTCGGGACCAGGCGCCTTGATCGGCAGGCCCCGCGAACCATCCGCCTCGACGAGGAGGGCGCCTTCGCTTCGGCGCAACTGTTCGATCTCCTCCGCGCCGAAACCCCTGAGCTTCATTTTGCGCTCATGGGGAACGCCCGGCACGGCGGCCTCGCCCACCCGGCGGCGGGCCAGCGTGATCGGCGCCGTCCAGGGCTGGCGGCCGGTTATTTGGGCGGCAAGCCGCCCGGCCTCTCCGAGAAAAAGATGGGTTTCCTCCGGAGGGGAGGGCGGGAAAATATGGGTTGTCGTCGTGAGGACGACCGGCCGCGCGCCGGCTGCGAAGCATTCCGCCCCGAGGGCCTGGAGAAGGCTGGTCTTTCCCCCGCCCCCCACGGCCGCGACCAACAGGCCGGGCGCCAGGCCAATCGCCCCGGATAGTTTTTCCTCGTTCACCAGGCCCGGGCTTCCTCGCCAGCGCCGAGCAGCTCGCGCCGGAGAATCTGAACGAGTTCCTCGGCCAGTTGGTCGAGATGCTTGACGACGATGTAGTTGGGATAGATTTGCTCGACAAAGGGATCGACCACGCCGACGCCGACAATGCGGACGCCGAGTTTATCGAGGCGGTGGACCGTCTCGACCAGATGGGATGCGTCGCCGTTGGGCTGGCCGTCCGAGGTGATGATGATGACCTTTTCACTCTCCTCCCGGGCGATGAGCCGGCGGTAGGCGAACTGAAGGTGCTCCTCGTCCCAGTTATTGAAGCGGGGGTAGATGTTCACGAGGCGATTCTTCACGCTCTGAAATGGGTCGTCGAAAGCTTTGTAGATTCTGTGCTGGAGGGGTGAGTGGCGAATATGGCGGAACTTGAACGCCGGCACGTGGCCCAGCGAGGCGGCCATCGCAGCCTCCGAGCTCTCCGTCGAGTATCCGATGACCTCGAAGGGAACCTCCACCCGGCCGAGCACTTCGGCGAAGAATACGGTCGCCTCCCGCGCGGCCAGATATTTCGACTCGCGATTCATGCTGCCGCTCTCGTCCACGAGCAGGGTAAAGCAGATGTCGAGCTGCTCTGGTTCCTCTTTCCTCTGGAAGAGATGATATTTCCCCAGGCGCTGCTTCCAGAGCTTCGGGGCGTTGAGTTTCCCGGAGCGGAACGAGCCGCTGTAGCGGGTGTACTGCCGCTCCTGGATGATTTGCATCAGTTTCCAGGCGAGGACCTTGATCTGGCTGCTCGCGCCGTCGACGATCGCCTGATACTCCTCGGCCTTTCCTTCGGGCGGAATGAATATCGTCCCCTCGTCCGCGCGGCTCGCGGTGGGATGGACGTCCTTTTTATTTCCCTTCAACTCGAACCAGGGGCTCGCCCAGTGGCCGAGGGCGGCGAGCTCCTCCTCGCTGAGTTCGAGTTCCTCCTCGTCGAATCCGCCTTCCTCCCCGGCGGGGTCGGTGGAGAAGAACTCGTCCACCTCCTCGTCCGCGCCGTCGTTCTCCCGGCTCTCGGATTTTTGCGGTGCCTCCTCGGGGATGTCGGGGATGGGCATATCCTGGAGGGCCTGAGAGAGCATCTCCTCGGGCAACCGCTCGCGGATGGCGGCGTAGAGCTCCTCGGCGCACTCGAAGGCCTCGGCCGGACTCTCGGCCCGGCTGGCGCGGAGGGCGAGCCGCCTCAAATCATCGAGAAAATCGAGGACGCCGGGCTCCATCCACGTCGTGTCGAAATTCGCGGGCGCCGGCGAGCGCGTTCCCGGCTCGATTCCCTGTCCGATCAGGTAGAGCCCCCATTGAATCTGAAAGAAAAGGGAGAGTTCGCCACGGGCGTTGAGGCGCTCGGCCTCGCCCAGCGCGGGGCGGATGAACTCGATGAAGTTTTTCCGGGTCCCGGGCAGATCGGCGGCGAGGCGGTTCTCGCACCGGGCATCCTCGAGGGCGTGCCAGATATGAAAGAGGCCGGGCCGCTCCCGGCTGGCGATGGCGGCCCGCCTCGCCCAGCGCAGGGAGCCTTCAATCCGGTGGGCGACCTCGATAAGCGTCAGTCCCTTCTGGTAGCGGACGACATGCTCGTCGTCGAGACCCCCGCCGAGCCGCTCGAGGGTTCGTTCGGGGTCCTCGATGAGGATGGTGGATTTTTCCTGGTGCGCGATGTCGCCGTAGCGAAGGGAAAGGTCGTAGTCGTGCGAGGCGACCTGGGCCAGGACCTCGAGCCGGTTGCGGCGGCGCTCCATCGGGGGCGTGCCCTAGAAGTGGTTGTCGAAGATGTCCTCGATCACTTTCGCGTCGAACGAGTTCACCTTGCTGAAGATGGTCGAGGCGGCGGCCTCCATCGGGTCGAACTGGGCCGCCATGCGCGCCCAGTCGATGAGACGCCGGGTGCTGAACGTGGAATATATTTTTTCGTTCTTCATCGCCTCGCGCACGTCGTTCGCCACGCGGACCATCCGCTCGACGAGCGCCTGGTCGGTGTTCCCGCTCTGATGCATGGTCACCTCGACCTCGACATCGAAGGGGAGGTAGTCCATCTGCATGGTGACCGGGAAACGGTCGAGGAGGGCCTCGTTGAGCGGTTTCGTCCCGCCGTAGCGCCGGTTCTCGTGCGGGTTCATGCTGGCGAAGAGGCGGAAATCCGGATGGGGCCGGACGATTCTGCCGTCGTACTCCGAGAGGACGATCATCCGGTCGTCGTCGAGCAGGCTATGGAGGCAAAAAGCGATCTCGGGGAGGCAGGCGTTGATCTCGTCGATGAGGAGCCAGTCGCCCGCCTCCATCGCCTCGATGAGGATCCCGTTCACCCAGTAGGTCCCTTGCTGGTTGATCATGAGCTTGCCGACGAACTCGTCCACCGTCGTCATGCCGTTGAGGTTGACCCGGCGGAACCCGTTGTTCGTCATGTGGGCCAAATGGCGCACCGAGAGCGTTTTGCCCACCCCGGTCTCGCCGACCAGGAGGACGGGGAGATTCTCGCTGACCGCCCAGGAAATCCGCTCCAGCGTGTTTCCGGCCGGAAGATAGAACTGGGGCCCGGGAACGAAGAGGTTGCCATCGTTCTCCCGGTTGACGGGGATGGCGCTCCGCCCGATACGGTAGGCGCCGTTTTCAACTGATTCGCTGACGATTTGGATGCTCAATTCGTTTGCTCCGCAGTGGATTTCACTCCAAAAAGAAACATCATGATGGCCTCGAGGACGCCGCCCCCGATGGCGCGTGATTTGTCGGAGATCGTGTGGCAGTGCGAGGGCTCGGCGCGCGGGTCCACGTCGCCCACCTTGAAGCCCTCCGGGACATCGATGCCCTCCCTGAGGAGCCCCCTGAGCACCCCCTTGATCTCGGCCCGGAGCTCGACGCCGCCGACCGTGGCCACGACCTCGCCCGCCTCGACCAGGTCGCCGATTGCCGCGCGCGGCTCGAAGGCCCCGGCCGCCGGGGAGCGCAGGAGCCGTTCGGTCGTATATCCCCCGATAGGGCCCGGAATCCCGGTGTTGGGCTCGGCCCCGCCCGCGATGATGACCCGGCCGATGTCGTGGCCCCGGGCGGTTTCGATGACGGCGTGGGCGTCCACCCCGGCGGTGAAGCCGGGCCCGATCCCGACGACGACTTCGGCCTGTTCGATCCGGGTGCCCAGGTTGCGCTTGGCCATGATGGCGTCCACCAGCGCGGCCGGCCGGTCGAGCGCGACGATCTCCGCCCCCGGATCGACGGCGACGGGAAGAACCCCTTCACCCAGCAACGCTTTTGCCGAGGCGAGCATTTCCTCCGGCGAATTTCCTCCGGCCCGTGCCGCCGCCACCCCTTCGACCTCGTGGCGACCGGTGTAGAGGCATTCGGCGAAGGAGACCGTCCGCCGGACCATCGTCGGGTTTTCCGCTTCGGTGGCGATCACGGGAAATCCGCTCCGCCACAGGCGGTGGATGATCCCCGTCGCGAGGTCGCCGCCGCCCTTGACGATGACGAGGGTGTCGCCGGGGCTTCTGCCGGGTGCGTTCATCGACCGTTATTTATCCTCGATAAAGGCGACGGCGTCGATCTCGACGAGCCACTCGGGCCGGGCGAGACCGCTGATGATTAAAAGCGTGCTCGCGGGGTAGGGCTCGCTCAATAGCCCGCTCCGCACTTTCATGTGTCCCGGAAAATCCCCCCGGTCGATCAGGTAGACCGTGAGGCGGATGATGTCCTTCATCCCCGCGCCGGCGGCCTCGAGGGTCTCGCGGATGTTGTCGAAGACCTTTTGGGTCTGTGCGCCGATGTCCCCCTCGCCGACCGTGTTGCCGCCGGTGTCCACCGCGACCATGCCCGCGAGCATGATCAGGCTCCCGCCCGAGACCTTGAAACCCGTGGAGTAGGCCGCGACGGGCTTGACCGTTTCGGGGACGATTTGCTCCTTGGGC
>JAVEPB010000231.1 GCA_030922375.1 bacterium | reverse complement strand
TTCGCTTTGCCGCCCTTGAATTTCGACATGGAGAGCGCGTCTTCTTGTTGGGCCATGATGGATTTCTTGTCGGAGGGGTCGAAATCGAAGGTGTTCAGATCCTGAAGATGGTCGCTTTCCTCCAGAAAAGAGCTGGTATCGACGTTCGGGTCCGGAAGGGTGATGCCGGGTTCTTCGGGTTCTTCGAGTTCGAGCACCTCGTTCGGGTCCGGAGGGGTGATGCCGGGTTCTTCGGGCTCGTCGAGTTCGAGCACCTCGTCCTCCAAAGTCAAATCGACCACTTCCTCCTCGGGGGGAGCCGGTGGAGGGGAGAATTTCTTCGGCTCGGATGCGGGCGGAGAGGGGGACAGATGGGCGGTTTCGCTCTCGGCCGCGCCGGCCCGGATGCCAAGCTGCTCGAGCATGGCGACGGCCATTTTTTCCTCTCCCGTCTCGCGGGTGAAGTTTTTATACTGGCCGAGGAAGTCGGCGATTTCGAAATACGGCCCCCCCGAGCGAAAAAACGAATCGGTGGATTTTTCCAAAAGGCTGCTCAGGGCGGACAGAAAGCCGGAATGCAGAAAATCCCTTGTCGAATTTTCAAAGGCGAAGGTTTCGGTGGATGTGCCGGGTCCGGTGATTTTCAGGCCGGTCACATCGCGCAGGGCGGCCATTTTTTCCTGGGCCAGGCCGTCTCCCAACTCCCGGAGGAACCTTTTACGGCTCTCCAGGTCGACGAGCTTGGCGGTGTTCAGCGGAGAGGACGCACTCTCCACCAGATACTCCTCGTGAAGCCGCCTGAGATGCTGGATTGATTTTCGAAGGTAGTTGAGAAATACGTCCGTCGCGAGCACCGAGACGCCGTTCTCGCCGATGAGAAACGCCGCGCAGTTTTGCCCCCAGGGGTCCTGGCAGCGCACGGCGCCGCCTCCCCGGATATAGTTCATCAGCTGGTCAATCGCTTCGGGCAGTGGTTTTTTGGGTCCGGCTTCGATCCGATGAGGGCCCCCGTTCGTGTGAAGTTTACCGGGGGCCGGACGGGGAATTTCAACGTCCAGGTCCGGCTCGGAGGCATCCATGAAGGGGTCGGGGCGATTCCTCGCGGGGCGATCTTCCGGTGGCGTCCGCGGCTCTCCGGCGGGAATGCCGCCGCCACCCAAAAGGGAGATTTGCTCATCCTGGAGGATGTCGTCCATCGGAATCGATGAAGCGGATTGCGAGGGTGGGGGCGCCTCGCGCTTATTCGAGGGCGGCTCCTGGAGCAGACTCGGCCCCTCTTCGATTTCGATTCCTCTCCCCGTTGGGGTCTTGGGCGTGTCTTCTTTTTTTAAGAGCTTGATATCGTCGAGTTCGTCCTGGGGGTCAAACGCCCGGCCCGGCCCGGAGTGAATCCGGTAAGACAGGTGGTCGGCTTGCTCCTCATCCTGGCGAAGGGGAGCAGCGCCCTTTTGCCTGAGTTCGCGCTCGGCTTCCTTGAGGATTTGGATGCTCTTCAGGATTTCCTCGCGGGCGGTTTCCCGCTCCTCGATTTGTTTCTGGAGAAGAGCGAGGAGTTCGTCCCGGGAATTTGAGGGTTTCACAGTCTGACGAATCTCCTCGATGAGTCACTCGAGCCGGAATAGACTGGTCCGGATTAATCTCCGGCGACCTTGATTTTATGCCAATAACAAAAAATACGCTTCCACAGAATAATTTACCCTATAACCCTAAGTAAATTCAAGGATTTGCGAGATGTATGCGCGCCGGTCAATGGTCCGGGGGGGTGGATATCTTGCGGTCCGGGGTAACTCGTGCGATTTTGAGGGCTGATCTCCTCTTTTGATTCCCGGCCCGATTGGAACCTCAGTGGCGAAGAAACCGAAGCAGATATATCTCATCGACGGCATGGGCTATATGTTCAGAGCCTACTACGCCATGATGCGCCAGCGTCTTTCGAACTCCAAAGGGCTGCCCACGGGCGGAATCATGGCGTTTTCCCGGATGCTCATCAGCGTCCTCCGCGAAAAGGTCCCCGATTACGCCGCCGTCGCGTTCGACCGGCCCGAGCCCACCTTCCGGCATGAGATGTACGACGCCTACAAGTCCAACCGCGATGCCCCTCCAGAGGATATGGTCGCCCAGATCCCCTATATGAAGCGCGTGGTCGAAGTGCTCCGGATTCCCTCCCTCTCCCGGCCGGGAGCCGAGGCCGACGATCTGATCGCCTCCCTATCCGGCAAGGCGGTCGCCCAGGGTTTCGAAGTTGTCCTCGTAACGGCCGACAAGGATTTCTCCCAACTCGTTTCGGATAAAGTCCGCATCTGGGACCCGATGAAAGACGAGGATATCGGCCCGGCCGAGGTCGAGGCGCGCTGGGGGGTGCCGCCCGAAAAATTCGTGGAGATCCAGGCGCTGATGGGCGATTCCTCGGACAACATTCCCGGCGTCCCCGGTATCGGCGAGAAAACAGCCGTCGCGCTGATCAAGGAGTTCGGCGGCCTCGAGGAAGTGCTCTCCGCCGGAGAGAAAATCAAGCGGCCCAAGCAGCGCCAATCTCTCGAGGACAACGCCGATCTCGCCCGCCTTTCTTCCGAACTCGCCACGCTGAGAACCGACTTTCCGGTGGAAGAGGATATCGAGCGCTATCGCCTCGAGGGGGCCGACATCCCGGCAGCGGAAAAACTCTTCGTCGAGGAGCTCGAATTCAAAAGCATCATGAACCAGTTTCCCGGCTATGAACCGGGAGAGGGCGCGGAGGCGCCGGGCCCGGCGGGGGCCGACCCCATCGACGAGGCCCGGGACCGGGACTACAACACGGTTCGCACAAAAAAAGATCTCGATAAAACGGTTCGCGAGCTGAAAAAGGCGGGCCGCTTCGCCTTCGACCTCGAAACCACCTCTCTCAATGCCCGTGCGGCCGAGATCGTCGGCCTGAGTTTTTCGGCGAAGGCGGGCCGGGCTTTTTATGTTCCGGTGGGACATGAAGGGCTCGAAGCCGGGAAGCAGCTTCCCCTCGCGGATGTGCTCGAATCGATGCGCGGTCTGCTTGAAGGCGATCAATTCGTCAAAATCGGGCAAAACATCAAATACGACATGACGGTGCTCTCGGAGGCGGGCGTGAGCATCGGCGGCGAGATTTTCGACACCATGGTCGCCTCCTACCTGGTCAATTCGGGCAGGACGAGCCACGGCCTCGACAACCTGGCGCTGGAATATCTCGACTTGGTGACGATCAAGTACGCCGATCTCTGCGGGAAGGGCGTCAAAGAGATCCCCTTCTCCCATGTGCCGGTTGAGCCGGCCGCCGCCTATGCCTGCCAGGACGCCGACTTCACCTTTCGCCTCGCCGAGAAAATCGCGCCAGAGCTCGAGGAGCACGGGCTCCGGGACCTTTACCGGGGTCTTGAGATTCCGCTGCTCCGCGTGTTGTTCGAGATGGAGGACAACGGCATCCGGCTGGACGGCGATTTCCTGGAGGGAATGGGAAAGGAGATCGAGGCGCGGCTCGAGCGGATGCAGGCGTACATCCATGAGTTGGCGGGAGAGGAGTTCAACATCAACTCGCCCAAACAGCTTCGGGTCATTTTATTCGAAAAACTAAACCTGCCCGTTTTCAAGAAAACCAAGACCGGTCCCTCCACCGACATCGACACGATGGAGCGCCTGGCCGGCCGCCATCCGCTGCCCCAGGAGATTCTGAACTTCCGCCAGCTCTCGAAGCTAAAGAGCACCTATATCGATACACTTCCGAGCCTGGTGAATCCGAAGACCGGGCGCATCCACGCCAAATTCAACCAGACCGTCGCGGCGACGGGACGCCTCAGCAGTTCGGACCCCAACCTCCAGAACATCCCCATCCGCACCGAGCTGGGCCGCGAGATCCGCCGTGCGTTCCTGCCCGAGGCGGGCTGGAAGCTTCTTTCCGCCGACTACAGTCAGATCGAGCTCCGCGTCCTCGCCCATTTCACCGGGGACCCGGGCCTCGTCTCGGCTTTCGAGAAAGGCGAGGACATTCATTCGACCACCGCCTCGGCCGTCTACGGAGTGAGGGTGAGCGACGTGGACGCGGAGATGCGCCGCGTGGCCAAGGCCGTTAACTTCGGCATCGTTTACGGCCAGGGCGCCTTCGGCCTCTCGCGGACGCTGGACATCCCGCAGGGCGAGGCCAAATCCTTCATCGACACC
>JAVEPB010000230.1 GCA_030922375.1 bacterium | reverse complement strand
CCGATTCAGCTTGTCTCAGGGTCAGGGCTATCTGCTCTTCGGTAAAGCGCTTCCTCTTCATGGCAAATCTCTCCTCTGGTTAGGGTGATTTTGCCAGAAAAGTCGCAGTTGGGCTGGGTCAGGATCCGGGGAGCACACCACCAATGCTGGAGGGCGAAGCGTAGCGTAGCCCGGAGGCATTGGCTCTATCGCCTCAGGTGATGGCGGCTATGCTCCGCAAAAATTAGATTCTCAATAAAAAGAAAGACTTATCAAGGTCGCTAGATAGTCTCTGAACGTGGCAGAACTACTGTGTGCACGGCGAAGTAGTGATTCGCCATGCACAGGTCGATGACTACCTGAATTAAAGCTTGAGCGATGTCCATTTCGGAGATTTTGCCACGCTCGGATCCCATCAGGCGACCTTCTTAAACTATTTAATCCAGGTGGGGTACACCTTTTGCGGAGCACAGCCATCTGAGGCTAGAATGCCCCCATTCAATTAAACTTATGAGAAATGCCGGATAAAAAAACTCGTTTCCCGGCCCGGCCGTAAAATCACTCCTGGAGAAGCCCAGTGGCCCTAATCATTGTCCCGGACGACCATCCGCCCGTTTTGACCGGAAGCCGCGGCGAGGCGCGTCTGCGAGAGCTGGGCGAGGTTGCGATCCATCCCAGCGACTGCGAGGGACCGGAAGAACTCCTCCGCCGTGTCGAAGGTGCTGAGGCCATCGTGAACATCCGCGCGAGGTGCCGGTTTGACGCGGATTTTTTCTCCCAAGCCGAAAAACTCAAAGTCCTTTCAATTTGGGGGACGGGAACGGATCATGTCGATCTCGCTGCGGCGAATGAAGCGGATGTCGTCGTCTCGAACACCCCCGGCGTTGCCGCCCATTCCGTCGCCGAGCACACGCTCGCCCTCATGCTCGCCGCCGCGCGGCAGATTCCGGAAAACGATGCTTCCGTCAAGCGAGGGGAGTGGCCGCGCGGGCAGATGACCCAGCTTCGGGGAAAAACGTTAGGCCTCATCGGTCTGGGGGCCATCGGCCGCGAGACGGCGCGCCTCGCCCGGGGCATCGGGATGAACCTCATCGCCTGGACTTTTCATCCGGACGACGCTTTCGCCGAAGAGGTTGGCATAGAGTGGGTGGATCTGGACTCCATCTACGAGCGCTCGGATGTCGTCTCCCTCCACGTCCGCCACTCCCCCGACACTGAAGGCATAGTGGGTAAGGAGTCGTTCTTAAAAATGAAACGCGGCGCCATCCTGGTGAACACCGCGCGCGGGCCCATCGTGGATGAGGCGGCGCTGATCAAGGCACTCGAGGACGGCGCCCTTGCCTCGGCGGGCCTCGACGTGTTCGGGGAAGAGCCCCTTCCGGAAGGGCATCCGCTGGCGAAGCTCCCGAACGCTGTCCTCTCCCCGCACAACGCCGGGGTGACTCCCGAGGTTACCGAGGCGGGCCTGTTAATGGCTGCCGAGAACGTTGCTGCCTTTTTCGAAGGAAACCCGCAGAACGTTGTGAATTGATCAAAAGCCATTGTGCTCCGCCATGAATATTGTCTCATCTCCCTCGCGGCGTGTGAGGGTGGATGGCGTTGTTGCGGAGCACAACCAGAATTTGGCTGAGCAGGCCTGAATTCCGGCCAAAATTATTAATTCGCCACGAAAAAATTATCCATGGTTCCGGGTGGGGGTCGTACTGGATTGGATGGCCTTGATTACAGATTCCGGGGTGAGGGGCAGGCGGTTCAGATTGGGGTTCCCCGGGTCTTGGATGGCATCGCCGATCGCGTTTGCAACGGCCGGAGCCGTCGGGACGAGGGGGACCTCTCCAGCTCCCTTCGCGCCATAGGGGCCCTCCGTATCCGGGCACTCCACGATAAGATTCACGACATCCACCGAATCCAGGCTGGTGGGAACGTGCATGTTCTCGAATCCAGCGTTCAGGAGATGGCCGCCTTCGTGCGGCAGCTCCTCGGCCAGGGCGAATCCCAACCCTTGAGATATCCCTCCCTCGATTTGACCCGACAAGGTGAGGGGGTTCATGGCGAATCCCACGTCCTGGGCGCTGACGATTCGGATCACCCGGACTTCTCCCGTTTCCATATTGACCTCGACCTCCGCCGCCTGGGTGGCGAATTCGGGGCCCGGTCTTGAGGGCTCGGGATGGCCTTCGACGTTCGCCGGGTCATGGGGCGGGTTGACCCCCCGGTACGCGCCCCTGCCCGTTGGCGGCCCATCGCCCGACCAGACCGCAGCGTTCGCCGCCTCAGCCAGGCCAACCGAGCGCTCGGGCGCCCCCCGGACGGTAATTTTTCCTCCGGCGATTTCGAGATCCTCGGGAGAAGTTTCCAGCATGTCCGCAGCCTGAGCCAATATCTGGTTGCGGGCGTCCTCCGCCGCCCGCCGCACCGCGTGGCACATATTAAAGGTTGTGCGGCTTCCCGCCGAAATGGCGTCGAACGGGGTCGTCTCCGTGTCCGCGATGCGGACATGGACCGCTCCGATCTCGGTCCCGAGCACCTCGGCCGCCACCTGGGCGATGAGCGTGGCCGCACCGTTTCCAAGGTCCGAGCAGCCGGCCAAAACGGCGATGCCGCCGTCCTCGTTGACCTTGACCACCGCCCCCGAGGCTCCGCCGCCGGTGGGGTAGCGGGCGCAGGCGATTCCGTATCCCCGGCGGATATTTTCGGGGCCGGGGCCGTGCTGATCCGCCGCCGCTTCATCCCGACGCCAACCGATGGCCTCCGAAGCGCGCTCCAGGGTTTCGCGAAGACTCACGCTTTGTATCCGCGTGCCGGCGGGGTCGGCATCGCCCTCCCGCATGGCGTTCATGAGGCGAAGTTCGAGCGGATCGATATTCAATTCATGCGCGATTCGATCCATATGGCGCTCGCAAGCGAATGCGACCTGGGGAACTCCCAGCCCCCGGTAGGAGCCGCTCGGGGGGAGGTTCGTGTAGACGAGAAGGGATTCTATCTCCGTGTGCTCAATTTGGTAGGGCCCCGCGCAGGTGTAGGAGGACTTTCCTAAAACGGCGGGCCCCGACAAACAGTAGGCGCCATTGTTCGAAACCAGCCGCACCTGCCGGGCGATCAGGCGGCCGTCGCGGTTCACCCCAGAGCGGAAGTACATCGTGTAGGCGTGCCGGGGGTTTCCAGTGAGGGTGTCCTCCTCGCGGGTCAGCGTCAGCCGCACGGAGCGGCCTGTCTCCCGGCTGAGGAGTACCGCTACCGTCTCGATCAAGTGCTGGGATTTTCCTCCGAAGGCGCCGCCCACGTGGGTGCAAACGACGCGCACCGCATTCAACGGAATTTGGAGGATTTCCGCCGTCAGGGAGCGGACGATGAAGGCGGCCTGGGTGGGAGTTCGAACGACGGTTATTCCGTTTTCCGAGGGCCCGGCGACGACGGCGCGCGGCTCCAGATAGCCTTGGTGGACGCGGGGGGTATGGTAGCTGTCCTCGATGATGTGGTCGGCCTGGGAGAAGCCCAGCTCCACGTCTCCGGAGTGAACCCGAATCCGGGCCGCCACGTTGCCGTAGCGAATGCTCGCCGGAAAGGCGGGATAAGATTCCAGGTCCTCGTGAAGGAGGATCGCCCCCTCGGTCATGGCTTCTTCAGGGGTCAGTACGGCGGGAAGCGGTTCGTATTCCACCCGGATTCGTGAGATGGCTTCTCGCGCGGCGTCATCGTCTAAGGCCGCCACGGCGGCGATTCTCTCGCCCGCAAAGCGGACCCGGCCTGAAGCGAACAGTGTTTCGTCGCGGATCATACGGCCGTAGCGCCCTTCTGGCACATCCTCTGCTGAAACCACGGCCAGGACTCCGGGGACTTTCCGGGCGCGGTCGAGATCAAGACGGCGGATGCGCGCGTGTGGATGAGGGCTCAGGAGAAGGCGGGCCGCCAGGCAGCCCTCCGGGCACCAATCCTCGCCAAAGCGCGCATCTCCCGCCACTTGTTCGGCCGAGTCGAGCCTTGGAACCGGTTTTCCGACGATGCGGTATGTCATGGTTTTTTTCTTTTTTGAATATCTCGGTAACGGTTGCAGAGAAATATAGTCCTTTTGCGTCCGGTTTAGAAATAGGCGTGAGGCTCTGGGGGAGAAAAATGATTGCCTATATAGAGATGCTTGAATCACAAACGGATGCCCGGGGAAGCGATAACGCCCGGATTCGCGAACTTGTGCATGGCGAATTCCTTATCAATCAACATGGGAGGGCTGGATCGAGGAGATCCTCCCTGTGCATGGCAAAATCTCGGTAGTGCAGTGAAGAGAGCCGGGCAAATCTAATTTCTCTGAAAAATCCCTGTTAAACAGGGAATTCGAGAGAGACGGGTTCGCGGGAGTCTCCGCCCTCCACCATTGAAATAAAAGGGGTTGCGGCAAATGCCGCAGCCCCTTGATTTTGCTTGCTGACGTCATGCTGACGGTGGTATCAGAATCTACGCGGCCGCCCCGTCGCTATTTTGATGGTGGGCCGTTTCTTTGTGCCTACGAGAGCACCTGGCGTTTGCGCTTACCCCGGATGCTATGCCCGAACCCCCGACCGCTGCTGTCCAACGCACACAAAAGAGCGAAGCCGGCAGGCCTACCAGGCCCGGTCTAGAACGGGAAGGCGGCCTTACGATCGTTGGTGGCGAGGATGTGGGCGAAAACAAGGAATAGACCCTTCATGGCAGGGGGAGATATATGAATTCACGCTCAAGAGCTAGACGTGGAAATGCCTGATAATTAGACGGCATGGCGCTTCTAGTGCGCGTGAAAGAGGACACTCGCTTTAAACATTTGCCGTTTATTGTTGTTTCGACTCTCAGCACTGATGAGTAAATAAAGAAGTGCAAGGAAGGCGGAGCCAATGATTATTTGGTCAAACTTCAAGGAGATGAACTCACTAGCGTAGTTTCCAAGAACACCTTATAGGCGGAAAGGCGTTAATCGTGAATTTCGCCGAAGGGGCTCGGGCAACTGCTCGAGTCTTAATTTCTTGTTTGATTGAATTTATCGTCAAAATTCAAAACCAATGATTTTTTTTGGATCCGATTATTTCCGAGCACTGCCAACCTTCCTTGCCGGCTAAAATTAACCTCTACAACAAGGCGGATTTTATGGTTGACTGAAATCCAGTTTTCCCCGTGAATAGGGTATGATTTATTCCGATGGACAGATTTTACTCGCGGGAGAGTCGAAATTGAACCGTTGGATTTTATTGGCTGCGGGTTCAGCTCTGGTTTTTTGCCTCGGTTTCGCGGCGGCATTGTGGTATGGCGGGAGCGCACAAAAGGAAGTGAACCCGAGCCTCGCGGGCTTTCCCTCCGCGGGCCGGTCGGCAAAGCTCCCGGATATAAAGGATTTGCCGAATCCCTTTTCTGCATCATCTCCTCCGGTTGGCTTCTCTACTACCGCGGCGGTGGATTCCGCCCAGCAGGGAGATCTGCTCTTCGAGCAGCGACGCTTCCGGGAGGCCATCCCGTTTTACCGGAAGGCCGTGGAAAAGAATTCTGGAGACGTGGATAGTTGGAACGATTTAGGGCTTTGTCTCCATTACGTGGGACGAAACCGCGAGGCTCTTGAAGTTCTTAAAAAGGGCTCCAGTATCAAGCCGCGTTTTCAGCGAATCTGGCTTTCGATCGGATTCGTGTCATTACATCTCAATCTCAAGGAAGACGCAAAATCGGCGTTTGAGCGCGCCATTTCCCTTAACTCGATTAACGATGTTGCGAAGGAAGCCCGGAAGTTCCTGGAACGGATCAGGTAGCGGAGCGAACTTGGTTTAAAGACGGCCTGCCGATGAAGCCATTGAACTGCTTCGGAGGCTTGATGATTTTGTTGAATCCCCGGTCGTACAACTTACGATGAATGCAACAGGCTCTTCCCGGAGGATAGCAGATCATCGCAAGCTTCCCCGACTCGGGCCGCCATCGCTTCTTCCCCTGCTTTTAGGTAACTCCTGGGGTCGTATTTCCTTTTGTTTCCCATCTCGCCATCGACCTTGAGAACTTCGTCGTAGTTGCGTAACACATGCTCGGCCACGGCCCGCGTGAAAGCATATTGATTATCCGTGTCGACATTCATCTTGACCACACCGTATCCCAGGGTCTCTCTAATCTGGTCTTTCTCGGAGCCCGACCCCCCATGAAATACGAGATAAAAATATTTGTCCTGGCCAAACTCGGCACAAATGGCGTCCTGGCCCTGCTTCAAGATGTCGGGCCTGAGTTTCACGACGCCGGGCTTATACGCACCATGTACGTTTCCGAACGTAGCGGCAAAAAGATAGGTCCCCGCGACCGTTTGCATCCGGCGGAACACTTCCGTCATGTCCTCCGTGGTCGTGTAGAGCTTCTCGGATGGCGTGTCGTGGCTTCCGGCCGCTCCTTCTTCCTCGCCTCCCACGACACCCGCCTCGATCTCAATCATCATGCCAATCCGGGCCAATCGCTCGTAAAGCGGGAGCGCCATATCCAGGTTATCCTTCAACGGGAGGTTCGAAGCGTCCAACATGTGGCTATTGAAGAGGGTCGGCCTGCCTTGAGCCGCACGTTCTTCGGAGGCTTCGATCAAAGGGATCATAAAATCGTCCACCGCATCCGGCGGACAATGGTCCGTATGCAACGCGACGAGGATGTCGTAGCGCTCGGCCACAAGGTGAACGTGCTCGGCGAGTGAGATGCAGCCGAGAGCCTGATCGCCCACCCCCAGGCCCGATGCGAATCCGCCGCCGCCGGTGGAAATTTGGAGAATCCCGTCGGAATTCTTGTCCGCCAGGCCCTTGAGGGCGGCGTTGGCCGTCACCATACTGGAAATGTTGATAGCGGGATAAGCGAAATGACCTTCGTAAGCTGTATCAAGCATCTCTTTATACTGATCGGGAGTAGTAACGGGCATGCGAACCTCCTGTCTGATTCGGCCTGGCTGGCTGTGGCGGCTACTCCGTTGGAATAGGTAATGTCACGGGAGCATCCTTCTCGAGGGCAACCACCTCGTCGTAATGAGCGATCTTCAGAGTCGATCCCTTCTCAAGCGTGTAAGTGACGGACGCGAGGTTTACATCCACCCTCAGTACATGACCGCGCACCTGTAGCGGAAAACACAAGCGAACGAGCCGGCCGGGCAGCCTCGGCCGGAAGCTCAGCTCGCCGCCGTGATCCCGCATTCCCGCGAATCCGTAGACGCAGACCATCCATGTGCCGCCCATCGAGGCGATGTGGCAGCCGTCCTTCACGTTTCCTTGAACGTCGGCCAAATCCATCAAAATGGCGTCGCGGCCGTACTCGATGGCCTTGTCCATATAGCCCACTTCGGCGGCTACGATGCTCTGGATGCAAGAGGAAAGCGAAGAATCACCCGTCGTCAGAGGATCGTAGTAGTCGAAGTTCTTCCGTTTTTTTTCAACGGAAAATTTATGCCCCTGCAGGAACAGGGCAAGGATGACATCGGTCTGCTTGATGACCTGGTGACGGTAGATGTCCAGCGGATGGTTATGGAGGAGTAAAGGGTATTTGTCCTTGGGTGTGTTGTCGAAATCCCAAGGCTCTTTTTCCTGAAAGCTATCGTCTTGAGGGAGAATTCCTGTGGAATCCTCCGAGGGGACATACATCCGCTCCGCCACTCGCCTCCATTCGTCCACCTCGGAATCCTCGAGCTGTGTCTTGAAGACCAGGGTCTCGTACATTTCCGGCTCATCCGTCCGGAGGGCTTCGACCGTCTCGGCCGCATAGCTCAGGTTCTCCTGAGCCATCAGGTTTGTGAAGGTATTGTTGTTCACGACGGTGTTGTATTCATCGGGGCCCGTCACCCCGTGGATGCAGAACATCCCGTCTTTCTTCTCCGAAAAGAAACCCATGTGACTCCACAGGCGCGCCGTCTCGACGAGCATCTCCGCCCCGAACTCGTACAGGAATTGCTTGTCTCCCGTGGCGTTCACATATTTCTGGAGGGCGTACATGATGTCGGCGTTGATGTGGTACTGGGCCGTTCCCGCGGCATAGTAGGCAGAGGCTTCCTCCCCGTTGATCGTTCGCCAGGGAAAGATGGCCCCCTTCTTGTGCAATTCGCGGGCCCGCTCCCGGCCCCTGTCCAGCATTTCGTACCGGAACCGGAGAAGGTTTTTCGCGATGCGCGGGGCCGTATAGATCAAGAAGGGGAGGACATAGATTTCAGTGTCCCAGAAATAGTGACCCTCGTATCCTTGTCCGGTGAGCCCCTTGGCGGGTACCCCGCCTCCCTCGGCCCGGGCCGTCGCCTGAAACAACTGGAAAAGGTTCCAGCGTAGGGCCTGCTGAATCATTCCGGCGTGAGTGCCCTTTCCATCGTCCTCGGCGACGATATCGCTCCTTTTCCAAAAATCATCCAGGTGTTCCCGCTGGGACTCGAGGATTTTCTCAAAACCCGTTTGCATCCCACGGTCCAGGGTGCGGCGCCCGCGTACGATCAACTCCTGGGGATGTTCGCTCCGCGAGGTGTGGTAGGTAATGAACTTGAAGAGTTGAATGGCTTCACCGGGCTGGGCTTCGACCGAGAAGACAACCTTGGCCCTGCCCTCGACGCATTCCGTCTCGGTGGTGTATTCGCATCGGGTCAGAATTTGATGGTCGATCCCGCAAGCCAGCGCCATCTTACTCCTGCGTGTGGTCAGGCCCATGAAAATCCGGTTGCCCTCGACATGGGGTTCATCGGGGATTAAAACCCGATCCGAGAGATCTCTGCGGCGGGGATCCGAACCCTGCGCGGCGATGGCCTGACCCGCTTGGCAGCTCTCGCTTTGAGAGTTCGGCACCAGGTGCGACGAAATGGTCACGGGCGCAGTGTCGTTCGGGAGCGTAACGCGATAGGAAATCGCGGCCAGGTGTCGATGTTCGAAGGAGATCAAGCGGGTTGACTGAATCAGCACCTGTTTACCCGAAGGCATCTCCCATAGAACTTCGCGGTTCAAGGTGCCGCGCTGCATATCGAGCACGCGTTCATAACTTAACAAATTGGCGGAGGGCAAAAAGAAGGGTTCGTCATCTACGTAAAGCCGGATGAGTTTGGCGTCATGGACATTGACAATCGTCTGCCCGGTCTTGGCGAACCCGTAGGCCTCCTCTCCGTAGACGATAGGCCAGGATTCATAAAATCTATTTACAAACGTGCCGTTCTCAGAGCAGGGACGGCCCTCGATAAAATTCCCCCGCATGCCGAGGTAGCCGTTCGCGAGGGAGAAAAGCGTCTCCGTTTGAGCGAGGAAGTCCGGATAAAATGCATTTTCGACAATACGCCACTGATCGATGGGATAGATATGCTTAGGAGGACGTATGGTCTCGTGTCGAATCATCTCAGCTCACTCCATCTCATGATCCATCAGCGTGGAAGAATCTCCCCCAGATCAGTTACCACCACATCAGCGCCATTTTCCATCAGTTCTTTGGCGCTCCCCTCTCGATCGACGCCGATCACAAGGCCGAAGCCGCCGGCGCGGCCCGCTTGTACGCCCGATATCGCATCCTCGACGACGACCGCTCGAATCGGTTCGACACCGAGTTGCCCCGCCGCGGCCAGATAGGTGTCCGGCGCCGGCTTACTCGAAAGTTTTTGTTGGTGAGCGATTTCGGCGTCGATTACCAGATCGAATAGATCGTCAATTTTTGCCGATTTCAATACAGCCCGGCAGGAGGCGCTTGAGGACACGACCGCTGTTTTGAAGCCGCTCTCTCTTAAGAAGCGGACCAAGGCAATGGAGCCCTCGTATGCTTCGACGCCTTCGGATTCTATCATCTTGCTCACCATCTCGAACTTGCGGTTTGCAAGGCCGCAGATCGTATCCTGGTCCGGATGGTCACCACGGTCACCGAAGGGTTTTTGGATGTCTCGGAATTCCAGAAAACTTCGAACTCCTTCGAACCGGGTTCTTCCGTCCACGTAAAGCTTGTAATCGGTTCCGATATCAAATGGTTGGAATGGCTCGTCGTTTTCGGCGGCGTGCTTTTTGAGAAAATCATCGAACATCAACTTCCAGCATTTGGCATGTATTTTTGCTGTCGAAGTCAGCACACCATCCAGATCGAACAATACGGCATCATATTTTTCCGAAGTAATGGGGTTTTTTATTTGCTTCATGACCTCGCCCTTTTCATCCGAAATACTGAAGACGTTCAGGCCGACTTTTCTATCGCGGCAAACTCTCACGATATCAATGACGACTGGCCGGTTGCTTCAAGGACTCACTGCCAAATCCCATCGCTAAGATCAATCTGTTTTCGCCCCCTCCCAGGGCGAGAGAATACGGCGCATGCTTGAAACATTGGTTCCAGAGCCCTGCCACCGGATTCGTTCGTCCGGCCATGCCAGCATGCACGGCATACTGACCCAAGATCAAGCAATATTCCGAATCGACAGAACCCGCAGGATGACCTCTGATGGTTTAGCCGGGAAAGTTGCTAAATGCCGCGTCCTGTCCATATATTGCTTTCTAGGCTGATGCAGATGCCCTCCCTCGATTATATCGAATTTTAGGGGGGCTTTTTTAATGGTGTCATTTCGGAGACACGCAAGAGACCATCTGATATTGAAATAGCACTATTCAAGAAACCATATGGGAACCGCCGGATTCTGGTTAACCGCGGTTATCTTCGGCAAAAAGCAAGGAGAGGCAAGTGATATCGATCAAAGCGAAACTTTGGATACTCATTGGCGGGGCGCTCATCATCGGCGGGGCCGCCTTTTTTTGGGACCAGGCCGAGGCCGCGGGCGAGGAGATCGTGGTCTATAAAAGCCCGACGTGAGGATGCTGCTCGGGCTGGGTGGTTCACCTGCAATCAAAGGGCTTCAAAATCAAGACGAACAATGTTTCCTACAAAGAGCTCAACGCCCTCAAGCGCCGGCTCGGGATCCCCCCACGCCTGGACTCGTGCCACACCGGCACGATCGGCAAGTACATCGTCGAGGGTCATGTGCCGGGCGATGTGATTCTCAAATTCTTGAAGGAAAAACCCCAGGCCGCCGGTCTCGGGGTGCCCGGCATGCCGGCCGGCTCGCCGGGGATGCCGAGCAACAACCCCCAAGCCTACACCGTCTACAGCTTCGATGAAAAAGGGGGAGTCGCGCCTTACCAGCAGGTGCGGCCATAGGGAGAGCGGGGGAGGGCGCATGCTCTCTTTGAGCGCTTGTGAACCGGCGGAATCAGGAACAGCGGTGAAGCAGAAGTAAAAAAATTCCCTGATTGTCCTATTAGTTCAGGAGTGTGAAGAAAAGGCGCTGGTAATAAGTCTTCTTCCCTTGTGTGACTTTTCGTCGCACACGGGAAGTGTATGTCCCGGGACAGGGGCTATTGTGTCCAATCCGCAGGAACCGGACGGTCATTGCCCATATCCACCAGGGGAGAGACGAGCGTACGCTCGGGTGCCTCAAGTGAGGCATTATCTGGCCCCTCCGGCCGGCTGCAATGCGTTTACTTCAGTAACGCGAGCGTGGGCCAACTTGATTTTGCCGGTTTCGGCGATGAACGTTTTTTTTCGGGCGATTGCCTGTCACTGTTGCAAGAAATTTTTAAAAGAAATATACAGTCCCCGTGACGTATGTACGTTACAGTTCGATTCCTATTTATGGGCTCTCACGCACTGGATCACCTCGCCCGGGAGCAGGGGTTCAAGCAGGAATCACCTCTGATAGTCGAGGCCGACGACACCAGGGCTGAAGGTCGGTTGCTCGCCCACCGGATGAGGATACCGTGGGATAATTCCTTGCATTGAAAATTGATATTTGCTTGATTTTGGAAAGCATTCAAATTCGGCTGTCTTGCCAAGACAAAAGATTAACTTTCCTTTATCCTTTCCTCGGTTCACGGTAACTAGGGGTGACGAGCGTTTTTGGAGGGTGTGATGATCATTGGAGTGCCCAAGGAAACCTTTCCCCGGGAGCGGCGCATCGCGCTTGTTCCTCCTTCGGTTCTTTCCCTGACCAAGGCAGGGCTGGAAGTGGCCGTCGAGGCGGGGGCCGGAGTAGCGGCGGGTTATTCGGACTCGGAATTTGAAGGTGCTGGGGCCCGAATCATTCCTGATCGGGCCGGCGTCTTCTCGGGCTCGGACGCTATCTTTCAGGTCCGCACGCTGGGCGCGAATCCGGAAGCGGGCGCGGCGGACCTTGAGCTGTTCAAGCCCGGACAGGTAGCCGTCGGCTTCTCCGAGCCCCTGACGGCCCTCGAGGAGATGAAGAGCCTGGCCGAGCGGAAGGTGACCGCCTTCGCCCTTGAGCTCATCCCGCGGATATCCCGCGCGCAGAGCATGGACGCCCTGACGGCGATGGCCACCGTCACGGGCTACAAGGCCGTACTTCTCGCCGCCGATAGCTTCGGCCGGCTGTTTCCGATGATGATGACAGCGACCGGGACGATTAAGGCCGCTCGGGTCCTCGTGGTTGGCGCGGGTGTGGCGGGCCTTCAGGCGATCGCAACCGCCCGCCGCCTGGGGGCGTTGGTGGAGGCCTACGACATCCGCGACGCCGCCAAGCTAGAGGTCGAGAGCCTGGGCGCGAAATTCCTCGAGCTCGAGGAAGTGGCCGAAAGCGCCGAGGACTCAGGCGGCTACGCGAAGGCACAGAGCGAGGAAACCCAGAAACGGCAGCAGGAGCTGCTGGCGGACGGCGTGGCCGGGAGCGACATCGTCATCACGACGGCGGCCGTTCCGGGCAGGAAGGCGCCCGTCCTGATCTCCGAGGAAACCGTGTCGCGGATGGCGCCCGGCTCGATTGTCGTCGATCTGGCGGCCGAGCGCGGCGGCAACTGCGCTCCCACGAAGCCGGGGGAATGCATCGATTTGGGTGGGGTCGCCGTCCACGGTCCGGTGAACCTGGCTTCCGAGGTTCCCTTCACTGCGAGCCAGCTCTACTCCAGGGGCCTCTCGAACTTTTTTGTGCACATGGTCAAGGACGGTGAGTTTCAGATCGACACCGAGGATCAGATCGTGGCGGATACGCTCGTGACGCGGGACGGCGAGATCGTTAACGCCAGGGTGCGCGAGGCGATAGATATCTCCACCGGCACCACAACCTAGCGGAGAGTAAAATGGCAGGAATCACCGAGGCGCTGACTATTTTTGTCCTCGCCCTGTTCGTGGGCTATGAGGTCATCACGAAGGTCCCCCCGATCCTCCATACGCCTCTCATGTCGGGCTCGAACGCCATATCGGGAATCACCGTTCTGGGCGCGCTGGTTTTCGCGGGCTTGAGCGAAGGCCCCCTGGTCGCCTTTCTGGGATTTTTGGCGGTCGTCTTCGCCACCATCAACGTCGTCGGCGGGTTCCTGGTCACGAACCGAATGCTCATGATGTTCAAGCGAAAGGAGTAGTCCTTTGAACCCAGGAGTCATCAAGTTCGGCTACCTCGTGGCCGCTACGCTGTTTATCCTCGGCATCAAGGGGCTGAGCCATCCCCGTACAGCCGTGCGCGGAAATCTCACCGGCGCGCTTGGGATGCTGCTCGCGATTGTCCTCACGCTTTTGGACCAGAATATTATCCGCTACGAGATCATCATCGCCGGCTTCATCGTCGGCGGGGTGATCGGGGCTGCCCTGGCGCTGAAAATCCGCATCACGGCGATGCCGGAGATGGTGGCTCTCCTGAACGGCTTCGGCGGGGGCGCCTCCGTCGTGGTGGCGGGCGCGGCCCTGGTCGCCACAACCTTCGTCACCGGCGCCCCCCAGGGGCAGTCCCTGGTGGCCACGGTTGCATCCGGGATCATCGGCGCGGTGACCTTCTGGGGAAGCCTGATAGCCTTCGCCAAGCTCGAGGGGCTGTTCACGGAAAGCTCGGTCCAGCTCCCCGGACATCAACTCATCAACATTGCGCTCTTTGCCGTCTCGCTTGTCCTGGGCGCGATGATCGTCATGAATCCCTCCGGCGCCGTCGGCTACTACTGGGTGATGGTGATCGTGGCCTCGATTCTGGGAGTGCTCCTCACGCTGCCCATCGGCGGGGCGGACATGCCCGTGGCGATCTGTCTGCTGAACTCATATTCCGGGCTGGCCGCCGCCTCGACGGGTTTTGTCTTGGCGAACAACGCTCTCATCATCACCGGGTCATTGGTGGGCGCCTCGGGCCTCATCCTCACGCAGATCATGTGCAAGGCCATGAACCGCTCTCTCGTCAACGTCCTGACGGGGGGAGGACAGGCCTCCGATGGGGCCACGCAGAGCTCCGATGAAATATACGAGGGCCGGGTGAAGTCGGCCTCGGCCGAGGAGGTGGCGATGCTCTTCGACGCCGCCCGGCGGGTGGTCATCACCCCCGGCTACGGGATGGCCGTGGCCCGCGCCCAGCACGCCGTGCGCGATCTGGCCAATTTGCTCGAGGAGCGTGATGTCGAAGTGGAGTACGGCATTCACCCCGTCGCCGGCAGGATGCCGGGGCACATGAACGTCCTCCTCGCCGAGGCGGAAGTTTCCTATGACAAACTGAAGGAAATGGACGAGATCAATCCCACTTTCGCGCAGACCGACGTTGTCCTCGTCATCGGGGCCAACGACACTGTCAACCCGGTTGCAAATACCGATGACTCAAGCCCGATAGCCGGTATGCCCATTCTCGATGTGGATAAAGCGAGCGCCGTCGTGATTATCAAGAGAAGTCTCAGCCCGGGGTTCGCAGGCATTCCGAACCCGCTCTTCGCGGCCGATAACTCACTGATGTTTTTCTCCGACGCTCAAAAGGGTGTGCTTGAAATTATTGCGGCAGTCAAGGAAGGGTAGTGAAAGCCGCGGGATCTGAGGAGAGTTGAATTTTACTCTGAGAATTCAAGAGAGAAGGGTTCGCGGGCGGCTTTCCCCGCAGGACGGCGAACTCGCACCACCCCAAAAAACCTCCGGCGGGTTTCCCGGAATGTGCCGAAATCAATCAAATTCTTGAGTGGTCCCCCAGCCTGTCTCGAACGCAGATCAACATGAATGTGGCCTGGTCTCCCGCGCCTTGGGAGGGAGAGCCGGATATTGGCGGACCGCGGCTCCTTTACATCGCGGCGCCGGCTATGAACCCTCCTCGGCCAATTTCAGCTCCTTCATGAGAACGGGCACACCCATCGTTATGGTGTGAATGCCCAACACGCTTGTAAGCTCGAATACTTCCATGATCTCTTCCTTGGTGGCGCCGTATTTCAGCGCGTTTTTGATGTGCTGGCCGAGCCCGGGTTCATATAGATGAGTCGTCGAAGAATCGATAGCGATGTAGATCAGCTCTTTGATCTTAGGAGGCAACACGCCGTTTTTCCAGGGAGCGGCGGAGAAATTCAGGTATGCCTCGAAGAAGTCCGGATCGATCTTGAGGATAGGCTCCCACAGTTCGTCCCGCCAATATCCTCGCTCCTCGATGAATTTCGCCTTTAGTTCCTTTTGCCTTTCATTCAGTTCGTCGCTCATGTGGTCTTCCTCCCGTGAAAGGATTTCCTGATGTCATCGAGGTTTTTTATTCGCGTGACCTCAAATGCGGGGCACCCCGGGTCACACTCCTTGGCGTAAAAAGGGGGGGAGTTCCCCCTCTTTTCTCCCTTGGAACATGCAGTGGTCGCTTTCAATTTCCGCGAACTGTGCTTCCGGGCTGGCAAGCATGCTCGGACTTGTAGGCAGGCAATTGACGCACTGGGATTTTTTCGGTTGAAGCGGCACCTCTCCCTTTATCGATTCGATAAGTTCGATGGCGCGATCCAGGTTCCCTTTTTCTCCTTCCGCCGCCAGGACGACGGATCCTTCGGTGCCGCTTACGCCTCCGCCGCCGATGTGAACCGCATGAAGGTCAAACAGAATACGGAAAGCCTCCACCTCGGTGATCACAGTCGCATTCATGACGGGAAACATCCCGATTTTGACCCCCGTGGAGTAATACAACGTGTCCTGCCCGAGATTTTGCGCGGCTTCCTTGACGGATGGAATCAACTTTTCAAGCCCCACGGGGACGATCAGGCGGGACCCCCTGGCGCTGAGGATGCCGAAAGCCCAGCCGATGGTCCCGCCCGACGGGTGGGCCATGAACACCCCCACGTTCCCTTGGGGGTCAACGGCATTCGCCCCTTTGATGAACACGGATTCCGAGCCGAAATTCTCGAGCGTCTCCTCCATGGTCGATACGGGTGGAGAGAGCTCACCGTTTTTGATCTTGATGATGGGGGGTTTTTCCTCGGCCTGCGTCAGACATAAAATCCTGTTGATGATCTGCCCCGAAAGAAACTTGTGGCGTTCGGGGCATTCGCCGATGATCTCCTCGGCCACGCGAACATTCGTGGAGCCGTGCGCGATAATAATCTCACCATCTTCCTTGGCGGCTATGACCTCGGGCAGTTGGGCCACGGCCTTGGCGATGAACCGTTTGGACTCCGGGGGAGTGAGCACGAATAATGCACGCATTTTATGCCGCCTTCTCTGGATGAATGTGTTTTTCCCGTCTTTCCCTGGACAGGAACGAAATCAGGACTTCAGTAAATTCACCGAGTTTTCCCCGCCATCCTCAGCACCCCAGTCCCTTGGCGATGATGATGCGCTGGATCTCGCTCGTGCCCTCGCCGATCTCGAGTACCTTGGCGTCCCGGTAGTAGCGGGCGACCGGAAACTCCCCCTCGACGTAGCCGTAGCCGCCGTGGATTTGCACCGCCTCGCGGGAGGCGTCCACGGCGAGTTCCGAGGCGGCGAGTTTGGCCATCGCCGCCTCCTGGCGGTAGGGCTCCCCCCGGTCGTAGAGCCAGGCCGCCTTCATGGTGATCAGGCGCGCCATCTCGAGGCGGGTCCCCATGTCGGCGAGCTTGAAGCGGATCGCCTGGTGGGAGGCGAGGGGCCGGCCGAACTGCACCCGCTCGAGGGCGTAAGAGAGAGAGGCGTCGAGGCAGGCCCGCGCCAGCCCGAGCGAGAGGGCCGCTACGCTGATGCGGCCGATCGCGAGGGTCTCGGTCGCCTGGCGGATGCCGCCGACGTCGGACTCTCCGAGCAGGTGGTCACCCGGCAACAGACATTCATCGAAGATAAGCTCCCGCGTATCCATCGAGCGCCATCCCATCTTTTCGAGATTCGGCCCCAACTCAAAACCGGGGGTTCCGGCGGGCGCCACGAAAAAACCGAAACGATCCGCCGCCGTGCGGGCCAGGACGATGGGTCCCAGGCTCATCTCGGTTCCCGCGTTGGTGATGAAATTTTTTCGTCCCTGGAGTCTCCAGCCGCCGGACACCCGCTCGGCGCGCGTCTCGATAGCGCTCAAGTCGCTGCCCGCGTTCGGTTCCGTGAAGGCGCAGCCGCCCAGTTTTTCTCCGCGCGCGAGCGGCGCGAGCCAGCGGCGCTTTTGCTCCTCCGTCCCGAAGTAGAGGATGGGCAGGCTGCCGATCGTCAGATGCGCGTTCCAGGCGGCCGCGGTCGCGTTGTCGGCTGCAGCCACCTCCTCCATCGCCGCGGAGTAGGCCACCGCGCCCACGTCGGTTCCCCCATACTCGGCGGGGACGAGCAGGCCCATGAGAGAGAGTTCACCCATTTCGCGGAAAACCTCGACCGGGAACCGGCGCTCGCGATCCCACTCGGCCGCGTGGGGGCGGATCGCCCGGCCGGCGAAATCGCGGCAAAGATCGCCCAGCATCCGGGCTTCCTCGGGAAGAGAGAAATCCATCTTTGCCTCCTCAGCCGGCGGGGTCGACGAGAATTTTTATCCGCCCGGAAGACCCGCCCAAGAGCGTATCGAAACCTTCCGCGACGATGTCTTCAAGACGGATGGTCCCGCTCACGATGGGTCCCCAATCAATCTTTCCCTCCCCGAGCAAGGCCACCGCACCGCCTATCTCCTCATCCGTATAAGCGCAAGAGGCGAGGATTGATTTTTCCTGGGCGAAGAGCCGCAGGAAATCCACGGGAACGGGCTCTGAAAAGAGGCCGACCACCACCACGCGGCTGCCCCGACCGCTGGCGCGCAGTGCCGTCTCCAGGGCTTTCGGCTGGCCGACACACTCAAAAACGAGCGGGACGCCGCCCGTCTCGCGGAGCAGGAAGCGGACAAAATCCGCCTCCGCCCCGGGGTCGAAAACGGCAGTGGCGCCGAGGGCCTCGGCCGCCTCCCGCCGGGAGGGATTCGGTTCGACGACGAATACTTCCTCCGCTCCTCGCGAGCGAGCGACCTGAAGAAGAAGGAGGCCCACCGGTCCCGCTCCCACGATGAGTACAGCCTCGCCGGCCTGTCCGCCTCCCCGGTGCCATGCATGAATGCAGGCGGCGAGTGGCTCGGAGAGCGCCGCGCCCTCCGCCGGCAATTCGTCCGCGATGAGGTGGCAGCTGGATGCCGGGCAAACAACCCGGTTGGCAAAGGCCCCGTCGGCGGCGAAGCCGATGCTCCCCAGACGGGGACACAGATAGGCCTTCCCCTCCCTGCACTGGGGGCATTCTCCGCACGGCAGACAGGGGTTCACGGTCACACGCGCCCCTTCCCGGAGCGCTTCGGCGCCCGGCCCGCGCAGGAGAACCCTTCCGGCGAACTCGTGACCCATGACGACGGGGGGGGTACGCCCGGTGAGGGGATGGGGGCGGCGGGGCATGAGCAAGGGGCCGTGATGGTATTCGTGGAGGTCGGTGCCGCAGATGCCGCAACGCTCCACCTCGACGAGCACCTCGCCCGGGCCGGGCGAGGGCTCCGGAATCTCCTCTAACCGGAGGTCCCCCCTCCCGTGCCAGCGGGCCGCCAGCATCGCCTATGACCCTTCGTCTCTCGGGCCGGCCATTTCGCGGAGCGCCCGCTTCAGCACCTTTCCCGAGGGATTCCTGGGCAAGGCTTCGATGAACTCCACCCGCTTGGGCACCTTGAACCTGGCCAGGGCGGCCGAGCAGCGATCGACGATACCCTCGGCAGAGGTTTCCCCGCCGGGTTTGAGGACGACGTAGGCCCAGGGGACCTCGCCCCATCTTTCATCCTGAATACCGACCACAGCGCATTCGGCCACGCCCGGGTCTTCGTAGATGACGCGCTCGACCTCGGTCGAGGCGATGTTCTCGCCCCCGCTTACAATAATATCCTTCTTGCGGTCCACGACATAAAGGTAGCCCTCCGGGTCCATCCGTCCGATATCGCCGGTGTGGAACCATCCATCCACGAGCACCGCCTCGGTGGCTTCGGGATTGTTCCAATAGCCGGCGAAGATTTTGGGTCCGCGCAGGATGATTTCGCCCAACTCGTCGGGGGCCACGTCGCGGCGCTCGTCGTCCACGATCCGGAGGCGCAGCTGGTGGGTGGGAATCCCGACCGAGCCCGTCTTGGGCACCGCGTCAGCGGGCGGAAGAAACGTATCGCCCGAGACGGTTTCGGTGAGCCCGTAAGCGTCATGGAAGCCGCAGCCGGGAATGATCCGCAGCAGTTTCTCGATGAGGGGGATCGGCATCTTCTCTCCGCCGTCGATGATGATTCGCAGGCTCGACAGGTCGAAGCGGCCGATGTCCTCCCGCCCCAGCACTTGGGCGATCATCGTGGGCGCGAGCCAGACGTTCGTGGCGCTTTCCTCGTGGACCGAAGCCAAGACGTGTTCGGCATCGAACTTCGGGAGAATCACCACGCTGCCGCCCATGTAGAGAACACCGGTCGCGGGAAGATCGAGCCCGCCCACATGGTAGAGCGGCCCGACGATGAGGGTTCGGTCCTCGGCGGTCAGATTCAGGTCCATGATGTGGGCGACGTTTTTCCAGTAGACGTTGCCGTGGGTGATCATGGCCCCTTTCGGCCGGCTCGTCGTACCCGAGGTGTACATTATCCGTTGCACGTCGCCGAGCTCGGTGAACGCGGGGGGGACGCTCCCCCCGCGGGAACTCTCGATTGCCGCCTCGAAGCCCTGCCAGCCCGCGGGAACGTCCTCTCCCACGCACACTACGTGCGCCAGATTGGGAAGCTCGTCCTGAATGGGATCGATCGAGGGGTGAAAGGCGGCCTCGGTGATGAGGACGGTGACGCCCGCGTCGTCGAGAATATAGGCGAACTCCGGACCCGCGAGGCGGAAGTTGATCGGGACGATGATCGCTCCCAGGTGGGAGATGGCGAAATAGGCTTCCAGGAATTCCGGACAGTTATAGAGCAATACCCCCACCCGGTCGCCGGATTTCACGCCTAAACCGTGGAGGCCGACGGCGAGTTCGTCCACACGCTCGCGGAGATTCGCCCAGGTGAGGCGCCTCTCGACCCCGATTACGGCTTCCCGATTGGGGGTGCGCTCCGCCCAACGGGCGAGGATATGACTTGGATTCATCGGCTGTCCGCCCCAAGAGAGAAAGTGGGTTCCCCAACCGGGGGAAGGCCATGCGAGCGAAACTCGCCCCGCCTCAGCCGCCGGAGGCGGGATGGGTTTCGCGGACGGAGGTATTTCGCCTCCCTCAGTGGCCTGCGTAGGCGCCTCGGTGATTCGCCCCGCAAGTTCACGCATACTTCGCCGCGGCTCACATGTGAACTGAGATCGACTGCCCCGCCGAAGTGGGAATTGTATGATCGAAGATTATAAGGTACGAATATACTAGTCAACTACTCCAACTAAATATGACACCAAAGTATTCATCCTGGAAAGGCTGTTCGCAAGATGCCACTTTATTAAACCACCGAAGGAGGAGAAAGATGAGCCCCCCACCCTCTCGAATCCGGCGCGTTCAGCACGTTGGCCTGAAGGTCCACGACATCGAGGAAGCCATCGCCTTTTACCGGGACGTCCTGGGTTTCCGCGTGTCCGACCGATACAATCCCGGCGACAACCCTTACGGTCCTCATGCCATCTGCTTCATGCGCTGCGGAAATTTGCACCACGCGGTTTCTCTCGTCCATTTTTCCAAAGATACGGAGATGTCTTCCCGCCCCGAGATGATGCTCAGCCCGGAGGTAGGGCTGCACCATGTCGCCTTCGAGGTGGGCTCGAAAAAAGAGCTTGAGAATTGGGCGAATTATATTCGCGCCCAGGGACTCGAACTCGCGATGGAGCCGGTCGTCCACAGCCCCGCGAATCCGGAAGGGGACGGCACCATGGGCGAGAACCGTGCTTTTTATTTCAAAGACCCCTCGGGCAACGGAATCGAGATATTTTGCGACATGGCCGAGATGGATGATGATACGAACCGCGTCAATGACAAGTGGTTCCGAGACCGGCTCGAGCGCGACGGCCACGCGGGCGACGCCGCCGATCCTCCCCCGGCCTGGAAGCCCGGCGTCTCGAGCATGGCGGACACCAAGGAGCGGTTCGGGAAGAAATAACCGCGAATGCCAGCCCGGCGAGAGAGTGATCGCCCGCCGCGTTCAGGGGGGGGATTCGTCTCGCCAAATATCAGCGCCAATGAACGCATCCTAGGCGGGGTGGGTGAGAAATTCGTCCTGAAAGCGGCCCAGGAATTTCAGCGGGAATCCACGGATCGACGGGCGGGGGAGGGGAGATGCCTGAATTCAGCTTAGTTACAGATCCGTCACCCAAAGAGCAGATCGGTTGAAATAAATATAAAAAGAGCATATATTCTTACATGTTACTCTTTTCGGTCCCGAAATCACCAATTCATGAATTTGCCAACTGATTTGAGGCCGGTTTCGATCAGACATGAATCAGTGAACATTCGTCTACTTCTGGAGTCGATCATGTTCACCCTTCTCCTCCGGAGGATCCACGTATGGCCGCGCAAGCTCCCATGACCGCCGAAAGTGCCGACGATTATTTCATCCTGGACATCGAAGCCCATATCATGCCCCAGGATTACCGCAAGCACGTGAGTTATTTTCCGGACATGGCGTGCCTCGACTACGCCCATGTGATGGCCCGGAAAACCAAGTGGACCAACCCTGTCACCGGCGAGGAGGGGGGCCACCCCGGAATGGATTGGTCCGCCGATAATCTCATCGCCGGAATGGACGAAGGCGGCGTGGACATGGCGTCCATCCTCCGCGAGTCGTTCATGGACGCAACGAAAAATTCCGCGCCGTTCTCGACCAATTATCATATTATCGAAGCCATGGAGAAGTATCCCGACCGCTTCACCGGCCAATCCAACGTCGGCCCTCATATGAAGCGGGGAATCGACAACGCCATCTGGGAACTGGAATATCTTCACACCCAGATGGGCTTCAAATGCACCAAGGTCTACTCGCCCGAGGATGGGTATCTGAACGATCCGAAGATGTTTCCCTTTTACGCAAAATGCGAAGAGCTCCAGATACCGGTCTGCTTCCATACCGGCTTCACCATTCGCATCGGAATGACCAAATACTGCCAGCCGATTCTCCTCGACGATGTGTGCAGCGCCTTTCCGGATCTCAAGGTCGTCGCCTATCACTTTGGTTTTCCCAACCAACAAGAGCTCTACATGCTCGCCTACAAGCATCCGAACCTTCACATCGGGATGAGCTCCGTCCTTGGGTTGATCCAGTGGGGGCCCGTCAAGCTTCGCCACTTCATCGGCGAGATATTTTCCTTCGGCGTGGGTGATAAGCTCATCTGGGGGACGGACTGGCCCGGCACGGGGCACAGGCAAATGGTGCAGGCCATCCTGGACCTGAACATGCCCGAGGAACTCAGCCGCGAATGGGGCTATCCGCCCATCACCCGGGAAGACAAGGCCGCCATGTTCGGCGGGACAGCGGCAAAGCTCCTCGGAATCGACCCCGAGGCCAGCAAGCTCGCGCATAAACGTAAATAACCGGAAGCGGATTCGGCCTGAACCCTTAAAGGAGGTCGCACCATGGGAAATCAGATCCCAAGCCGTATGAAAGCAGCCATTCTGCGTGAGTGGGATCGGCTCAAGGTCGAAGAGATGGATGTGCCCGCAATGGGTCCGGGCGAAGCACTGTGCCGGGTGGGGGCGTGCGGTTTCTGCGGAACCGACATCCGCATCGTGCACGGAGTTCACAAGACTTCGTTTTCGCCGTCTCTTCCTCATATTCCCGGCCACGAATGGGCCGGCGAAGTCGTGGCCGTGGGCGAGGAGGTCGAGGGGCTCCGCCCGGGCGACCGCGTTGTGGGCGAAACCTCCCGGGGCTGCGGAAATTGCCGGATGTGCCGGACGGGCAACTATCACCTTTGCGATCACCACGGCAACCTCGCCAAGGGCTTTCGGATGTATGGCTTCAACTACCCCGGCGCTTTCGCCGAGTACGTCGTGCGCCCGCCGGAGGCCCTGGTCAAGATGCCGGACACCATGAGTTTCGAGGAAGGCGTCGCCGCCCATGTGCTGGCCCAGGCCTTGCATTACGTGGAGCGCGCCGGGGTTTACGCCGGGGATGACGTGGCCATTCTGGGCTCGGGTGTTCAGGGTTTGCTCGTCCTCCAGGTCGCCCGACTGAAGGGGGCCAGGCGCGTGTTCATGAGCGGCCGCGGGGCGCGCCTGGAAGTCGCCAAGGAGTTTGGAGCGGACGAGGTGTTCGACTACACCCGGGAAGATGTAACACAGCGCCTCCTCGATCTCACCGACGGGATAGGGGTGGACGTGGTGTTTGAATGCGCGGGCAAGGCCGAGTCCATGAGGACCGCCTCGGACGCCACCCGCATGGGTGGGCGCATCGCCCTCATCGGGATTGTGAACAAGGCCGAGGGCGTTCTCCTGGACACCGATACCATCGCTCTCCACGAGATGACGGTTTACGGGATGCGGGGCAGCCCCCACACCGGAGGTGGCGCGGTGAGCCTTGTCGCCAACGAGCAGGTGAAAACCGCCCCGCTCGTTACAAAAACTTTCGCGCTCGATGATATCGAAGAGGCTTTCAAAACCTTTGAAAGCCGGCAGGATGGCGCGCTGGGGATTCTCGTCATCCCCTAGGGCTCTCGTTATCCCTAATAACGGATTTTAAAATGCCTTCCAAAAAATTACGCAAAGGGAAAAAGAACCCGGCCGGGTCCGGCTCTAAGATACCCCTTCTCGATCTCCACCGGTGCATGATCCGTATCCGCTTTTTCGAGGAAAAGCTGAGGGAACTCTATGCGGCCGGCCGCGTCAGGGGTCTTGTTCATTTGTCCATCGGCCAGGAAGCGGTGGCCGCCGGCGTATGCGCCAATTTGCGAGACGAGGACTATATCGTCAGCAACCACAGGGGGCACGGCCATCTCATCGCAAAAGGCCTCGGCCCGCCCTCCATGATTGCCGAGCTTTTCGGCAAGCAGGATGGCTGCTGCCGCGGCCGGGGCGGTTCGATGCACATGGGCGATCTCGGGAAGGGCATTCTTGGGGCGAACGGCATCGTCGGAGCGGGCCTTCCCATCGCGGCGGGGGCCGCACTCTCGGCGAAGGTGCTGGGGAAAAATCACATCTCGGTTGTTTTTTTCGGCGACGGCGCTTCAAACCAGGGAACATTTCACGAATCGATGAACCTCGCCGCCGTGCTCAAGCTTCCGGTTCTTTTTGTGTGTGAAAACAACCGCTACGCGCTCTCCATCTCCCAATCGAGCCACATGGCCATTGCTCACGTGGCGGATCGGGCGCTCGCCTACGGGATGCCGGGGGCCGTCGTTGACGGGAACGATGTCGGCGCGGTCTTCGAGGCGGCAAAAGAAGCCACCGCCCGCGTCCGGGCCGGCAAGGGACCTTATCTTTTGGAGTGTAAAACCTACCGGTGGCGGGGACACGGCGAATCGGACCCCAGCGGCGGGACCAAACTCCGTCCCGCCGAGGAAATAGCCGAGTGGCGAGAGCGATGCCCCATCGAGCGGGCCGAGAAAGCTCTCCTTTCGGGCGGTCTCTCAACGAAAAGAAAACTCGCCAATCTCCGCGCGAAAGTTTTGACGGAAATGGAAGACGCGGTGACTTTCGCCGAGAACAGCCCCTTGCCCGAAGCCGTTGATTTCGCCGATTTCGCCTATGTGGATTAAGGGAATTCCGTCGTGACAGCCGAGATGACATACCGCGAAGCCCTTATCGCCGCCAAACGCGATGCGTTGGGGGCGGACCCGTCGGTGGTTGTTCTGGGCGAGGATATCGGCGCCTACGGCGGCACCTTCGCGGTGACGCAGGGTCTTTTCGAGGAGTTCGGCCCCGATAGAATCATCGACACGCCAATATCAGAGTCCGGTTTCACGGGTGCGGCCGTCGGTGCGGCCCTCACCGGCCTGCGCCCCATCGTGGAACTGAAGTTCATCGATTTCACGTTGGTGGCCATGGACCAATTGGTGAATCAAGCGGCCAAGGTACATTTCATGATGGGTGGGCAAGGGAAGGTGCCCGTTGTGTTCATGGTTGCCATAGGCGTTACGCGGGGCGCCGCGGCCCAGCACAGCCAGAGCCTGCACGCCTGGTTCGTCCATGCCCCCGGCCTGAAGGTGGTGATGCCCTCCACCCCTCATGACGCGAAGGGTCTTCTCGCCAGCGCGATAAAAGACGACGGGCCGGTCATGTTCATCGCCCACAAGCTTCTCTTTGGGCGCAAGGGGCCGGTTCCCGAGGCAGCCTTCAGCATCCCTTTCGGGGAGGCGGCCATCCGGCGAAGGGGAAAGGACGTTACCGTCGTGGCGACTTCCTATATGGTCGAACACGCCCTGAAGGCGGCCGAAGAGCTGGACGCCGATGGAATCGAGGCCGAGGTCATCGATCCGAGAACCATCGTTCCCCTCGATTCCGAGTCCATCCTGGAGTCGGTGCGAAAAACCAATCGGTTGGTGGTGGCGGACGAGGGACATCTCCCCTGCGGCGTGGGCGCCGAGGTGGCCGCATTGGCCCAAAAGGAAGCCTTCGACTACCTGGACGCGCCCATCGAGCGCGTGGGGACACCCGCCTCACCCGTCCCCTTCAGCGAACCCCTGGAAAACACCTATGCGCCCGGGGCCGACGAAATCCGCGCCGCCGTCCAGCGTACGATGGAAGGTCTATAGATACGGACTCCGATCCAAATAAAAGGTTCCTGTCCTTTCTATAAATTTATCTGAATCCCAATTCCCTTTTCCGGACCCACTGGGCGGGCATGCCGCTCTCGACCGCGCTCCACAGCATGCGGTTGATCTCGGGCGAACTCCTTCCCGAGTTACACAAGCTTTAGCGGGCGCGCGGTCCCGGATGCGCCCCGCCTGCTGCCATGCTATAAA